>CAZTYV010000086.1:12408-14659 GCA_964617675.1 uncultured Halochromatium sp. | reverse complement strand
CGCCTCGAGGTGGTTGGCGGCTGCGAGAGCCGACAGGCGAGAAGGGCAGCGTTACCTATCTCGGCGCCTGTGACCTAGGGCGTTACCTAGAACGGCATCCGGGCAAAGAAAAAGCGCTTCGGTTTCCCGTAAGCGCTTGTTTCTATTGGCTCCCCGAGCAAGACTCGAACTTGCGACCCACTGATTAACAGTCAGTTGCTCTACCAACTGAGCTATCGGGGAATTGACTGAGCCGCGTACTCTAGGGGATTCCGGTTTCCGGGTCAACACCTGTTTTCGGCCCGTCGAGCAGTTGCCGGGGATACGGCGCTGGCATGAGAACCTGCGCGGGGTGCTCTGGAGTGCTCTCGATCCGCAGCGGCGGACGCCTGAAGACGATGCCGTGCAGGTCAATGGCGTCGTTGGTAGTGGGCTCTGCTCGGTATCACGTTGCGGATGCCGCCCCTCGGGTTTTCGACGTCGCCGCGGTAGCGGGGCAGCAGGATGAGGTGGAGATGGTCGATGCTTCTTCCTGCCTCGCGTCCGTCGTTGTTGCCCACCGTGTAGGCATCGGGCTTGCGGTTCAGGAACGGTAGCGCCAAGACGGCTTCGATCTGGTCTTTGGGCCGGTCCCTGAGGTCGGGTCGGGCGAGCATGGCCTCATAAAGGACGCATAGGTTGGTTGACTCGATGGCGCGTTTGACCCCCTTCAGGGCGTCGAAATAGTCTGACTGCTCGGTCTCATCGAGGTCGAAGATGGAGACGACGTGCCGTCTGGGGATCACCAGGGCATGCCCGGGGTTGGCTGGATGTGCGTCGAAGATGCCGACGAACGACCGGTTCTCGAAGATGAGCGGGTCGGCCTCGCCGCGCGTGACCTTGCAAAAGTAGCAGGCTTGTTCAGAAGGGGACTGGCTCATGGCGGAATCCTGATGCGGATCGATCAAAATGCTCGAGGTCAACGCGGATGGACAAAGGGCGTGCACTCGACGAGGATGGTGCGGATGAATCGCTGTCGCCGTTTTGCGCTGACGTCATGACAGGCTTGGAGCCCGTTCAGATCCATACCTATTCCGGCATCGCGTTCGATCTGCGTGATCCGCGCCCGGCGATGGTGCGCCTGGATGATATCGTCCATTCGCTCTCGCTGATGAATCGCTTCAATGGTGCGGCGCTGTTTCCGTACAGTGTTGCGCAACACTCGCTGCACGTCGCCGCGCTGGTGCCGGCTGAGCTGCGTCTCGAGGGCCTGCTGCATGATGCCGCAGAGGCCTACATCGGTGACATGGTCAGCCCACTGAAGCAGGTGATGCCCGAGTACAAGGCCGTGGAGGCTCGAATCCATCGGGTGGTGGCCCTGACCTTCGGTCTGCGCTATCCCGACCCACCCGAGATCAAGAAGGCCGATCTGGCCGTGCTTGCCGCCGAGCGCGAGCAGGTGCTACAGCCCTCTTACGGGCCCTGGTTCAAGGACTTTCCGGAGCCGGCGCGGATCGACATCAAACCGCGCGACTGGCAGGAGGTCAAGGCCAGCTTCGGTGCGGCATTGCGTTCGGAGCTGGCGAAGCGTCGACCCGCGGGCGATGCCGCCGAGACCTCCTCGGCCGAGGTCCATGGCGTGGCCGTGCCGCGGCGCGTGCTGGCGTGACCGAGGACTGATACCTACCTGGACCTCGATCCTGCGTCCAGCCCGTCACGCGCCACTCGAGACCGACCATCGGCCCGCGGCCCAGGGCATTGGTATCCCGTTGACTTTTCCATCAGCGGCTCGAATACTCGCGCGAAAGCGCCGCTGGAGGCCCTGATATGCCTGCCGTTTCACGCGACCTCGACCAAGCACTGACGCCCCAGCATCTGTTCGCACTCGCGGGCATCATGGCGTTGTCCATTCGCTTGGTGCAAGGCTGGGTCTTCTGGGCGGGGGCCTCGCGACGGCTCTTCTATGATCTGGCCCCCGTCGCGGCCAACGGGGATGCAGTCACCCACGCGGTGAAGATGGACCCGAATGCGGCGGGGTACGTGGCGAACAAGCTCGCGCACGCAATGCCCGGGTCGCTCTTCCCGGACTTGATTCAGTGGGTCATGCTGCAGGCAAGCTTCCTGCACTTTATGGTGTGGTTCTGGACGCTCGCTGAGCTTGTCGTAGGCGTGGGCCTCCTGTTGGGCTTGGCGACCCGGCTGCTGGCCTTCGCGAGCGTCGGCTTGAACGTCTCGTTGATGCTTATCTTCGGTTGGATGGGCTCTACCTGCGTCGACGAATGGACCATGGCGG
>CAZTYV010000086.1:9642-12398 GCA_964617675.1 uncultured Halochromatium sp. | reverse complement strand
TCGCTGGCCGGGCTTCTGCCGTTGGCGAGCGCGCTTGGTTTCGTCTGCTGTTCTCGGGGCCACTCTCCTTGATCAGCGCGCGCCGCTGGGGTCTTGGGCTCGGGCTGCTTTCGTTGCTGTTCACGGTCGGTTTCTATCAGTACCTGCACGGTGCCGTCGTCAGCCCGCTGCACTCGCGCGTGAACTTCCACCAGCACAACATCGTGCTGTCCGATGCGCGCGTGGATTCCAATGGCGACCTCAGCGTCCATGCATACATCGATGCCGGCCCGGATACCGGGAAGCTATACCTGGTCGAGGCCGCGTTGCTCCAGGGCGATACGCTGATCCAGCGATGGGGTGGCGCTGCGCTCAGTGCCTTGCCACTCTCGGCGATCGACAATCTCTTCACCCAGCCCTGGGGAGCACGCATCGCGCCGACCAATTACGGCCTCGGCGCGGTCACCGGTGCAAAGGCGATGATTCGTCTCCCGGGCCAACAGCCCCTGGAGCAGGGCCGCTATCGCCTGCGGCTGACCGACATCGACGGGCGATCCTGGGAGACCGCGGTGATCGTCGCTTTGAGTCCATAGCCGGCATCCGCGGACCCTTCAAGCCTCGTCGCTCGCCGCAGCCTGGTCAGATCGATTCAACCGACAGCTGCTCTCTACCGAGTCCCGCGGTCACTGGTGTCGGCGTTGCGCTCGTCGGCGGCTCGGTTGGGCTCCGGCACGCAGGGCGTCGGCGGCTTGGGTCCGCCCAGCAGGGCCGCCAGCCAGCGTGATTCTGGAAAGCCCTCCATGATGACCTTTGCGATCTTGGTCAGTGGCAGCGACAGAAGCATGCCAACCGGCCCGAATATCCAGCCCCAAAAGACCAGTGACAGGACAACGACCAGCGGTGAGAGTCCGAGGCCACGACCCATCAGTCGCGGTTCGACGACGTTACTGATGCCGACGTTGATGGCCACGTAGCCCAGCGCGCAGACCAGGGCGGTTCCGGGACCCTGCTCGACGAGCGCCAAGACAACGCCCGGAACGCCGGCGACCACTGAGCCGATGATGGGGATAAAGTTCAGGACGAAGGCCAAGAAGGCGAGTAAAGGCGCGAAATTGACGCCGAGCGCCAGCACCCAGAGCAGGACCAGGGCGCCGGTGAGCAGGCTGGTCAGCGTCTTCATGCTCATGTACCGGCGCACATCGCTGACCACCCGGCCGAACTCCCGCCAGAACGCTGGTGAGAACTCCGGAATGCCATGCAGCTTTCGCGGAAGGTATTGCGCCTCGAGCAGGATGAAGGCGGTCAGCAAGAGCACGAACAGTGTCTGGCCGACGACACCGGTCGCCTTGGTTAGGGAGGTGCGCACAAAGGCGAAGGCGGAGCGCCAATCGAATAGCGCACGGATCTCCTCGTCGTGGCTTGCGTTTCCAAACTGCTCGAGCCAGGTGACCATCTCATCGAACCGCCGTTGGAAGATGACCTGGTAGCCTGGAAGTCTGGCTTGCAGATCGCTGATGCCGATCTGAATAATGATGGCGGTGAGCAGTGACATGGCGACCAGCGCCAGTAACAAGATCAGCAGCGCGACGACCGCAGGAATGCGTAGACGCTGCATTGCAAAGAAGGCTGGCGCGCAGATACTCGCGACAAACATGGCCAGCAAGAGCGGCGTCAGGATCGGCGATGCTGAACGCATCCCTGCCACCACCAGCACCAGCGCGGCGGCGACGATCAGGGCCCTGGCTGGTACTGAAAAGAGGGGAGGAGTCGGGGCGGACACGAAGGGGGCCTCGTCGTGACAAGCGCTCACGGGCAGGGATGTGCGTGATCCTCGAGGCTGGCGCAACTCAGGTCAACCGCGGGTAGGCGGGCGACGATCGACTTGTGCGCGGCCACGCCTTTTGATGCTCTTTGGATACGACGCGAGACACGCGGAGCTGCTGCGGGCGCGCTTCGCCGGATGACCAAGTGCGGTGGTCACGCAGGGTCAAGAGCAATGCGGCTTGTTGACGGTATCGGAGCGCAAGCGCTGACAGAGGCGCAGGTCGATCGTCACGTCTGCGGCGCGCATCCGAGCTGGTACGAGCATGTCGCCGCTGCCGCCGAGGGCCGCACGGGCTGGCTATTGGTCGATGCCTGGATGCGGACACTGAGCGCGACGGATGCGACCACCTCAATCGGTGAAAAAGTAGCGTTCGAAGCTGAATCGATGGGTCTTGGCGCCTGGCTCCGGTAGCACGGCGATGTCGAAGCGGATCGATTCACCATCGCGGATCGGGAGCACACCGAGGTAGTAAATAACGTCATCGGCTCGGTGCATGCGCATCATGACCGGCTCAGCCTCTGTCGAGGCTCGATGCGCGGTGACGCTGAGGTCGACCTCGATGGGCTCCGCCGGTGCTGACTCCTGAGGTCTTTGCACCGAGATCGTGATCAGTGCCTTCTCCTTGCTGCGCTCGATCTCGAACTTGTCCGCCACCGGCTGCGTGAGGAAGTCGGTGCGAACTGCGTTGGCGTGGGCGATGTAATCGCCAAGCTGCCAGCTCTGTTCGGCGATCTGCCGATCGGCAGCCTGCAGCGGGCTCGCGAGGCTGAGGCCAGTGCACAATAGAATCAGCGCGATGATCGCCATCTGCTGAGCCCAGCCTGACTCGCTGCCAAGTCGAGCCGACGCGATCCGCCGGCCGCGCGCTCGCACGGAGCGCGGTGCGTAGTCGCAGTCGTGGTCATGGTGGAGGGGATGTGATTGGCGCATTCTGGACCTCCTGGGTCATCAA
>CAZTYV010000086.1:380-9542 GCA_964617675.1 uncultured Halochromatium sp. | reverse complement strand
GGGCAGCGGGCACGCGCGGCCGGGATTCTGAGATAATCCGGTCTCCTCAAAACGACCTGAGGTGTCCGCCGATGATGGTTCTGCCGTTTGCATTCGTTGCCCTCGCGCTTGGTGCACTGCTGCTCCGCTGGCGCCGGCTGGCCCTGTCCTGTTGGGGCCTCGGCCTGTTGTCGCTGCTCTGGCTCTTCCACCAGCACGCGAGCGATCCGCTCGCGCTCAGCCTCTAGTGGGGTGCCGACCATGCCGCATCGATTGTCACGTCTCCTCAATGCACTCGGATTGCTGGCGATCAGCGCCGTTCTCGCCACGGCCTTTGCGGATCAGCTGATCAACCGGGAGCTGCCCTGTCCGCTCTGTATCCTGCAGCGGGCCGGCTTCGTGCTTGCGGGCGTCGGGCTGGCGATGAATCTGGTCTTCGGGCAGCGCGCGAGTCACTACGCGCTCAGCATACTCGGTGCGGCCGCCGGTGGCGCGATTGCGATGCGCCAGGTCCTACTGCACATCGTCCCGGGCACCGGTGCCTACGGTGATCCGTTCCTCGGGCTGCATTACTACACCTGGGCCGCGCTGTTGTTCGCCTTGATCATCGTCGGCAGTGCCTTGCTCCTGTTGGCGGATACGCGTTTCAACGACCAAGCGATGGAACCGCCGCCGCCGAGCTGGCTAGCGCGCGGCGCGCTCATCCTCTTTACCTTGATGGTGCTGGGCAACGTGCTGTCAACCTTCCTCGAATGCGGGCTGGGGCTATGCCCGGACAACCCAAGTGGCTACCAGTTACTCGAGCCAAGCAGCAGCGGTTAACGGGAAGGCCGCTGCGCTCGAGCCTGAGCCAGAGCGCATCGGCCGAGGCTCAAGACGAGGCTCAACTGGCTCGGGCCCTCAGCTCAAAGACGAGCCAGCGAGCGCGCTCGTAGTGAGCCCGTCGAGCGCTCGGCTCGTTACGAAGACGGCCAACGCCAACAACAACAGACCGAAGAGACGTTCGATGAGCCTCGCGTGGCGCTCGAGCTGTGGTAACAGCCCGGCGCGCACCACCACCAGCACCACGGCCGCATACCAGAGGGTGTCGATGCCGCCGACGGTCAGGACCAGCACCATCTTCGCGACCAGATCCTGATCGGCCGTGGTGAAGGGCGCGAACAGCGCCAGCATGAACACGGCGAGCTTCGGGTTGAGGAAAGCGATCAGGAAGCCGTCGCGCGCGGGTGAGCCGCGCAGCGCCGCCCGCGCATGGTCGTGGCTGATGCCGTGCTTGCCTGGAGATCGGCGCAAGGCGCCGTAGGCCAGGTAACAGAGGTAGCCGGCCGCACCCAGTTGCATCAGGGCGAAGAGCAGCGGCGAGGAGGCCACGACCGCGGCGAGACCGACAACCGTCAGCAAGGCATAGAGTCCGACCGCAAGTCCATGGGCGAGGGCGGCCGCGAGCCCGGCCGCGCGACCGCCGCGCATCAAGCTGCCAAGCACGACCGCGAGACTGGGGCCAGGCGTCATGGCGCCGAGCACGCAGAGTAGGGCGAGTGAGAGCCAGGCTTCGAGGGTCATGATGGCGCCAAGGTTTCGTGATCACTCGGCACTCTGCGGCCTTATTTGAACAGGGCCTCGGCCGCCTGAATGAGCCCTTGCGCATCGTCCGCCGCGGCCGCAGGCCCCTGGGACTGACCTGAGCTCGGGCATGAGGTTGGGTCGAAGTGCTCGCAGAAGTTGGCGCGCATCTTATCGGCCACTGGATCAGCCAGCGGCTCGAGGCAATCGTTGGGCCGCCCGCGCTGATAGAGGCGACAGTTTTGGCAGCAGCGCGTGGCCTTGCCGCAGCTCAGGCAGTGGTTCTCGCGGCTGTAATCGGCCTTCGTCAGGCTGGCGCCGCAATGCCAGCACTGACCAACAACATCGGGCACCATAGACAGACGTCGTCTCGGATCAGGATAGCCGCACCATAAGAGACGATGCAGAAGGCGGTCAACGGGTCGGGCTCGCTCGTCGGGGTCGCTATCGGCGTTGCCGATGACGAACCGGGGCGAAAACGATTAGCCCTCGAGGGCGGCGCTGCTTAGTCTGGAATTGCTGCGCGCAGTGGCTGCACCAGCGCCGCCGCTCAGCCAACACCTATGTTTAGAGGAGGTCACGATGGAAACCCAGCAGACAACGCACTCCGGCCAGTGCCCGGTCATGCACGGCGCTAACACCGCCGTTGGCAGCTCGGTCATGGAGTGGTGGCCGAAGGCGCTCAACCTTGACATCCTGCACCAGCACGATCGCAAGACCAATCCGATGGGGGAGGCGTTCGACTATCGTGAGGCGCTCAAACAGCTCGATGTCGAGGCGCTCAAGCGCGACGTGCGGGCACTCATGACCGACAGCCAAGACTGGTGGCCGGCGGACTGGGGCCATTATGGTGGCCTGATGATCCGCATGGCCTGGCATGCGGCTGGCTCCTATCGCATTGCCGATGGTCGCGGCGGTGGCGGCACCGGCAACCAGCGCTTCGCGCCGCTCAACAGCTGGCCCGACAACGTCAATCTGGATAAGGCGCGCCGGCTGCTCTGGCCGATCAAGAAGAAGTATGGCAACCAGATCAGCTGGGCGGATCTGATCATCCTTGCCGGCACCATCGCCTACGAGTCGATGGGGCTGAAGACCTTCGGCTTCGGCTTCGGCCGAGCAGACATCTGGCATCCGGAGAAGGACACCTACTGGGGCTCGGAGAAGGAATGGCTGGCGCCGAGCGACAGCGAGGGCAGTCGCTACTCGGGTGATCGCGATCTGGAGAACCCGCTGGCTGCGGTCATGATGGGACTGATCTACGTGAACCCAGAGGGCGTGGATGGCAACCCCGATCCGCTGAAGACCGCCCATGACGTGCGCGTGACCTTCGCGCGCATGGCGATGAACGACGAGGAGACCGTCGCGCTGACCGCCGGTGGCCACACGGTTGGAAAATGCCACGGCAACGGCGACGTGTCGCACCTCGGCCCCGACCCCGAGGGCGCGGCGCTCGAGGACCAGGGCTTTGGCTGGATGAACAAGACCAGCCGCGGCATCGGTCGCGATACCGTCAGCAGCGGGATCGAGGGCGCTTGGACCAGTCATCCAACCCGTTGGGACAATGGCTACTTCAAGATGCTCCTCGACCACGAATGGGAGCTAAAGAAGAGCCCCGCGGGGGCCTGGCAATGGGAGCCGGTCGACATCAAGGAAGAGGACAAGCCGGTGGATGTCGAGGACCCATCGATTCGCTACAACCCGATCATGACCGACGCCGATATGGCGATGAAGATGGACCCGGTCTATCGCGAGATCTCGGAGCGCTTCTACAAGGACCCGGACTATCTCTCCGAGGTCTTCGCCCGGGCCTGGTTCAAGCTCACACACCGGGACATGGGGCCCAAGGCGCGCTACATCGGCCCCGACGTGCCGCAGGAAGATCTCATCTGGCAGGACCCAGTGCCCGTCGGGCGCACTGATTACGATATCGCGGCCGTCAAGGCCAAGATCGCCGCCAGCGGGCTCGGCATCAGCGAGCTGGTCGCTACCGCCTGGGACAGCGCGCGTACCTTTCGCGGCTCCGACATGCGCGGCGGCGCCAATGGGGCACGTCTCCGCCTGGCCCCGCAAAAGGATTGGGAGGGCAACGAGCCCGAGCGTTTGGCGAAGGTGCTGAAGGTGCTCGAGGGTATCGCCGCCGACACCGGGGCCAGCATTGCCGATGTGATCGTGCTCGGCGGTAACGTCGGCGTCGAGCAATCGGCCAAGGCCGCAGGATTCGAGATCGAGGTGCCCTTCGCGCCGGGCCGCGGCGATGCCACCGATGCGATGACTGACGCCGAGTCCTTCGAGCCGCTGGAGCCGATCCACGACGGCTTCCGCAACTGGGTGAAGAAGGAGTATGCCGTGACTCCGGAGGAGTTGATGCTCGATCGCACCCAGTTGATGGGGCTCACCGCCCCGGAGATGACGGTGCTCGTCGGTGGCATGCGGGTGCTGGGCGCCAATCATGGCGGGAGCCAACATGGGGTCTTCACCGACCGCGTCGGCGCGCTGACGAACGACTTCTTCGTCAACCTGACCGACATGGCCTATCGCTGGGAGCCCGCCGGCAACAACCTCTACGAGATTCGCGACCGCAAGACCGGCGACGTCAAGTGGACAGCAACCCGGGTCGATCTGGTCTTCGGCTCCAACTCGATCCTGCGGGCCTATGCGGAGGTGTACGCTCAGGATGACAATCAGGAGAAGCTCGTGCATGACTTCGTCGCGGCTTGGACCAAGGTGATGAACGCGGATCGCTTCGATCTCGCCTGAGGCGCCTGTAGCGGCTTATTCGAGCCGAGCTTCTCGTTGCGCGACCGATGCAGCGATGGGGCTCGGCTCGTTTGAGTCTAAACAACCGCCGGTCAGCCATGTCGATCTCACTCAAGCTCCCGATTGCGACCAAGCTTCTGGCCGTCCTTATTTTGACGGCGCTGACGCCGCTTCTGATCGTCGGCCTGGTCGGCTACTACAGTGCGCAAAGCATCAGCGCGATTGCCTCCCAGTCCAACCGCGAGGTGGCAGAGCTAGCAATGTCGGATAGCAGTGCCGCGCTCACTGCTGAGCTGGAGGCGCGTTTGCAGGCACTGACCGAGCGTCATGCCGGCGACGTCAATGAGATCCTGACCCAGGTGCAGTCCGATACAGTCAAGCTGGCAGACTTCGCCGCTTACCTCTTCGCGCACCCGGAAACGCTCCGTCGATATGCGTACCCGAGCGAGTATGAGCCGGCCCCGGCGAATGCGATGTTTGGCAGCCGGCAGCCCGGCCGTAACTCTTGGTTGGGGGTGTTCGGCGATCGGGTCGATGCGCAGGGACAGGTCAGTGCTGAGACGCGGCGCGAGATCGAGCTGACCGAATACATGGACATCCTTTTCAACAGTGTTGCGGCCACCAACCCATACGCGGTGCAGCTGTACATCAACACGGCCGGACAGTTGTCGCGGGGCATGCCGTTCCTCGACGGTCAGTACCAGTGGGTGGATGCGACCGAGCAGTTTGCAAATCTGCCGGACGTGACCGCCTTCGACTTCTATTATCTCGCCGATGCCGAGCACAACCCCGATCGCAGCCCGGAATGGACCGAGCTCTATTGGGACCCCGCGGGCCTGGGCTGGATGGTTTCGAGTATCGCCCCGGTCTATCGCGGTGACCAGTTGATGGCGGTGACCGGCATTGACATCACCTTGCAGCGCATTGTCGAGGGTATCGTCGGGCTCCAGGTGGAGCAGACGGGTTTTGCATTTCTAATGTCAGGTAGCGGACAGGCGATCGCGTTCCCGAAGCGTGCGGCCGAGTTCCTGCAGTTTCATGGCAGTTTCGAGGGTGATTTCAAAGAGAATGAGGCCTTCAAACATCCGTTGCGCGAGGTGCGCGACGCCGGTTTCCAGCAGCTGATCGAGCGCATGCGGGGCGGCGAGCAGGGCCTGCGCACCTATGCCGATCCTGAGACCGGCGAGTCGTTCTTCATCGCCTACTATCCGATTCCGGTCACCGGGTGGAGTGTCGGCATCGTCGTTCCGGTGCAGGAGGTGATTGCGCCGGCGCTGCGCACCAATGCAAAGATCGAGCAGAGTCGGGAGCGCACCGCCGAGGCGCTGAATGCGCGAACCCAAACGCTGCTGCAAACCTTTCTCTGGCTGTTGTTCGGCAGTGTCCTGGTGCTGGTACCGCTCGCCGTGCTCTTCGCGCGCACCATCTCGCGGCCGATCTCGGCGCTGGCCGATGGCGCGCGCCGCGTGGGTGCCGGTGAGCTCGAGCATCGCATCCGGCTGCGCTCCGGTGATGAGATCGAGGGTTTAGCGACGACCTTCAACCAGATGGCGACCGATCTCCAGGCCAAGATCGACGAGACCGAACGTGCAAACCGCGAGCTGATGCAGCTCGACCAGCTCAAGTCGAAGTTCATCTCGATCGCCTCGCATGAGCTGCGGACGCCGTTGATCGCGATCCAGGGCTACGTCGACCTGATTCGCGAGGGCAAGGGCGGGGGCATCTCAGAGGCACAGCGCAAGATGCTGGATACCGTCTCGCGCAACGCGACCCGTTTGGCGCGCATCATCTCCGAGCTGCTTGACATCTCGCGGATCGAAGAGAACAAGCTGGTCTTGCACCGCGCGCCCGTGTCGCTAGCGGAGATCGTGCACGAGATCACCGTTGAGCAACAACCCTATCTCGACAGCCGTGGTCATCATCTCAGCCTGGAGCTCGACGACGAGCTGCCATTGGTCGAAGGCGATCGAGACCGGCTCGCTCAGGTCATCATCAACCTGCTTGGCAACGCCATTAAGTACACGCCGGACAATGGCCTCTTGGTGATTCGGCTCTATGCCGAGTCGGAGGCGAACCATGACGGCGTCCCCGACTCCGGATGTGGTTGGGTTCACCTAGCCATCAACGACAACGGCATTGGGATCAAGCAGGAGGACCTGGGTAAGCTGTTTCAGCGCTTCTCGACCCTGGGCGACGTCACCAAGCATCGTACCGACAAGAGCGCGTTCATGGCCGGGGGCACGGGGCTGGGTCTATCAATCGTGCAAGGCATTGTTCAAGCGCATGGTGGCCGCATCTGGGTTGAAAGCGAATACGGCCAGGGCAGCACCTTTCACGTCCTGCTGCCAGCGCTGGCCGCTGACGCGGGGAGGGCGACTGTGGCGCAAGCGCCTTCACCCCCGCCGGATGAGACACGGACCGAGGACGATGAGCGTGCGGCGGCGTTCAAGGTGATTCAGTTTGAGGCCGCGCGTACGGTGCACATCGATCGCCCATGCGAGCAGCGCCTCTCGGTGCTGGTGGTCGACGACGAGCCTGACGTCATCACCTTCACTCGCGCGATGCTCGAAGAACAGTACGAGATCCACAGCGCGCAGACGAGTGCCACGGCCATCAAGGAGGCGATCAGTCGCAAGCCGGATTTGGTCCTGCTCGATGCTTGGATGCCTGGCATTTCAGGCTATGATGTCTGCCGCACCCTTAAGCGTAATACCAACACCCGCGACACGCCGGTCATCATCTTTACCGCCGCGACTCAAAAGATCGACGAAGAGCGCGCACGCGAGGCCGGTGCAGACGGCTTCGTCACCAAGCCGTTCCGACGTGATCAGATGATTGCGCTGATTGATAGCTTCCGAAAACGCGCATGAGCGATAGACGTCAACGGCTGCTGGTGGTGGACGACGAGCCGAGCACCCGACATTTTGTTGCCGGCTTGCTTGGCAATCGATACCAGTTACTGGAGGCGGCCGACGGCGCCGATGCGCTGGTGCTGCTCGAGTCCGAGCCCGAGATCGATCTTATCCTGCTCGATGTGATGATGCCTGGCCTTGATGGCTTTGAGGTGCTCGAGATCCTGAAGTCGAGTCCGGACCTGCCCGAGCCGCGGGTCATCATGTTCAGCGCCAGGACCGACGTTGACAGCAAGGTCAAGGCGTTTGCTGTTGGTGCGGTCGACTTCATCGAAAAGCCCTTCAGTCGCGGTGAGCTCGTGGCACGCATCGAGACCCAGATGCGCCTGCAGCGCATCGATGCCGAGCTCAGACAGGCGAAGCAAGAGGCTGAGGCGGCGAATCGAGCGAAAAGCGAGTTCTTGGCCAACATGAGCCATGAGATTCGCAATCCGCTAAACGCGATCATCGGGATCAGCGAGCTCCTTGCGGCAACCAAGCTCGACGCAGCTCAGCGCGACTACGTCGCAACGATCGAAACAAGTGGCAACGCTCTGCTGTATTTGATCAACGATATCCTCGACTACTCTAAGATCGAGGCCGGCATGCTCGAGCTCAGCGCGCTGCGTTTCGGCCTCGAGAGCTGCATCCGTGGCGCCGTCGATATCGTTCGACACCGCGCGGAAGCGAAAGGGCTGAGACTAACGACTCAGATCGATCCCAAGCTGCCGGATTGGTTTATCGGCGACGACTATCGACTGCGCCAGATCATTGTCAACCTCGTCAGCAACGCCATCAAGTTCACTGAGCAGGGTCAGATCGACGTTGAAATCACGGGCGCGCCGACCCGTGACTCTGTGCCGCCACCCTTTGCGCACGCGGCTGACGAGGATGCAACCGCTTACCGCCTTTGCCTGCTCGTGCGTGACACCGGCATCGGCATCCTGCCTGAGCGCCAGGTCCGACTGTTCGATAAGTTTAGCCAGGCGGACGCTTCCGTCACGCGCCGCTACGGCGGCACCGGATTGGGACTTGCCATCAGCAGGCATCTCAGCCAACTGCTCGGAGGCGATATCAGCTTCGAGAGCACTGGTGTGAAAGGCGAGGGCAGTGTCTTTCGCTGCACGCTCGTCATGCCTGGCTCCTCTGCGCGATGGCCCACGCAGCAGGTTGCAACGGATCTTCTTGAGCGAAGGCCAGAAGCGACCGTGGCAATAGAGAATCCGCTGGTACCTCTGCGGGTGTTGTTAGCCGAGGATAACCCGGTCAACCAAAAAGTTGTGCTTAAGCTGCTCGAGTCAATCGGCGTGAGCGCTGATCTTGCGCACAACGGGCTTGAGGCGATGAACGCCGTGATGCAGCGCGACTACGACGTCTTGCTGATGGATGTGCAAATGCCTGAGCTCGATGGAATCACCGCCAGTCGTGAGATTCGGCGACTCATTCCGGAGCATCGACAACCTCAGATCATTGCACTGACCGCGAATGCGACCGAAGAGGACCGGCGGGTGTGTATGGAGGCGGGGATGAACCAATTCATTACGAAGCCGATTCGTGCGGCAAAGCTCTCGGCCGTGCTCCATGCCTGTCTGCAGGTACGAGACGGCGGCGATCGTGCCCACGACGAAGGCTGAGCCAGAGCTCCAACGCAGGGAAGATCCTTTACTTTACATAATATACATTATGCGCACTAGAGGATGACGGGCGGGGAGACCTGAGCCCGCGCCCTGACTGGCTTGGCGCCGAATCTCCGGACCTGCTGCGCGATGCCTGGGCGGAAAATCCCGCCACCTTGGCGGCCCTTCTGAAGCGGCTGCAGTTCTCCACGGCGCAGACCGCTGCAGCGCTCGGCGTGCATCCGCGCACCGTGCGCGGTTGGCTGGCCAGCGGCACCGCCAACCCGGCGGCGTTGAAGCTCCTGGCGGTGCTGGCCGGTTTCGTCCCCTGGGTCGGCTGGGATGGCTGGGAGGTC
>CAZTYV010000086.1:0-370 GCA_964617675.1 uncultured Halochromatium sp. | reverse complement strand
GCGGTTCTCTACTCGATCGCCTATCCCGCATGGCCCGGCATCAAGGAAGCGACGTCTGGCTATCTCGGGTTCTCGACCAGCGGCCAGGTGGCCGACGACATCGGACTGAAAGGGACCGCCTGACATGCAATGCAAGCAAGACCAGAATCGGGAGCGCTTCAACTGCTCCGGTCGGGTTGGTGGCGGCGTCCGTCCTTGGCGTGCACCCTCGCACCTATCGCGGTTGGCTCGCCGATGGCAACGCGGCACCGGCGGCGGTTCGGCTGTTGGCGATCCTCGCGGGCTTCGTGCCTTGGGTCGGCTGGGATGGCTGGGAGGTCGAGCGCGGGCTGCTGTTCCCGCCGGGCTACCGCAAGCACGGCATCGCACC
>CAZTYV010000085.1:12375-14666 GCA_964617675.1 uncultured Halochromatium sp. | reverse complement strand
AGGATCGAGGCCGAGATCGCCACCGCAATGTCGGAGTAGAGCTGCCCGGCCTCCTCCTCGATGAAGATCACCGGCAGGAACACCGCCACCGTCGTCAAGGTCGAGGCGAGCACCGCCGGCCAGACCTCGCGCACGCCGATCAGGGCCGCCTGCAGCCGTGCCTTGGTCTGGCTGCCGGCCTGCGTCAGCACCGGCCCGAGGTGGCGGTAGATGTTCTCGAGCACGACGATGGTGTTGTCGAGCGTCATGCCGATCGCGAAGGCGACGCCGGAGAGGGAGATCACATTGATGGTGCGGCCCGTGATCAGCAGGCCCAGGAAGGCGGCGACGGTGCAGATCGGGATGCCGATGGCGCCGATCAGCGTCGCCGGCACCGAGCGCAGGAACAGGAACAGCACCAGCACCGCCAGCAGCGCGCCGATCGCAAGGTTGCGCTGCACCACCTCGACCGCATCGGTGACGTAGACCACATCATCAGCGGTGCGCACCAGCTTCAGGCCCTTCGGGTTGAGTACCTCACGATTCAGCTCCGCGACCTTGTCCATCATGTCGCGCTTGATCTCGATGACGTTGCTGCCGATCTGGCGACTGACCGACAGGGTCAGGACCGGCTTGCCCTCTGAGTAGGAGTAGCTGCGCACCTCGGCAAAGCCGAGCTCAGCGTGGCCGACATCGCGCAGCCGCACGAAGGCGCCGTCGCGCTCGGCGATGACCAGGTCCTCCAGCTCCTCGGGGCTCTCGAAGCGGCCGATGGTGCGCAGCAGGTAACGGCGCTTGCCGCTGTCCAGATCGCCGCCGGAGACGTCCTGGTTGCGGGCGCGGATCGCCTCGCGTAGCTCGGTCAGGCGAATCCCGCGCTCGGCCAGGCGCACCGGGTCCACGTAGACCTGCATCTGGCGCTCAGCACCGCCGCGCAGCGCCACGCTGGAGACGCCGGGCACCCGCTCCATCGGCGTCTGCACGTAATCCTCGGCCCAATCCCGGAGCTTAAGGATGTCTTCCTCGGTGAAGGCACCAGACTCCGGCATGAGCCGGAAATACATGAAGGAGTTCGCCGAGAAGGCCTCAGCCTTGATGGTCGGCTGATCGACGTTTTCTGGATAGGCCGGCACCTGCGAGAGGGCATTGTTGACGTTGAGCAGGGCCTCCTCGATGCTGATCACGAACGGAAACTCCAGTTCGATATCGGCGCTGCCGGTATTCGCGGTCGAGACCATCCGCTCCAAGCCCGGGATGCGGCCCAGGTACTTCTCCTGCTCGATGACGATCTCCTTCTCGACGTCCTGAGGTGAGGCCCCTGGCCAGGAGGTGCTGACGGTGATGATCCGCGCGTCCAGGTCGGGGATCATCTGCACCGGGACGCTGAAGATCGACAGGATGCCGAACAGGGTCAGGATCAGGACCGCGACCGTGAGGATGACCGGACGTTCGATGGCAAATCGGAACATGGAACGAGAACCCTGTTGGTAACGGCCCGTCAGCGCGCCCGAGGCTGATCCGTGGGCGTGCCACCCAGCGCCGGCTCCGCGGCGAGCTCGGCCGCCGGCGCCTGCGGCGCCACGGCTTGACCCGGCTTGAGCCCCTCGTTGCCGAGCAGCACCACCTGATCGCCGTCGGCGAGCGCGTCGTTCTTCAGCTCCAGCCGCTCGGCGATCGCGCGACCGATCTCCACGAGGACCGGCTGCACACGGGCGATGCCCTCGACATCGGTCTGAACGCGCCAGACCTCGCGGGTGCCGTCACTCTTGGCCACCACCGCGTCCCGCGGCACGGTCAGGGCCTCGACCACGCCGTCGTCGAGCTCGACGCCGACACGCGCGGACATGCCCGGCGCCAGCAGCCGGTCCGGATTCGGCAGATCGATCAAGACCGGGAAGCTGCGGGTGCGCTCGTCACCGGCGGCGACGCGGGCGGTGACCTCGCCGTCGAACACCCGCCGCGGCAGGGCGTCGAAGCGCACCCGCGCCTTGGCGCCAGGCTGAACCCGCGTGTAGTCGCGCTGCGGCAGGGTCGCGCGCACGCGAATCCGATCGAGCTCGACCAGCTCGACCGCGGCCGCATCGTTCTGGACCCACTCACCGACCTCGACCAGCTTCGCGACCACCACCCCGGCGAAGGGCGCCGTCAGTCGGTGCCGCGCCACCAGCTCCTGCGCCCGCTCCAACTCCGCCTCGGCGCCGCGCAGGGCCGCGTCGGCGATCTCCACCTGGGCGATCGCGGCCTCGATGTCGGTCTTCGAGGCATGCTGTCCTTGCTGCAGACGCAGCAGCTCGTCGCGCACCCGAACCGCA
>CAZTYV010000085.1:0-12329 GCA_964617675.1 uncultured Halochromatium sp. | reverse complement strand
GGCGACCCCCGCCTCGGCAACGCTCACCGCGATCTCCGCGAGACGCGCATCCAACCTCAGGAGCGGATCACCGGCCTCGACCACACTGCCCTCGTCCACCGCGAGCTCGGTGACCAGCCCCTCGACCCGCGGCGAGAGCTCGGCGCGCCGCAGCGCAACGGAGGTGCCGGTGAGCTGAGCCTCCGGGCGCAGCTGCTCGCGCTCCACCTCGGCCAAGGTGACCGGGCTCGGCCGATCGTCCTGCGCCGCCAGTGGCATCGCCGCCGAGGACAAGGCCAGCACCAGCAACGGCATCCAGGAGGCCCGTCGGGGCCGCACCGCGCGCCACGCTCGCTTCTCGCTAATCAAAGCCGATCACCTTCTGTTCGTTGGCCAATATCCATAGGGTCGAATCGATCGCGCTCGCGCCAGACCTGCATCGGGCATCAGGCGCGAGCGCTGCAACGCGCTGGCCTGCGGACTCACCGAGGCTTGCCTCCAGCAGCCGAGAGACGCTCGATGGACAGGAGCTGCTGAACCAGATCGCCCGTGTCGTCGGTCTCGTCGAGCGCCTCGAGCGGCGTCCACGAGTAATCGGCCTCGAGCCGGTATGAGGCCAGATAGGGATGAGGCGGCTCGCCGCGCCAGTCCTCGGGCGAGAGCATCGAGAAGTAGCGGCGGCCATCTGGCTTCTGATAGAGGTGGTAGACCTTGCCCGGCAGACGCTTGAAGGCGCACTCGGCATGGGTCAGCGCGTGCTCGTCGCGCGCCTCGTCAAGCACCTTGCGCGCCTCGGCCTGCAGCGATTTGATCTGATCGGCGATCACGCGCAGCTTGGCGCTGGTGCGCGCGCTGAGCATGGACTCGGCGCGCCCGATCTCCTCGGCCAGCTCCGGCGCCTGGAATGCCGGCGCGAGCCGACTCACAGGATAGGGGGAGCTGCGCTGCGAGCCCTGATGCAGGATGGCCTTCTTCTCTTCAGTCATCGGATTCCTCTGGGGTGGCTGGTTTCTAGGTGCGCGCGGGTGCTACTGCTGCAGGGTACGGCCGCCGTCGACGGCGATGATCTGTCCGGTGATGTAGTCGGCATCGCGGGCGAGAAACAGCAGTGTGCGGGCGATGTCGTCCGGCGTGCCGGGCCGCCGCAGCGCGGTGCGCACGAGGATCTCCTCTTTGGCGGCATCCGAGAGCCCCTGCTCCGGCCAGAGGATGGCGCCGGGCGAGATGCCGTTGACGCGGACCTCGGGGCCGAGCTCGCGGGCCAGGGTCTTGACCAGCATCGCATTCCCGGCCTTGGCAATCGAGTAGATCGGATGCGCCTTGAGCGGACGCTGCGCGTGGATATCAACGAGATTGACCACCACGCCCTGGCTCGCGCGCAACAGCGGCGCCGCGGCCCGGGTGAGGAAGAAGGGCCCCTTGAGATTGGAGCCGAGCAGCTCGTCCCACTGGGCCTCGGTCGCCTCCTCGAGTGGTGTCGGATAGAAGCTCGAGGCGTTGTTCACGAGCAGGTCCAGCCGCCCATGATAACCGGTCACCTCCTCCACCAGCCCGGGCAGGCGCGGGATATCGCAGAGATTGGCCTGTACCAGCTGCACCGAGCCTTGACGCTGCGCCTGCAGCTCCTGCTGCAGTGCCTCGGCCGCCGCGCGCGAGCGGTGGTAATGCAGCGCCAGATCCATCCCCTCGGCGTGGAGCAGACGGGCGATGCGCTCGCCGATCCGATGCGCCGCACCCGTGATCAGCGCGACCTTTCCGTTCAATGATGGCCGCTGTCGCGCGGCCGGACTCGATGCGACTTGTTCGCTCATAGGGCCTCTTCGCAGGTATCCTCTGGGCCGTTGGCGGTCTGAGTCAGGAGCCGCCGGAGCCGGGGGCCATGACCCAAACCCGTGTTCGTCAGACAACAGATTTGCCGATGATGGATGTTCTAGATCAGGCCGTTGCTCGGCGCGCGGCGGTCGAGGCACTGGCTCGCCGCGAGATCGACGCCGCCGGGGGTCGCTTACCATTCGACCGCTTCATGGAGCTGGTGCTCTACGCACCGGGACTCGGGTACTACGTCGCCGGTGCCGAGAAACTGGGGCCGGAAGGTGACTTTGTCACGGCCCCGGAGATCTCGCCGCTGTTCGGGCGCTGTTTGGCGGTCTCCTGCCGCGAGGTGCTGACCGCGTTGGATCAGGATCAGGGCATCCAGGGCGATCTGCTCGAGCTCGGCGCCGGCAGCGGCGCACTCGCCGCCGATCTGCTGACCGCGCTAGCCAACGAGGGCCCGCTGCCAGGGCGTTACCTGATCTTGGAGCCGAGTCCTGATCTGGCCGAGCGCCAGCGCCAGACCCTAAGAGCACGAGTACCCGACCTACTCGAGCGCTGTCACTGGCTCGAGCGCCTGCCGGGGCACTTCGACGGTCTCGTGCTCGCCAACGAGGTCTTGGACGCAATGCCGGTGCATCGCTTCCAGATCAGCGACCAAGGCGGAGTCCAAGAGGTCTGCGTGAGCTGGGATGGTGACCAGTTCGTCGAGGTCCTCGTCGAGCCAGCCGCAACGCCGTTGGAGGCTGCGGTGAAGGCGCTGCAGACCACGGGGCTGGCGACTGACCCCGGCTACCGCTCCGAGGTCAACCTGCGCCTCGCACCCTGGACCCAGGCGCTCGCCGGCATGCTCGGCAGCGGCCTGCTGTTGCTGATCGATTACGGCTATCCGCGCACCGAGCTCTATCTCGCCGAGCGCCGCCAGGGCACGCTCATGTGCCACAGTCGTCATCGAGCGCACGATGATCCCTATCGCGATCTCGGGCTGCAAGACATCACCGCACATGTGGATTTCAGCGCCCTGGCCGAGGCCGGGCAGGCCGCCGGTCTACGACTCGCGGGCTATACCACTCAGGCCAACTTCCTGATCGGTTGCGGCATCGATGCGCTGATCGCCGAGGCCGGCGCCGATGATCCGGCCACGCTCCTGAGCCTCACCGCCGGCGCCAAGCAGCTGCTGTTGCCGAGCCTGATGGGCGAGCGCTTCCAGGTGATGGCGCTCTCGAGGGACCTCGACAACCTCGAGCTCAGTGGCTTCTCGGTCCGCGACCTGCGCGCTCGACTCTGATCGCCGACGCCGCGCCAGTCCAAGACCCTCGAGTACAGCACCAGCCCGCCGATCGCCTCAGCGCAGATAGGTCGGCGACCCGGGTCGAGCGACCGATCTCTCGCCGGTTGGCAGGCAACCAATTGGGGCTCAAACACCAAGCGGGATGTCGACAGCGCGGGCGACCCACCTGGCCCGGCAACCGATGGCCAAAGACACGGCGGAGGGTCCGGCCATGCATGAGCACGACCAACGGCCTGTGCCTTGCCGCCGGGAAGCACGGCCGCCATCAGAGACCCGCGATCGCGAGTAGCGGGCGCAAGTCTTTGATGAGCAGAAAGCGATGGAGCGGATCGCTCGGCGAGGGCACAAAACCGAAGTGGGCGTAGAAGCGTTGGGCGTCATCGTCCTTGGCGTGGACCGCGAAGGCGCGGATACCACCAATCTCGGCGGCCTGGAGCGTTCGACGCATCGCGTCCTTGAGCAGACCCGCGCCGATCCCGCGCCGCTGCCAGGTGGCGGCGACCGCGAGCCGAGCGAGCAGCATGATCGGTACGGGATGGTGGGCAAGTCCCTTGGTCAGTCGCTCGGGCGCATCGTCATACGCCACCTCGCCCACCACCAAGGTATAGAAGCCGATCACCTCATCATCATGCAGGCCGAGATAGGTCTGGGAGGCGTTGGCCTGCTGATTGGTCAAGGCATAGCGTAGGAGGAAACGATCGAGCTGCTCGCTGCCGCTCGAGAAGCCGTCCAGCGGATGGTTGCGCCGCAGCTTCTCGACCCGGAAGCCGGCCGTCGCGGTCATGCCGAATCGGACGGATCAAAGGGCGTCGGCTCACGGAAGAGCCGCTCGAGACGGGGCAGCGCGCGGGGCGGCTCATCGAGCGCGGCCATAAAGGCACTCCAACGTTCGGCATCGAGGCCAAAGTGCCGCCGATCGGCCAGGGTCTCATCGGCGCGCTCCAGTGCGCTACTCAATACGAACTGGCTCAACGACTGATGGCGCTCCCTGGCCGCCGCACTGAGCCGCGTCTTCGCCTCAGGCGTGAGCCGCAGATCGACCTTCGTGCTTCGGGATTGAGGGATCGACATCGGCGTCTCCGGTTAAGAGTTGCCGATGATAGTCGCCAGACGTTGTCATGACAACGCGCTTGATCGCGTGCGGTGCCCGATGCGCCGCACAGGCCCTGTCGGCACAGGGTCTGGAACAGGAATAACCGGCACAGCAACCGTCAGCGCAGGTAGGTCGGGACGATGGTCTCGATGTCGCTGGGGTGGATACCGAGCTCGAGCAGGCCATTGTGATCACCGCAGATGCTCGGGACCTGCATCGAGTGATAGTTATCCATCGTGAAGGGCTTGCCGGGCAGGCGCTCGAACAGCTGCGCTTGCCAGCGCGAGGCGCGGTCGTTGAGTCCGATCAGCAGACAGCGCTTGCCGATCCAGTTCGCGGTCTGCTCCACCAGCTCCTCAAGCCTGAAGACCCGCGGTCCGCAGAGGTCGTAGCGCCGGCCAATGGTGCTCGGGTCCTCGAGCGCGCGGGCGATGGCCTCGCAGACATCGCCAACCCAGACCGGGGCGAAGCGGGCATCCGGGCAGGCCAGCGGGAAGACGCCAGGCGTCATCTCGAGCAGGGAGGCGAAACGGTTGAAGAAGCTATCGCCGCGCCCGAAGATCACCGACGGGCGCACGCTGGTCACGCTCAGACCCTCGGCCTGATGCGCGAAGTCCTCTCCGGCCCCTTTCGAGCGCAGGTAGGCGCTAGCGCCACCGCTCGCATCGGCATTGAGGGCACTCATCTGGATCAACCGCGGCACGCCGGACTCCGCCGCCGCGGTGGCCAGCTCGCGCACCAGCTCGACGTGGACCCGCTCGAAGCTCGAGCTGCCTTCCTCGTTGAGGATGCCGATCAGGTTGATCACCGCATCGCAGCCACTCAGCAGCTCGAGCAGGGTCGTTCGATCGAGCGCGCTCACGGGCACCAGGCTCAGGTGCTGGATCAGCTTCAGGTCGCGATGGCGGTGCGGGCGGCGGGTCGGAACCACGCAATGCCAGCCGGCCTGGCCGAGACGGCCGACCAGATGCTGACCGACGAAACCGGCTCCACCGAGGATACAAACTCTCTTGGCTCTCATGGGGCTCCTTAAGTCACGAGCAGGCTGCACTCGACTGATCCTCGGCGGCTCGGGCTGCCGGGAGCGTTGCCGCCGGGCATCAGAAATCCGATCGGGCGCGTATTATGCCTGATCGACCATCAGAATCGACCTCGACGCGTCTTGGATATCCTCGCACTGGCCGCCTTTCTCGCCACCGGTGCCGCTGCCGGTCTGCTGGCCGGGCTGCTCGGCATCGGCGGCGGCGCCATCATTGTGCCGGCACTGATCGCCATCTTCGGCTACCTGCATCTGGACGGGCTCTGGGCGCCGCATCAGGCCGTGGCCACCTCCTTGGCCACCATTATCGCAACTGGCTCGGTCTCGGCCTACTCGCACCACCGCCGCGGCGCCGTGGCCTGGAACCTGCTGCGGCTGCTCGCTCCCGCGCTGCTGCTCGGCGCCGCCCTGGGCGCCTTGGCTGGTGGTGAGATCGCGCCGCTCTGGCTACAGCGCCTGTTCGCACTCTTTCTCCTCTATACCGGGGTGCGCATGCTGCTGGGCTCCGGGCAAGGCGAAACGCGGCCGATGCCATCAACACCGCGGCTGTTCGGATCGGGGGTGGGTATCGGCGCACTCTCGGCGCTGCTTGGCGTCGGCGGCGGCATCCTGGTCGTGCCCTTTCTCGCTCGCCATGGTGTCGCGCTTCGTCGCGCCGTCGGCACCGCGAGCGCCTGTGGCGTCCCCATCGCGCTCGCCGGCACCCTGGGCTTCGTGATCTCGGGCTGGGGCCGCACCGGATTGTCCGCGCACAGCCTCGGCTTCGTCTACTGGCCGGCAGCCTTGGCGATCAGCGCCACCAGCATGCCGCTCGCCAATCTCGGCGCACGCTTGGCACACCGGCTGCCAACGCTGGCGTTGAAGCGGGTCTTCGCCGTGCTGCTACTCGTTGTTGGGCTCGGACTCTTGCGCGGCTGACTCAGCGAAAGCCGTCGCCCTGCTCCGACGAGGGTTCGGCGAAGGCACCGCCGACGCTCGGCTCATCCAGCCAGAGACGGCGGTAGAGGTAGGTGTTGCCGGCGGCGTCGCGCAGCACCAGTCGGCCCTGTTGCTCCGCCATCTCGTAGGCGCGAACGCTCTCGGAGCTCGGCTCGTAGAGCGCGATGCGATCGCCACGGCGCTGGATCAGGCCCTCGATATGGCCGCCTTGGGCCGCCTGCAGGCGAAAGCGCTGGCCGCCGATGATCATCAGGCCGCCATCGCGTCCCTCCCAGATGCCGTCCAGCCCGGTGCTGCCCCCGGCCTGGGGCCAGCCCATGCCGCGGGCAAGCTGCTCACCCACGCCGGGCATGCCGAAGGTGGTGATCGGGTCGGTGAAGACGCCGTAGCCGGGGACCTGGCTCCAGGGCATCTGGCTCCAGGGCATTTGCTGCCAAGGCACCTGACCCCAGGGCATCTGGTTGTAGCCGAAGCCCCCCATGCCCGGCATCATCGAGGGCATCCCCGACATCGCCCCGCCCGAGTCCCCATCAAACAATCCCATCGCGTCCATCATCTTCGCCATCGCCTTTGCCATGACATCAGCGGCATCGCTGCCAGCAGCTTGCGCCGGGCTGAAAGACACCAAGGTCAGCAGCAGCGCGGAGAGGATCGGAGAACGCATGGGGGAAGGCTGGGGGGAAGGTTGGGGGACAGCGTCGGGGACAGGACGGGAGAAACAGGGGCTCAGTCGGCGATTTGAACCGTCAGCACAGCATAGCAGAGGCGACCGGGCGAGCCTGTGCGCATCACCCTCTCCTCTCCACCCTCGCGCCATCAGGGCACCGAGCGCACCAAGGCACTGACCCGCAGGGGGGGAAGCCCGAGCAGGTCGCGGTAGATGACACGATAGGTCAAGACTCGACGCACGTACTGACGGGTCTCGGCGTAGGGGATCTCGGTGAGCCAGAGGTCGCCGGGCATCGGCTGCTCTGGTAGCCAGCGACTGACCGCGGTTGGCCCGGCATTGTAGGCGGCGCTGGCGACCATCGGGTGACCGCGGAAGCGTCTCTGCATCTGCGCCAGATAGGCGCTGCCCAGCGCGACGTTCAGCGCCGGGTCGATAAGATCCAGGCGCTCGGGCTCGGGCCGACCGGTCTTCTGCGCCACCTCGCGCGCCGTCGGCGGCATCAACTGCATCAAACCGATGGCCCCGGCATGCGAGGCGATGTCAGGATCGAAGGCGCTCTCCTGACGAATCACCGCATAGAGCCAGTCGGGAGGCAGACCCTGGTCGAGCGCGGCGGCCTCGACCAGCGCGTCGTAGGCCCGCGGAAATCTCAACTCCAGGTCGTCCCAATAGGCCGCGCGAGCCAGGGTCAGGATCGACTCGTTCGCCAATCCCAGCCGCGCCGCCGCGGCGGCGGCCACGAGTCGCTGATCGCGATCCATCACCTGGGTCATGTCGCGCCATTCACGGCTGAGGTCGGCCTGGCGCCCAAGCCGGTCCAGCTCCTGGATGCGCGCGAGCGCCTCGGAGTCGAGCAGTGCGTTGAGCGCCTTCTCGTCGACCGGCACCGGCTGGTGATCGAGCGCGGGCGGTCGACCGATCAGCTCGGCGGCGAGAAAGCCCCAGAGGGTCCGCTCCTCGGCCGCCGAGGCCAGGGCATGCGCTGCCGCGGCGCGATCCGCGGGGCTCGCGGCCACCCGCAGTAGGGCCTGGGCCCGCCAGTAGCGCCACTCGCCGAGCTCGTCGGCGCCCGCACTCAGGCCGCGCGACCAGTCGGCGAGCTGCTGCCAGGCGCGCAGACCCAGTGCCACGCGCAGGCGCGCCTGCTGCAGATCGGCATTGTCGGCGCGGGGCTCGAGCCGAGCCAGATAGTCGAGGGCCCGCGCGTCGCCGGCCCCACCGCGGCATCAGCGCGCTCGGCCAGCGCCGGCGGCAAGTCCTCGGCAGCCGCAATCGAGGCCCAGACCAGCTCGGCCTGGTCGGCGGAGTCCGCCGCGAGTCGCTCGAGTCCGTGCACCAGGATCCGTTGCCGGCGCACCGAGTCCGACACCTGCTCGGCGGTGATCGGTTGCTCGAGCAGCAGCGTTGGTCGCCGATGGACCGCCACCAGCAGGTCGAGCCAGGGCCGTTGCGACTCGGGCAGGTAGCGCCCTTGAAACACGGCGACACCGGCATTGTTGCGTGCCAGCGCACGCTCGACCCGCTCCCAGACCAAGGCGCTCTCGAGACCACCCGCGGCGGCCCAGGCGGCGAACAGCGGATCACAGCTGCCCGGGAGCGAGCGCCCGGTGAGGTAGAGGCTCGAGAGCCCGGCGAAGGCCTCTTCGGCCCGACCGGTCGCGAGCAAGGCCCGCCGATACCAGCACGCGCGCTGGGCGGAGCCGTCGTCCACATAGACACCCAAGAGCTCCGACCAGCGCTGCTCGCGTGCCAGGCGCTGCAGCCATTGGCGTCGCAGACGCTCGGCGGGCGCCGTCCCGGCATAGCGATCGATGAACGCCAGTACCTCGTCGGCCTCGGCTTGGTCGAGCCGCGCCTCGAGATCAGCACTTAGCCGATCGATCTGCAATGGCCCCGCGACAGCCTCTGGCTCAGCCGCTGCCGACTCCAGCGACGCTGCACCTGCACCCTCGCCCGACGCCGGCGCGGAGCTTGGCGCCGATTCCGGTACTGAGTCCGATTCCGATGCTGGCTCCGGTGCTGGGTCCAATGCGGGGTCAGGGCCTAGCACCGAACCTGCCTCTGGAGCTTGCGCGAGCGCCGAGGCGGCTGCCATCAGCAGCGTCAGCGCCAACATGAAGGACAAGCGCACGAGCCCCATTGCGGCCCGAGGTTGCAGGCTCGCGGGCCCCTTGCCAGGACCGGTGCTTGCGATAGTGCTTGGGCCGGTGCTTGGACTGGTCTCCGACCCTGACCCGATTGATTTGCGCCGTTTAGCGTTCATTTGACCCTCGCAACGACAGGATAATCCGCCTCAACCCTATGATCAGCATCGACGACCCCGATCTCGAGACCCTTAGCGCCGTGCTGCACGCGGTGGCAAAGCAGGAGCTGCTGCCGCGCTTTGGCCAACTGACGGCTCGCGAAAAGGCCGACGGCAGCCTGATCACCGAGGCCGACCTGGCGGTTCAGCGGCGCTTGGTCACCGCGCTCGCCGAGCGTTGGCCGGCGATCCCACTGCTCGGTGAGGAGATGACAGCGGATGAGCAGCAGCGCCTCCTCGCCGATCAGGGCGGTGCGCTCTGGTGTTTGGACCCGCTCGACGGCACCAGCAACTTCGCCTGCGGCTTTCCTGGCTTCTGCATCTCACTGGCGCTGCTGCGTGCCGGTCATGTCGAGCTCGGCCTGGTGCTGGACCCGATTCGCGACGAGTGCTTCAGCGCTCGGCGTGGCGAGGGCGCCTGGCTCAATGGCGCGCCGATCAAGCCCTATTCACCCGGCGACCAGCTCAGCGACTGCCTCGCCATGGTCGACTTCAAGCGACTGCCGCCCGAGCGGGTCGCCGGGCTCTTCGGCCCGGATTCGTTCCGCTCGCAGCGCAATCTTGGTGCCGTCGCGCTCGAGTGGTGCTGGCTCGGCGCCGGGCGCGTGCAGCTCTACCTCCATGGCGGGCAGGGGCTCTGGGATCACGCCGCCGGACGACTCATCGCAGACGAGGCCGGCGCGGCAACCCGCTTGTACGCCCCCGGCCAAGACCAGCCCGACGCCACACCGAGCCTCGCCAAACGCGTCGCACTGGGCGCCGCCAACGAGGCCTTGCTCGAGCGTTGGCAGGCACGTGTCGGGCTGCCACTCACCAGCCCCAACGGCCCATAAGCGGCTGGCCCCAACCACCCTTGAGCCTCATCCCGAGGCACTCAGCAACTCAAGACGAGGAGATCCAATGACCGAAGAGATCACCGAGCAAGACATGAACCTCAGCAGCGGCATCGCCGCCTTCGAGTCCAAGCAGTTCTCGCGTGCTGTCGGGCTCTTGGGACCACTGGCCGAGGCTGGTGATCCCGAGGCGCAATACCGCGTTGCGATCATGGCGCAGAACGGACTGGGCATGATCGCCAACCCCCTGCAGGCCTACAAGTACATGCGCGCCGCGGCCGAGGCCGGCCTGGGGGTCGCCCAGCACGGGCTGGGTTTTATGTACATGGAGGGTGAATGCGTCGACAAGGACGCCAGCAAGGCCGTCACCTGGTTCAAGAAGGCCGCTGAGCAGGGTCTCGCCGGCTCTCAGACCACCTTGGCGATGATGTACGAGGAAGGCCGCGGGGTCGAGAAGGACCCCGAGGAGGCGCGCCGCTGGTATCGGCTGGCCGGCTTCGACGAGAAGTAGCGCTCAGCGCTTCGCCTTCACCCGCCGGCGCTCGACGGCCTCGGCGAGCTGCAGCAGCACCGGTTGCGTGTTGTCCCAGGACATGCAGGCGTCGGTGATGCTCTGGCCGTAGACCAGGTCGGCACCGGCGGTTAGATTCTGCCGGCCTCCGACCAGGTTGCTCTCGATCATCGCGCCGTAGATGCGGCTGTCGCCACGCGCGATCTGGCCGGCGACGTCTTCAGCGACCCGTGCCTGCTTGTCGGGCTGCTTGCGGCTATTGGCATGGCTGAAGTCGATCATGATCTTCGGCACCAGGCCCGAGTCCTGGATGGCATTGGCCGCGATATCGACACTCTCGCTGTCGTAGTTCGGCCGGCTGCCGCCACGCAGAATGATATGGGTGTCCTCGTTGCCCGCGGTGCTGAAGATCGCCGAGTGGCCGTCCTTGGTCAGCGACATAAAGACATGCGGGCGGGCCGCGGCGTGGATCGCATCGATGGCCACCTTCACGCTGCCGTCGGTCGCATTCTTGAAGCCGACCGGGCAAGAGAGCCCGGAGGCGAGCTCGCGGTGCCCCTGGCTCTCGGTGGTACGCGCGCCGATCGCCCCCCAGCTCACCAGGTCAGCGATGTATTGCGGGCTGATCAGGTCCAGGAACTCGGTGCCGGCGGGCATCCCGAGGTCGTTGAGGTCCAGCAGCAAGCGGCGGGCAAGGCCCAGCCCCTTGTTGATCTCGAAGCTGCCATCGAGGTTCGGATCATTGATCAGCCCCTTCCAGCCGACCGTGGTGCGCGGCTTCTCGAAGTAGACCCGCATCACCAGCAGCAGCTGGTCGCTGACCTGGCCGCGCAGCTCGAGCAGGCGCTCGGCGTACTCGAGCGCAGCCGAGGGATCATGCACCGAGCAGGGACCAACGACGATCAACAGGCGATCGTCCTCGGCGTGCAGGATGCGCTGGATGGCGCGGCGCGTCTCGTACACCGTGGTCGCCGCCGCGTCGGTGATCGGGAACTCGGCGTGCAGGTCTTTGGGCGCGATCACCTGCGTGATGGCGCGGATGCGAAGATCGTCGGTTTCGTAACGCATGCTGTTTCGTGGTGCGCGGCTGTGCACAGCCTCGTCTCCAAACCCATGATTATGCCTGCTGCGACCTGGATACCGCTATCGGCTGAATGCGCGCGGCGGCAGCCCGAGCAGCCCTCTCTCGAGGATTACCCCGGCAACGGCGCCCCGTGCCAGGTAGAATCAGCAAGCTTTCGTCTACCGCCGGTTGGCTACGGTGGCTGAAGACCTAACCTTTGCACAAGGTTTGCAAGCACGAGGTTTGCTAAAGGGCGACCCAGTCGCCCCTAACCCTCGAGCGCGCATCGACGGCGACGCGTCGCTGTCACAGGTCGAAGCCGTTACCCACGCCATCCTCACCGGCGCCGCCGCTGTTCTCCGCATGACCTCAAACCAATCGATCGAACCCCAGTCTTGCCCGTCTCACGGGGGCTCATACCCCTGTACTGCCCGCGTCGTGCGGCCGCTCTCCACGTCAAAGGTCAGCCCATGACGGACCGTCTACCGCCCAGGGGACGTACCGTTCGACGCCCCGCCCGTTCGGACAGCGCAGATCGCACCAGCGCCAAGGACACGAGCGAGCTCTCGAACTGGGCCGAGGAGATCTACACGGCCCCGCCAGGGGCCCGACAGCGCGACGACGTCGACGCCCAGGTCACGGTCAGCACGCGCCTGCGCAAGCCTCGGGTCCATCTGACCGCGCCGAGCACCGTCGTGCATGTGGACCTGAAGCGCTACATGGGCCGCTGGTACGAGATCGCGCGCCTGCCATATTTCACCCAACGACGCTGCGTCCAGGATGTGACGGCCGACTAT
>CAZTYV010000084.1:0-14800 GCA_964617675.1 uncultured Halochromatium sp. | reverse complement strand
CGATGGAGATCACCAGGCGCAGGTTGGCCTCGACCATCTCCTTCTTGGCGCGGCGGGCCTTGGCCTCGCCGATCGACATCTTACGGTTGGTCTCCTTGATCTCGCCGATGGTGAGCAGGTTGGCGCGCTCGATCTCTTGCAGGCGACGCTGAGAGCGGCGCACCTCGTCGGCGTAGTCGCCGAGGCGCTTCGCCCAGGCGGCGTCCTTGGCCATCTGCTCGTCGATCCACTCGAGGTTGGTCTCGTTCTCGGGGAAGGAGTCGATGAAGGCCTTGCGCGGCATGCCGGCGCCGTCGACGCACAGCCCCATGATCTGGCGCTCCTGCGAGCGGATGCGCTCGATGGTCTCGCGCAGCATCTCAACCAGCCGGTTGAAGATGCCAGCGACCAGCTTGAACTGCAGAAAATCCTCGGAGACGCGGGCCAGCGCAACCTGGGTCTCGGCGTGGTCGCGTCCGTGCTGCTCGAGCAGCTCAGAGAAGACCTGGTAGTGGCTGCGCAGCTCGGCGACGCGGCGCGCGACCTCCTCCGGGTCGGGGCCGGTGTCGACCGCGGCCTCGTCATCATCGTCGTCGTCATCGTCGGATGAGGCGCCGTTCTTGATCGTCGGCTCGGGCACCTGCTCGTCGTCATCGCGGAAGCCGCTGATGACCTCGGTGAGGCGCATCTCGCCGTCACTGGCCTTCGCGAACAGGTCGAGGAGCTCTTGGATGGTGCGCGGGTACACCGAGAGCGCCGCCGAGACCTGGTTCAGGCCGTCTTCGATGCGCTTGGCGATGCGTAGCTCACCCTCGCGCGTGAGTAGCTCGACGGTGCCCATCTCGCGCATGTACATGCGCACCGGATCGGTGGTGCGGCCGAATTCGCTATCGACCGACGCGAGCGCGGCGGCGGCAGCCTCGGCGGCCTCGTCGTCGGCAACCGCGGAATCGTTGCTGAGCTGATCGATCTCGGCCGGCGCGCTCTCATGGACAGTGATGCCCATGTCGTTGATCATGCGCACGATGTCTTCGATCTGCTCTGCCTCGACGATGCCGGGTGGCAGATGGTCGTTGACCTCGGTGTAGGTCAAGAACCCTTGCTCTTTGCCTTTTGCGATCAGCTGCTTGAGCTGAGACGACTGCTGCTTTTCTTGATCCATGCAGGTACCCGTACGGCGAAGTCGAGAAATCAGGTCGGGATGCCGCCTGGGGTCGGCTTGCACGCAAGAACCCCAAACAAGCAACAGGCCAGTATATCAGCAGTTGCGGCAGTTTGCCAGTTTTTGACCCCTCTTGGGCTAGGTCGAGCCGGTCATCGTGCGCTTGAGCTGGGCGCGCTCGTCACTGGTGAGCCCCTCGCGACTGGCCTTCGACAGCAGACGCTGACGTTGGATCAGGAGTCCGTCTCGATTTAGACGGCAGATCGTGCCGGCCATCTCCTGTGCCTTACCTTCGTCGGGGATATGGTCGAGCAACGCAAAATTCGAGAGGCGATCGACGATGCTTGCCTGCTCGGTGTCGCGCCAGTGCTCGCAGAGGGCGGCGGAGGAGATCCCGGGCCTTTGGTCGATCAGTTCGAGGATCGCCTCGAGCAAGCGTACGCCGGGGCCTTCGATGGCTCGCCAGTCGTCTGGCAGCGCGCGAACGTTTTCAGCGAGTTGGGGGTTCTCGAGCAGGAGCGCAATGGCGCGTCGCATTGGGGTTAGCGATGTCGGCTCAGGGCTACGGGCTGGGCGTGGCCGTGGACCTCGACGTTGGCGGGCGAGGCTCGGCACCCCTGTGAGCTTGGCCAGGCGGCGCTCGAGCAGATCGCGAAAGGTGCCCTCGGGAACCTTGGCGAGGAGGGGGCGAGCCGCCCCATCTAGGGCCGCGCGTCCTTCGTCGGTGTCGAGGTTGTGCTCCGCGCTCAGGTGCTCGAAGAGGAAATCGGAGAGGAGCGTCGCCTGCTCGGTGCGCTGCTCGAAGGCGGCGGCGCCTTCTTGCCGGATCAGGCTGTCGGGGTCTTCGCCTTCGGGTAGAAAGAGGAAGCGGATCGGCTTTTGGCCCGTTGCCTGCGGCAGCGCGACCTCGAGCGCCTTCCAGGCGGCGGTGCGTCCCGCACGGTCGCCGTCGAAGCAGAAGACCAGCTCGGGGGCGCTACGCAGCAGGCGTGTCAGGTGCTCGGGCGTGGTTGCGGTGCCGAGGGTCGCTACCGCATAGGGGATGCCGAACTGCGCCAGCGCGATCACGTCCATGTAGCCCTCGACGACGAGCAGGCGTGGTTGTTGGCGGCTTGCCTGCTGCGCCTCGAACAGCCCATAGAGCTCGCGGCCCTTGTGGAACACAAGGCTCTCGGGGGAATTCAGGTACTTGGGCTCGCCGTCGTCGAGCACACGAGCGCCGAAGCCGATGACCCGGCCACGGCGATCTCGGATCGGGAACATGACGCGGTCGCGGAAGCGGTCGTAGCGCCGGCCGTCGCGGGCGATGATCAAGCCGGCGCGCTCGAGCAGATCGCGGGCGTCGGTGTCTCGGCCAAGCCGTGTCAGCGTGAAATCCCAGCCCGGCGGCGCGTAGCCGAGACCGAAGCGCGCGGCGATCTCGCCGCTGAGTCCGCGCCCGCGCAGATAATCATGGGCGCGCCGCGCCTGCGGATGCTCTCGCAGCTGGCGCCGGTAAAGGGCTGCGGCCTGCTCCAAGAGTTGGTAATAGGGTTTTGGGTCGGGGCCGGACGGGGTCGCGTCGAGCCCAGAAGGAAGCTCTAGCCCGGCATGCTGGGCGAGCTCCTCGAGCGCCTCTCGGAAGTCGAGACGATCGTGCTCGATCAGAAAATCGATGGCGTTGCCATGCGCGCCGCAGCCGAAGCAATGATAGGTCTGGCGGCTCGGCGTGACGACGAACGAGGGTGTCTTTTCGTTGTGGAAGGGGCAGAGGCCCTTGAGGAGCCCGCCCGCCCTCTTCAGCTGGACGCGGGCGCCGACGATGTCGGCGATCTCGATGCGCTCGAGCAGCTGCTCTCTGAAGTCGGATGGGAACTTGCCGGCCATCGTCTCTCACGCCTGAGGCAGGCGTGGCGGCCGAGCGGGCGGCGCCCTAGCCTGCGAGCTTTGCCTTGACCGCGCTGCTGACGGCGGCCATGTCGGCCCGTCCCTGGATCTTCGGCTTCAGGATCGCCATCACCTGGCCCATATCCTTCATGCCAGTTGCGCCCGCCTCGCCGATCGCGCTGGCGATCATTGCGTCGATCTCATCGGCGCCGAGGGCGGCGGGCATATACCCCTGGCACACCTGGATCTCGAAGCGCTCCTTCTCGGCCAGATCCTCTCGCCCTGCCTCGCTGTACTGCGCCACCGAGTCTCGACGCTGCTTGAGCATCTTGTCGAGCACGGCGAGGACCTGTGTGTCGTCGAGCTCTGTGCGCTCGTCGACCTCGCGCTGCTTGATGGCGGCATGGATCAGCCGGATGACACCGAGACGCGCCTTGTCGCCGGCCTTCATCGCCGCCTTCATGTCGGCTTGTAAGCGCTCTTTCAGCATCGCGCGAGTGGCTCAGTAGGTGCGTTCCCAGCGCCGCGCTTCGCGAGACAACTTCTTATGGTGACGCTTCACAGCTGCCGCCTTCTTGCGCTTGCGCTCGCTGGTCGGCTTCTCGTAGAACTCGCGACGACGCACCTCGGCGAGGACGCCAGCCTTTTCGCAAGAGCGTTTGAAGCGACGCAGGGCCACCTCGAAGGGTTCGTTGTCTTTAACGCGGACGCTGGGCATGTAGACTCCCGTTGCTAGGTCCAGTGGATGGAAGCGGCTCATTCGCGGCTTTCGATCTCTGTCAAAAGCGCGGATAATCCACCAGGATAGCCGTTGCGTGCCCACTCATGCAACTAGCAATCGTCGCGACGGGGTTCCACAGCGACGACTCATCCAAGGTCTGGCGAGGATTTGGCCCCATGCTCGTGCTCGGCATCGAAACCTCCTGCGACGAGACCGGCGTCGCGCTCTACGAGGGCGGCCCCGGCGGGGCTGGGCTTCGGGCCCATGCGGTCTACAGCCAGGTCGAGCTGCATGCGGAGTATGGCGGTGTGGTGCCGGAGCTGGCCTCGCGCGATCACATCCGCAAGCTGCTGCCGTTGATCGAGCAGGTGCTTGCGGAGGCTCAGGTCTCACGCGACGATCTCGATGGGATCGCCTATACGGCGGGGCCGGGATTGGTCGGCGCGCTCTTGGTTGGCGCCGCGCTTGGGCGCAGTCTGGCCTGGGCCTTGGGGGTGCCGGCAGTGGCGGTGCATCACATGGAAGGGCATCTGCTGGCGCCACTGCTCGAGCACCCGGCGCCGGCATTTCCCTTCGTCGCGCTGCTGGTCTCAGGGGGGCATACGCAGCTGGTCGACGTGCAGGCCATCGGCCACTACGCCATCCTCGGCGAGTCGGTCGACGACGCCGCTGGCGAGGCCTTCGATAAAACGGCGAAGATCCTTGGGCTGCCTTACCCGGGCGGTCCTGCGCTTGCGCGCCTGGCCGAGCAGGGTGACCCAACGCGCTATCGATTTCCGCGGCCGATGACCGATCGACCCGGGCTGGACTTCAGCTTCAGCGGCTTGAAGACCTTTGCACTGAACGCCTGGCGGCAGGCGCAGGCCGAGCGCGAGGACACCGAGCAGGCACGGGCTGACATCGCGCGTGCGTTTGAGGAGGCGGTGGTCGACACGCTGCTGATCAAGTGCCGCCGCGCGGTCGAGGCCGCGGCTGCGGAGCGTTTGATCATGGCCGGCGGAGTCAGCGCCAACCAGCGCCTGCGCGCTCGCATGGATGAGCAGATGGGCGCGCGCGGGGTTTCGGTCTTCTATCCGCGGGCCGAGCTCTGCACCGACAATGGCGCGATGATTGCGCTCGCCGGGCATGAGCGCCTCGCGGCTGGTCAGCACGAGCCGTTGAGCTTTGGCGCGCGGCCGCGCTGGGCGCTGGATCAGCTACCTGGACTCTCGCCTTAGCGGGCTCGTGAGCCAGAAACTCGGGGGCCGCACGCCGCACGCCGCACGCCGTACGACGGACCTAGGCTTGGTCGACGCCTGATTCGCTGGCGGATTTGCCAGCGGGCTCTTCGGCGCCGATGCGGCCCTCGGTCCCGGTGAGCAGGTTGCGGATGTTGCTGCGATGGCGCCAAAACAGCACCAGTGTCATCAGCGTCTGCATGCCAATCAGCACTCCGGTGCCATGGTCGGCGTGCAGCGGCCAGAGTAGCCAGACCAGGAGCGGGGCGGCCGCCATCGAGACCAAGGCCGAGGCGGACGAGACCTTGAGCACCTTGGCGACGAAGAGCCAGATCGCGGCAACCGCGGCGCCAATGGGCACGTAGAGCCCAAACTGCACACCCAGCGCGGTGGCCACCCCCTTGCCGCCCTTGAAGCCGAAGAAGACGGGGTAGAGGTGGCCGAAGAAGGCCGCGAGGCCGACCGCGGCGAGCAGCCAGGCGCCCGAGCCATCGGTCCCGGAGCCATGGGTCGCGGAGCTGACCCAGCCGGCAGCACTGAGCAGATGCGCCGCTAACAGGGGCAAGAATCCCTTGAGGCTGTCACCGACGAGGGTGATCGCGGCGGCCTTGCGCGCCTTAGGACCGCCGATCCGCAGCACATTGGTGGCGCCCGGGTTGCCCGAGCCTTGGGTGCGCGGGTCAGCGAGGCCCATGGCGCGGCAGACGAGGATCGCGCTCGAGACCGAGCCGAGCAGGTAGGCGGCAACGACGAGCGCTGCATTGGAGATGAGCAGAGGATCCATGGCGGCGCATTTGACGGTCTCGCGGTGCCCTCGGTCAAGCGCCGAACCCTGACGGATGGCAGGATTCGGCGCTCCGCGTGCGCATCGAGAGGCCCGGTCGGTCGACGCAGCGCAGGCTCTAGCCGGGCGCAACAAGGACCAAGTGGTTTGCAAACGCCGGCCGGCGCGCCATGATGCCGGGCACGATCGGCGCGCCATCGCTGGGCGCGCGCATCAGGCGCAGAGGTGAGCAGTATGGATATCGTCTTTATCAAGGGGCTACGCGTCGATACCGTCATCGGGATCTACGATTGGGAGAAGGCGATCCGCCAGCCCGTGGTGCTCGACATCGAGATGGGCGCGGATGTGCGCCGCGGTGCGGCGAGCGATCGGATCGAGGATGCCCTCGACTACAAGGCCGTCTCCAAGCGGCTCAAACAATTCATCAGCGAATCCCGTGTCGAGTTGGTCGAGACCCTGGCCGAGCGCTGCGCGGCCATCATCCTGGAGGAGTTTCCGGTGCCCTGGTTGCGACTGACCCTGAACAAGGTTGGGGCGGTGAGCGACGCTGCGGGTGTTGGTGTGATCATCGAGCGCGGTGAACGGCCTGGTGCTGGCTGAGCCGCCATTGCGCCGCTGCTGGATCAGCCTCGGCAGCAATCGCGCCCGCGAGGCCTCGATCCGCGGTGGCGTGCAGCAGCTGCGAGCGGCCTTTGGTGCGCTCGTGCTGTCGCCCGTCTATGAGACCGAGGCCGAGGGCTTCGACGGCGATCCGTTCTTGAATCTGGTCGCCGGGGTCAAGACCGGACTCGGCGTGGGCGAGATTCGCGCGATCCTGCGCCGTATCGAGGCGGCTCATGGCCGCGAGCGCGGAGACGAGCGCTTCGCGCCGCGCACGCTCGATCTCGATCTGCTCACCTTTGGCAGCGAGGTCGGCGAGATCGATGGCTACCAGGTCCCGCGCGACGAGATCCTGCGCTATGCCTTCGTGCTTGGGCCATTGGCCGATGTTGCACCGCACGAGCTTCATCCCACCGCAGGGCTCAGCTACGAGCGGCTTTGGAGGCAACTGCTGCAGCGACTCCGGGAGCAGCGTCGAGCCCAGCGCAACGCCCGACTTGCCCCGTCCGTAACCCAAGCGGATGCGCGCTCTTCTGCGCAGGCGGGCGCCCCGTCTGGTGCTCAGGCCCGCGCCCAGTCTGACGCCCAATCCTCTGCCGCGTCCAAGGCGCGGTCCCGCGCCGCGCTGCACCAAGGCCCGGACGCGGGCGAGTCCGTCGAGCACTGGTCACCGCTGCGACCCTTTGTGCTGGACCTCGATGGCCCCGGCGCCGATGAGGACGCCGAGTCGCCTTAGCCCTCGGTCACCTCGGGCCGCGTCGCGAGCGTGGCGAGGCGAGTTGCCGACTCGCCCCGGCCGGGATGCCCGCTACAGGTGCCGATGATCAGGCGCCCGAGCCTCACCGGACGGCGCGCAGCCGCTCCAGGCGCAACCGGTGACGGCCATCGAACAGGCGTCGGGAGCCGATCCAGACCGCGGCGACGCTGCCGAGCCCGGTGCCGCCGGCGATCAGGAACATGATCAAGAGCTGGTACTTGGCCGCCTCCATCGGTGGACTGCCGGCGAGGATCTGACCGGTCATCATGCCGGGCAGGCTGACGATGCCGGCGGTGGCCATGGCGTTGGTGATTGGGATCAGGCCGGCGCGCAGCGCGTCGCGACGGATGTCGGCGATCGCCTCGCTCCAGGTTGCACCAAGCAGCAGCCGCGCCTCGATCTTGTTACGCCCTTCCCAGGCCTGCCGGCTCAGCCCATCCAAGGCCACGGCGATGCCGTTCATGGTGTTGCCGAGCAGCATGCCGAGCAGCGGGATCAGGTACTGCGGCTGATACCAGGGCGTGACGCCGATGATCACCGTTAGCGCCAGCACGGTGATGCTGAACGAGGATAGGAACATCGACAGCGCGCCGATCCCATAGCCCCAGGCGCCGCGGAAGCGCCGTCGCTGTCGCGCCATCACCTCCCAGCCGGCGACCGAGAGCATCATCAGTGCGAGCAGTCCAATCAGCAGCGGATCGGTGGTCGCGAACAGCGCCTTCAGCACCAGGCCAAGCAGCGCGAGCTGAACGGTGCTGCGCGCGGCGGCGATCAGGATACGCCGCTGGATACCCAGATGCAGGCGCCAGGAGAGCCAGGCGAGCAGCAGCACTAAGCCAGAGGCCAGCGCCAGATCGAACGGGCTCAGTGAGATCAGCTCCATGTTGGCCCAGCCTCAAGGGGGTGATTCTGTGCCTGCCGGCACGAAGACGTGGTCAAGAGGCTCGATCCAGGTGAGCGATCGAGGCATCGGGCTGCAGGCGACCGGCCTCGACGAGGAAGCAGCGCCCGCTCGCGGCCCGCGCGAGGCGCTGGCGCTGCTCGGGATCGTGACTAACCCAGAGCACGGCCGCACGCCGCTGACGGCGATAGTCATCGATCAGCTGCTCGGCCTGCGTGCGATTGCTCGGGTCGAGGTTTGCGGTGGCCTCGTCTAACAGCAGCACCTCGGGGCCGTTGTACAGGAGCCGCGCGAGGGCGAGCCGTTGGCGCTCGCCGGTTGAAAGACGTCCGACCTCCCAGTCGAGCACATCGGGCGAGAAGCCCAGCCGCGCCAGCAAGGGCGCCAACGCGCTGCCCTCGTCCCCCAGCCCGCTGTCGCGAGCACGCGGGCGCGGCCCGCGCTGATCCGCGCCTTTGGCGTCGACCACGGCAGATGACGCCTCGTGCGCAAGGGTCTGTGGAGCCTTGCCCATTGCAAACGCGGAGGCGACCGCCGGGTCAGTCGACGGGGTGACAAAATGCGCACCGACGCGCTCAGCCCACCAGCCGCTGTCCGCGGGGAGCAGTCCAACCCGGCGGCGCCAGTCCGGCGCTGGAATCAGGGCGCGCGGGCGCGCGTCGAGCAGCACCTCGCCTGCGCTTGGGTCGAGGTCGGCGATCGCGCGCAGCAGCAGGCTCTTGCCTGCGCCCGAGGGACCGGAGATGAAGACCAGCTCACCGGCGCCGATCTCGAGGTCGATCGGCGCGAGCAGATGTGGCTTCAGTCCGGCGAGTCGGAGCGCGGCCATCAGCGGCGCCGATAGATCAGGTCATGGACCTGATGGCCGAGGCGCTGGCCACGGCGCTCGAACTTGGTGAGCGGGCGCTGCGCGGGTCGCGCGCTGAACTGGCCGGGGCCGGCCAGGTTCTCGAACAGGTCCGGGACCCCGTCGAGCAGCCTCAGCATCCACTCGGCGTAGGGGGTCCAGTCGGTCGCCAGATGGAAGCGCCCGTCGGCCCGCAGGGCCCGCGCGACCGCGGCGATGAAGGCTGGCTGCACGATGCGACGCTTGTGATGGCGCTTCTTCGGCCAGGGATCAGGGAAGAAGAGCTGGACCGCGTCAAGGCTTGCGGCCGGCAGGCCGGCCGCGAGCAGGGCGTTGGCATCGGCGCGCAGCACGCGCACGTTGCTCAGGCCGCGCTGCTCGAGCGTGAGCAGTAGGTGCCCAACGCCAGGACGATGGACCTCGAGGCCGATGAAGTTGCGCTCCGGGGCGGCAGCGGCCATGGCCGCGAGCGATTCACCATCACCGAAACCGATCTCGAGCGTGATCGGACGCGCCTGGGGCGGCTCCAAGCCCGTCTCCGCCGGGACTGCGGCCGATGCCCTGTCAGCTGCTGTAGGGACGTTAGCGTCAGCGCGTAGGCTGGCGCGGGTCGGTTGCGGATTGGACCGTGGATTGGGCTGTAGACTGGGTGGGGCGCTAGGTTGGACGCCCGACTGAACGCCAGACGCGACATCCGGCTGGGTAGCCAGCGGTCTCGGGGCGAATAGGGTCCCTGGATCGAGCGCCTCGCCCGGCTGCCAATCGACTCCGAAGCGCGGCCACAGCTCGCGAAAGGCGCGCTCTTGGCCCAGTGTGAGCCGCCCCTCGCGCAGGACGAAGCTGCGAATCGGCCGCAGCGTCCGTTCGGGCGCCGGCGCAGGGTCCGAGTCGACGGCCTGATGGGTCGCGTCGCAGGAGGTGGGGGTCAGGGAATCGGTCATCCGTGTTCTGTACGCCGGCTGATGATCCGCAGTATGGTTGAGCGAACGCTCAGCGAGGTTGTCTGGTCGATCAGTGTCTGCAGCATTCAGCGGGAGCCGGATATGTCCAATCTTGCCGTGTCGTCATTCATGACTGTCAACGATTATCTGGCCGGGGAGGCCGAGTCGCCCGTCAAGCACGAATACGTGGACGGCGAGGTCTTTGCGATGGGCGGCGCGTCGGACGCGCATGTCACGATCGCGGGCAACGTCTTCAGCCTATTGCGCGCCCATCTGCGCGGCGGCCCCTGCCGGGTCTATATCACCGACATGAAGCTTCAGGTGGAGCGGGCCAACGCCTTCTTCTACCCCGACGTCTTCGTCACCTGCGCGGCGGCCGACGCGGCCGACCCGCTGATCAAGCGCTCGCCCTCCCTGGTCATCGAGATCCTATCGCAGTCGACCGAGGGCTATGATCGCGGCGAGAAGTTTGCTCGCTACCGTCTGCTCGATAGCCTGCAGGAATACGTCCTGATCGATTCGCGTTGCCGGGTGATCGATGTCTTTCGTCGCCATGGCGATGGCTGGCTGCTGCAGCCGGTGGCTGAGGATGAACGGCTGCAGCTGAAGACGCTGGATTTCGTCTGCTCGATCGACGAGGTCTACGAGGACGTGACCCTGGAGCCGGTGGCCGACGAGGCCGTGCTCAAGGACCGCTGAGGCGCGATCCTTCCCATCTCGAGCAACGGCGTGCGCCCTGGCCTTGCGCAAGCTCGTGCGCTCTAAAGCATCCGCAGCACCTGATCAGAAGAAGGTGCCCTCGATCGGCGAGGAGGCCGAGGCGAAGCGCTTCGCCGGCATGCGCCCGGCCAAGAAGGCCTCGCGGCCGGCCTCGATGCCCTTGCGCATGGCGCTGGCCATCAGCACCGGGTTCTGAGCGGCAGCGATCGCGGTGTTCATCAGCACCCCGTCGCAGCCGAGCTCCATCGCCACGGCGGCATCGGAGGCGGTGCCGACGCCGGCATCGACCAGGATCGGGACGCTGGCGTTCTCGACGATGGTGAGGATATTGAGCCGGTTGCGGATGCCAAGCCCGGAGCCAATCGGCGCGGCCAGCGGCATCACTGCTACGCAGCCGATCTCCTCGAGCTGCTTGGCCATGATCGGGTCGTCGTTGGTGTAGACCATCACATCGAAACCGTCGGCCACCAGGATCTTGGCCGCCTCAAGGGTCTCGACGACGTTCGGGAACAGGGTCTTCTGATCGCCCAAGACCTCGAGCTTGACCAGATTGTGGCCATCGAGCAGCTCGCGCGCGAGCCTGCAGGTGCGCACCGCGCTGTCGACGTCGTAGCAGCCGGCGGTGTTGGGCAGGATGGTGTAGCGCTCGGGCGGCAAGACCTCGAGGATGTTCGGCTCATCGGCACTCTGACCGATGTTGGTGCGGCGCACGGCGATGGTGACGATCTCGGCGCCGCTGGCCTCGATGGCGCGCGCGGTCTCATCCATGTCCTTGTACTTGCCGGTGCCGACGAGGAGACGCGAGTGGTATTCGCGCCCGGCGATGGTGAAGCTGTCGGGGGTCGATGTCGATGCGGTCATAGCGGGATCGATGATCGGGAAACGGGTTCAAAAGCGGGAACGAATGCTGCGACCATAGCCGATTTCGGCGCGGGCGTGCGCTGCGGATTGTCTGCGCCGATGCGCTCAGCCGCCGCCGACCGCGTGGATGACCTCCACGCGATCACCGGCCTTGAGCTCATGCTCGGCGAAGCGGCTGCGTGGCACTAGCTCGCGATTGACCTCAACGGCAAGACGGCGCCCGCCGAGTCCGAGCTGGCTGATCAGCTCGGACAGGCGCATGGCGTCTGGAACATCAGTAGGCTCGCCATTGACAAGGATCTGCATCGGTTGCTGACTCCTGAAGCCCCCGTGAGGGAACCATGGGTTGCGTCGCCTGAGTCGCAATCGCTCGCTCAGGGATTGGTTGGCGCTTGGGTCTGCACTAGACTCCGGCGCCGGCGAAACAAAGACACGACACACGTTGGGGAGGCACAGCCAGTGAATCGATGGTCGGAAGACCTGATCTCGGTCGAGCGCGCACGCACGCTCGACGGGCTCTTTCATCAACGCCTGCATCGGTCACCCGACCGTCCCGCGTACCAATGGTTCGATCGCAGGTCGAACGACTGGCATCGCCTTACCTGGCGACAGACGGCTGAGCAGGTCGCTCGCTGGCGCGCCGCACTCGCGGCCGAGTCGCTGAGCCCCGGGGATCGCGTCGCGGTGCTGCTGCGCAACTGCCCGGAGTGGGTGTTCTTCGATCAGGCGGCGCTGTCGCTCGGGCTGGTGACCGTGCCGCTCTACACTGACGACCGTGCCGACAACGCCGCGCACATCCTCCAAGACGCCGATTGTAGGGTGCTACTGATCCAGGATGCCAACCGTTGGAAGCGATTGGCACCGGCGATCGGCGAGGCGCTCTATCCAGAGCGGGTGGTGATCCTCGAGGACAGTGAGCAGTCACGCCGTGTCGCGACCTACGACGATCGTGTCGTGGTTGCCGCAAGCTGGCTACCGGAGCACGGCGAGGCCTGGGAGCAACGGGTGGCTGATCCGCAGTCGCTTGCCACCATCGTCTACACCTCCGGCACCACCGGACGGCCCAAGGGCGTGATGCTCAGCCATATGAACATCCTCGCCAATGCCCATGCCAGCGTGACCATGCTCGATGTCTACCAGGAGGACATCTTTCTCTCGTTCCTGCCGCTCTCGCACATGCTCGAGCGCATGGGCAGCTACTACCTGCCGATGATGACCGGCTCGAGCGTGGCCTACGCGCGCTCGATCAACCAGCTCGCCGAGGACCTGCAAACCATCCGCCCGACCGTGATCATCGCGGTCCCGCGCGTCTTCGAGCGGGTCTATCAGCGCATCCAGGACCAGTTGCTCGGGCGTCCCAAGCCGCTGCAGAAGCTGTTCAAGCTCGCGGTGCGGGTCGGCTGGATGAATTTCGAGCGTGCTCAGGGGCGTCGCGGCTGGCATCCGCTGCTGCTGCTCTGGCCCTGGCTGCGCCGAAAGGTCGCTCGGCCGGTGCTCGATCGGCTTGGTGGACGCCTGCGCGCGGCGGTCAGCGGCGGCGCGGCGATGCCGTTCGAGGTTGCGCGCCTGTTCATCGGCCTCGAGCTGCCGCTGGTTCAGGGTTATGGGCTCACCGAGACCAGTCCCGTGGTGGCCGTGAATCCACTCGAGGACAATCAGCCCGCTAGTGTCGGCAAGCCGCTGCGCGGCATCCAGGTGCGCATCGGCGCCGATGATGAGCTGCAGGTGAAGGGGCCGTGCACCATGCTCGGCTACTGGAATAACCATGCCGCCACCGCGCACATGTTCACCCCCGACGGCTGGCTGAAGACCGGCGATCAGGCGCGCATCGAGGGCAGCCACGTCTATATTACCGGCCGTATCAAGGACATCCTGGTGCTCTCCAATGGCGAGAAGGTGCCGCCCGCCGATATGGAGATGACCATCGGACTGGACCCGCTGTTCGATCAGGTGCTCATCGTCGGTGAGGGGCGCTCGTATCTGACCGCGCTGCTGGTGATGAACGCCGATCTGTGGCCGGGACTGGCGCGTGACTACGGCCTCGATCCGGACGCCCCCGCGAGCCTCTCGCACGCGGCGCTGTTGCGCGATCTGCTCAAACGCATCCGCGATGCGCTCGCGGACTTTCCGGGCTACGCGAAGGTGCGGCGAGTCACGCTGGCGCTCGAGCCCTGGTCGATCGAGAACGGGATGCTGACGCCGACGATGAAGATCCGCCGCAACCAGGTGCTGACGCACTATCGCGAGGCCGTCGAACGGATGTATGCCGAGCATCTGTAGGTCGGCGCCGGGCCGCGCGCCCGGCGCTGATGAGCGATGCTGGCGGCTGGGGCCTTGCTGGTAGCCCTGTGCCGGCGTCCGGTATTGGCAGCCCTGTGCTGGCAGCCCTGTAAACGTTGTCATCACCCGTGGAGCGGATGCGGCTTGCTGAGCCGTCGCTCTGGCCCTAGAATCTGTCCCTCAAGCGGGCGTAGTTCAATGGTAGAACAGGGGCTTCCCAAGCCTCCAATGTGGGTTCGATTCCCATCGCCCGCTCCACCCCACGTCGATCATGCAGCCACTCTATCAAGCCGCCGACCGCATCGAGGCGCAACTGCTGCGTGACCTGCTCGAGCACCATCGGATCGAGGCCCAGGTCTTCGGCGACTACCTCGCTGGTGCCGCCGGCGAGCTTCCCGCTGATATCACCCCGAGCGTCTGGGTCATCGACGAGCGTGATCTCGCCCGTGCCCAGGCACTGCTGAGCGACTGGCTCGCCGAGAACCAGGCTCGCGCCACCGCGCGCTCATGGGTCTGCCGGGGTTGCGGCGAGCTCGTCGACGGCAGCTTCGATCTCTGTTGGCGTTGCGGTCGGGAGCACTGAGGGCGCACGAGATGCCAAGCTGGATCACGCGAACGATCGGCATCACCGCCTTGATGCTGTTACTGCTGGCGATGGCCGCGCTGCTCGCGCCGTTGCTCATCGACAAGGAGCAGCTGCTGAGCGATCTGGAGCAGGAGCTCGGCCGTTCGCTTGGCCGACCGGTGAGTATCGAGGCGATTGGATTGCTCCGGTTCTTGCCGCGACCGGCGCTGCGCGTCGACGGCGTGCAGATTGCCGCGAGCACCCTGGCCGATGCGCCGACCTTGGCGACTGCAGATGCGCTCAGGCTCGATGCCGCGCTAGGGCCATTGCTCACGGGGCGGCTGGTGCTCGCCGAGGTGCTGATCGATCGACCGAGGGTTGCTCTTGTGCCGACGCCGAGCCTTGGTCCTTCAGTGGCGAGTCCGGCGAGCCTCGAGCCGGGCGGCTACCAGAGTATCCTGGCCTCCTATGAGCCGGGGTCCCAGTACTCCCCCGATCCCGCACTCCGCGAAGCCGGTTCGTTCACCGAGACCGCCGCGGCAGCCCCAGCCCAGCCCAGCCCAGCCCAGCCCAGCCCAGCCCAGCCCAGCCCAGCCCAG
>CAZTYV010000083.1:0-14826 GCA_964617675.1 uncultured Halochromatium sp. | reverse complement strand
ATCGGCCCGCCCGTTCACGTCCGCGCCCGCTGCTTCAGCAGCTTCCTCAGCAGACTCCTCACCCGCTTCCTCGCCGGTAGCAAGCGGCGTGGCGACGAGCACAGGCGAGGCATCGAGCGCCTCGACCCCCATCAGGGTCGTGATGCGCTGCAGCGAGGAGATGAGCAGGTTTTGCTCCCAGTCGTCGAGGGCCAAGAAACGCTCAACGAAGGCCTCCTGTAGCAGCGGCGGCGAGCGCGACATGATGGCCACCGCCTGCTCGGTCGCGCTGACCATCACCCGGCGCCGATCCTCGCTGCTGCGCGTTCGCAGCACCAGCGCTCGATGCTCCAAACGGTTCAGGATATCCGTGACCGTCGCCTGGCTGAGGCTCACGCGCTTGGCCAGGTTGCCCACCGAGACCTGGCCAAGGCCGATGATGGTCTTCAAGACCAAGGCCTGCGGTGCGGTCAGCCCGTGGCTCCTCTCAAGCTGGCGCGAGTGCAGCCCCACCGCACGGATCACGCGGCGCAATGCCACCAGCACCTCGTCGCAACGGCTCTCAGCGGTTGTCATGGTCATGGCTTCGCAAAGATTTGGTCACAAAATAAATCTGACGGATATTAGAGGCGAGAAGCCGCCCTATTAAGCTTTATTTTCATAAGGTTAAGTACACCCTGAGCAGGCATAGCCACACATGCCCTGTGGCATCGACGTTTAAAATCCTTCGGGTCCGATGTAGTATAGAGCCCTCTTCGCCGCTCCTCCGCACAACCCCGATGCAGCGAGATGCGGCCCATTCGCTCGCGAGTCGCCGTCTTAGGATGCCATCGCCCCGCGCTTGAAGCGCGGGGTAGCGACCCGCGCAGCCCATCACCCGGGAGCCAGACCATGCAGCAACAGACAGCACGACAAGACTACGGCGATGACCCACTCGCCGTTCGCGACAGCGAAAAGTACCAAGAAGAGTACATCGAGACCTTTGTCGATAAGTGGGACGAGCTGATCGACTGGAACGGTCGCGCCCGAGCCGAGGGAGAATTCTTCATCGAGAAGCTGCGCGAGCGCGGTGCCAAGAAGGTGCTGGATGTCGCCACCGGTACCGGCTATCACTCGGTGCAGCTGCTCGAGGCCGGCTTTGAGGTCACCAGCGCCGACGGCAGCCCAGTGATGCTGGCCAAGGCCTTCGAGAACGCCCGCCGTCGCGGCCACATCCTGCGCACCATCCATGCCGACTGGCGCTGGCTGAACCAGAGCGTACACGACCTCTACGACGCGGTGATCTGCCTCGGCAACTCATTCACCCATCTGCACGAGGAGACCGACCGGCGCAAGGCGCTCGCCGAGTTCTACGCCACGTTGCGTCACGACGGCGTGCTGGTTCTGGATCAGCGCAACTACGACGCGCTGCTCGACCATCAGGTCCAGCCCACCCACAACTTCTACTATTGCGGTGACAGCGTGCGCGCCGAGCCCGAGCACGTCGACGATTCACTCGCACGCTTCAAATACAGCTTCGGCGACGGCTCGCAGTTCCACCTCAACATGTTCCCCCTGCGCAAGGCCTATGTGCAGCGCCTCATGAAGGAGGTCGGTTTCCAACGCGTCGACACCTTCGGCGATTTCCAAGAGACCTATCGCGAGAGCGAGCCCGATTTCTTTATCCATCTCGCCGAGAAGGCATACCTTGGAGGTAACGGATGAGCCAGCAATACTCTGAAGCGGTCGAGACCGCCCGCGGATATTACAACAGCGAAGACGCCGACAACTTCTACTTCCATGTCTGGGGTGGCGAAGACATCCACATCGGCCTCTATGAGCGCGCGGACGAGCCGATCGCGACCGCCTCGGCTCGCACCGTCGAGCGCATCGCCGACCGCATCGCGACCCCGTTGTCGCGCCCAGATGCGCGCGTGATCGACCTCGGTGCCGGCTATGGCGGTGCTGCTCGCCACCTCGCCAAACGCTTTGGCTGCCAGGTGATGGCGCTGAACCTTAGCGAGGCCGAGAACCAGCGCGATCGTGAGATGAATCAGGCCGCGGGCCTGGACCATCTCATCGAGGTCGTCGATGCCAGCTTCGAGGAGGTGCCAGCGCCCGACGCCAGCTTCGAGGTCGCCTGGTCGCAAGACGCCATCCTGCACTCGGGCCATCGCGACAAGGTCATGGACGAGGTCGACCGTGTCCTGAAGCCGGGTGGTGAGCTGATCTTCACCGACCCCATGCAGTCCGACGATTGTCCAGCGGGGGTGCTGCAGCCGATCTTTGACCGCATCCACCTCTCGAGCCTAGGCTCATTCGCCTTCTACCGTGAGCAGGCAGCGCGACTGGGCTGGGAAGAGGTCGAGATCCTGGATCTGACGGAGAACCTGATCACCCATTATTCGCGGGTGGCCGAGACCCTGCACGAGCAGCGCGAGGCGCTGAAGGGCAAGGTCTCGGACGGCTACGTCGAGCGGATGCTGACCGGACTCGGTCACTGGGTCGAGGGCGGCCGCAATGGCTACCTGAGCTGGGGCATCATGCACTTCCGCAAGCCGGCCTAAGCGCGGCGTCTTCGAGCCGCCTGCTCGACGCCAGCGTTAGGGCCCAGCAGACGACCGCGCCCCAGCGCGGCTTAGGGGCCCGCTCCGGCGCCGGCCGGGGTGGCCGCTGGCGCTGTGGGGTGGGCGCTGGCGCGGTGAGCGAACAAGGGTCAGCGAGCGCTGCGCCTAGGCCTCGAGCCCGGCGATGATCTTCTCTCGGATGGAATCCACACTGCCAACCCCGTCGACGCGCAGGTAGCGTGGGGCACCGTCACCGCCCTTCTCAGCCCAGGCCGAGTAGTAGGCGATCAGCGGCTCGGTCTGCTCGTGATAGACCTTGAGACGAGCGCGGACGGTCTCTTCCTTATCGTCGTCGCGCTGGATCAGCGCCTCGCCGGTCGCGTCATCCTTACCCTCTTCCTTCGGCGGATTGAACTCGATGTGGTAGCTGCGCCCGGAGGCCGGATGCACCCGGCGCCCGGCCATGCGCTTGACGATCTGGTCATCCGGCACATCGATCTCGACCACGGAATCGATCTCGACTCCGGCCTCCTTGAGCGCGTCGGCCTGAGCCAAGGTGCGTGGAAAGCCATCGAACAGGAATCCGTTGGCGCAATCCGGCTCCGCAATGCGCTCCTTCACCATCCCCATGATGATCTCGTCTGAGACCAGACCACCCTCGTCCATGATCTTTTTGGCCGCCTTCCCCAGATCGCTGCCTGCATTCACGTGTGCGCGCAGCATATCTCCGGTCGAGATCTGCGGGATATGGAAGTGATCCTTGATGAAGTTGGCTTGGGTGCCTTTACCGGCACCAGGTCCGCCGAGCAGGATGACGCGCATCGATGATTGCCTCTCGTGGTGTTGTGGTCTTGTGGTCGACCGACTAGGCTGCCACAGCCATCAGGTCTCGGCAATCAATTGGCGCCACAGGCTGGCCCCAGCGCCGTCGCTAAGCCGCTGTTGCCGCGGGAGTCAGCGGAAGAAACCAGGTCTGGGCGATCTCGTCATGTAGATCGGCAATCCCGAGCTGCAGCTCATCGATGAAGGCATGCAGATCGTTCTGACTAAAGGCCGCTGGATCGGCGGCATCCAGCGACCTGGCCAGGCGACCGTTGACGCGCAAGCAGGCGTCGTTGCGCGGCAGCCGCTCAAGGCAGGTGCGGATATGGTCGACGCACCAACGCACCGAGCGCGGAAAGCGTTGACTCTTGAAGATGAACCCCAGCACGGGACCGCGTTGGACGCGGATCTGCGTGCTGCGACGATACATCTGGTACGCGGTGAGTGACTTCAGCACGCTCACCCACTGGATATTGTCGTAGGGGCGCGCGTCCTCGGCATCCGGCAGCAAGGTCGCCGACTGCACATCGGCGATGCGCGTGGTCATGTCCGAGCGCTCAAGGTAGCGCCCAAGGAGCAGAAACTCGAAGCCTTGGTCGTGGAGCATGGTGCCGTCGAGCAGGCCGTTGATCAGCTGGCCATTGGTGATCAGCCCGCGCAGATAGGCATGGCGGCCATTCTTCGTCAGCCCTTTCTGCAGCCCCTCGCGCGCGAAGATGGTTAGGCTATTGATCTGCTCCCAGGCCTCGCGCGGCACAAAGTCCCGAATGGTCCGGCAATTCTCGCGCGCCGCCTCGAGCGCCGAGCGGATGGAGCCCGTATGGCGCTCGTCGCCAAGCAGGAAGCGCATCACCTGCCGCTCGCCGTACTCCTTGTAGTGCTCCTCGAACAGGTCGTTGGCACCTGTGATGTCCACCAGTGGCTTCCAGCCGGGCGCGATTCCCTTCGGCAGATCGAGCAGCAGGTTGGCGTTGACATTGACGATGCGGGCGGTGTTCTCGGCGCGCTCGAGATAACGAGCAAGCCAGTACAGGTTCTCAGCAACGCGGGAGAGCATAGCGGTCGCGATCCTCGCTCTTGTCGTTGAATGGAGGGTTGGCCTGGGGATCAACCGCCAGACGACTGCCGCTGCCCCTGGTCGCCCTGGGACTGCTCGTAGGTCTCGCTCGATCGATCCTCGGGCAGGATCCAGGTGTCTTTGCTGCCACCGCCTTGCGATGAATTGACCACCAGCGAGCCCTTGCGCAAGGCCACGCGCGTGAGTCCGCCCATGGTCACCTGCTGGCGATCCGCCGAGAGGATGAAGGGCCGCAGATCGACATGACGCGGCTCGAGCCGATCCTTGATCACGGTTGGCACCGTCGACAGCCTCAGCGTCGGCTGAGCGATGTAGTTGCGCGGGTCCTTCTTGATCGCGGCCGCCATCCGATCGCGCTCGGCCTGACTCGAGGCCGGGCCGACCAGCATCCCGTAGCCGCCCGACTCATTCGCCGGTTTGACCACCAGCTCCTCCATGTGCTCGAGCACGTACTGCAGCGCGTCCGGCTCCATGCAGCGATAGGTCGGCACGTTGGGCACGATCGGCTCTTGATCGAGGTAGTACTTGATGATCTCCGGCACGAAGGCGTAGACCACCTTGTCGTCAGCAACGCCGGCGCCCGGCGCATTGGCGAGGGCGACGTTGCCCGCCTTCCAGGCCCGCATGAGTCCGGCCACCCCGAGGGCGGAGTCCTCGCGAAAGGTCTCCGGGTCGAGGAAGAGATCATCGACCCGGCGGTAGATCACGTCGACCCGCGCCGGGCCATCCACGGTGCGCATGTAGCAGCAATCATCGTCATCGACGAACAGGTCGCGCCCCTCGACCAGCTCTGCCCCCATCTGCTGAGCCAGATAGGCATGCTCAAAGTAGGCCGAGTTATAGATGCCCGGCGTGAGCACGACCACCTCGGGATAATCCGCGGGGCGCGGCGAGAGCGCGGCCAAGGTATCGAACAGCTGGGACGGATAGTCATCAACCGGCAGTGGCGCGTAATGCTCGAACAGTTCGGGGAAGACGCGTTTGGTGACCAGGCGATTCTCGAGCATGTAGGAGACGCCCGACGGCACCCGCAGGTTGTCCTCGAGCACATAGAGGGTGCCGTCGGCATCACGCACCAGGTCGGAGCCACAGATATGGGCCCAGATCCCGAGCGGTGGGTCGATGCCGACGCATTGCGGGCGAAAATTGACCGACTTGGCCAGCACCTCCTGCGGGAAGACCTTGTCCTTGATGATCTTCTGCTCGTGATAGAGATCGTCGATGAACAGGTTCAAGGCCTGGACGCGCTGTTTCAGCCCAAGCTCAACCTGCCGCCACTCCTGCTCCGGGATCACCCGCGGGATCACGTCGAAGGGCCAGGCGCGGTCGATCGCCCCGCCCTCCTCCGAATAGACGGTAAAGGTGATGCCCATCTCCTTGATCGAGACCTCGGCCGCGAGCTGGCGGGCGGCGAGCTCATCCCCACCGAGCGCCTGGATGTCGGCCGCTAAGGCCTCGACCTCAGGTCGCGGCCGACCGCGTGCGGCCAAGAGCTCGTCGTAGAAGCCATCAGAATCGTAGTCGGACCAGTCGATCTCCATGTGCGCCGTCATCAACCTCAGCTGGGGAATGCCGGGCAAGGCAGCCGCGGCGAAAACCCGATTGTTACCGCTTCAGCGCATCCCGTCCAACCCTCGGCTCGCTTGAGTACCACCGCGATCCTGCATCCATCGCCGGACAGACGCGACCGCCGGGCCTCCTAGCGCGAGTCCCACGGCAGGCGCAGGCGGACGCGAATCGGGTGATGATCCGAGGGCGCCGCCCCTTGAGCGTCGTAGTCGAGCACCTGATAGCTGCCATCGACGAGCCAGTCGGCGGCCAAGCCGCCGGCCAGGAGATGATCGATGGCGTAGGGGAAACGCGGATTGAGCGCGTGGGGAAACGGTTGCCCGGCGCCGGCTAAGGTCAGCCGCATGTCGCCTGAACGCTGCGCCGTGCCCGGCAGACATTGCCGGCCGAGCGCAGGATGCACCCTCCAGCGGCAGACCTCGCCGTCATCGAGGGCGTTCCAGAAGTGGTCATTGGGCTGATCGAGCTGGCGATTGAAATCGCCCGCGAGCACGAAGGGCCGTCCCAATTGCACCTGCGATTCGAGCCATTCCTCTAAGAGTCCGCGCTGGCGACGCAGTTGCTCACACTGGTGACGACGCAGGCGGCGTGGCTCCGTATCCGAGCCCAGCGCGCCGTAATGGCAGCCTGACTTCAGGTGCAGCGAGAGCAGCTCAAGTGGCGGATCAGCGCCACCTTGCACGCCAGGATCGGACGCGGATGCCGGACCGATCGCAATCCAGGTGCCCCATCGCAGGCCCTCGAGGCCGATCGCGACAAACGCCGGTCGCTCTTCCAGCACCAGACCCTGCCGGGCCAGCGCGGCCCGCCTGACCGCGAAGGCCGTTTTGATCGGCGTGCGCGCCTGCCCGGGCATGCCGCGGCACTCATCGCTCGGGCGGCGATCGCGCGGCGAGACGATGATCTCGTACTCATCACGATCAAAGACGCGCGCGACCGCCGCGGCGCTCTCGACCTCTTGCAGCGCGACCACGTCGGCATCGAGCCGTTCGGCGACGCGCTTGAGCCGCGCGTAATCCTGGCGTTCACGGGGCCGGCAGCCCGCTCCATCGCGCGCCGCCAGGTGCTCGAGATTCCAGGTCGCGAGCGACAGCTCGGCCGCGTTGAGCGCCGGCGCGAGCTGAGCCGCGAACAGAGCCCCAGCGCAGAGGACCCACGCCGCTGTCTGCCGATTCATCACCGAGTCCGTTGCTTGAGCCGCGAGCCGTTAACGGCCCGAGGCTCGCCCAATCGCCACTCGCCCAACCTCAGGGCAGACTCATGCGCTTCATGATCCCATCCTTGAGCTTCCAGTGCTTAATCCCGGCGGCGATATGCAGCAAGACCACCGCGAGCAGCACCAGTCCGCCGATGCCATGCATCAAGAACAGCTGCTTGCCGAGCGCCTCATTGGCCGGGTCCAGGCCCGGCTGCGACCAGCCGAAGAACTGCACCGGGAAACCACTGATCGAGGTTGCCAGCCAGCCGCCGATCGGCAGCCCGATCATCAGCAGGTACATCAGGATATGGGTGCTCGCGCTGATCACGCGCTCGGCCCCACTCAGCGGTGTCTGATACTCGGGGACCGGCGAGAACCGGAACAACAGCAACCGCAGCACCACGAGCAGGAAGAGCAAGATGCCGAAGCTCTTATGGGCCATGTAGAAGGTACTGGTGAGCTCGTTACCGAACAGCTCGTTGACGCCCTCGTAGCCGAGTCCCCAGAAGGTGAAGCCCATCGCCAAGAGCCCGAAGATCAGCAGGGCGATGGTCCAATGCAGCAGCCGCTGCAGCAGCGAATAGCGCGTTTTTGCCACGATCGATTCTCCTCGTCTGAGCCAAGTGCGCAAACATTAACCGCGAAAAACCGCCAAGAACGCAAGGGGCAACCTCGAGACTTCTTGCACACCGCCCCAATCTCTCCCCTCTCCCCCGCAGATTGCCACCCAGACCCCGCGCATGCCAAGGCGAGCCATCGATCAACCACACGCCCCCGTCCGAGGCTCTCGCCTGCACGAGACCCTCGCCTACCTCAACTGGCTGTTCAACCCATTCCGGCGCCCCAGCGTGCCGGCGCTCTATGACCTGCTTTCAACGCGCACGGCGACCCAACGCGGTCTGTATCTGAACCTCGGGTACTGGCAAGCGGCGAGCGATCTCGACGAGGCCAGCGAGGCCTTGGTCGATCTGCTCGGCAACGCGGTGCACCTCAGCCCCAACGACACCCTGCTCGACGTCGGCTTCGGGCTCGGTGAGCAAGACCTGCGCTGGGCTGAGCGCTGCAAGCCCAAGCGCATCATCGGGCTTAACCTCACGCCATCGCAGGTTGAGCTCGCGCGGCAGCGCGTGCAGGAACGCGGGCTCGATCATCAGCTAGACCTGCGCCTGGGGTCGGCGACTGCGATCGACCTCCCAGACGAGTCGGTCGATAAGGTGACGGCCTTGGAATGCGCCTTTCACTTCCGCTCGCGCGAGACCTTCCTGCGCGAGGCCTTTCGCGTGCTCAAGCCGGGCGGACGCATCGCCATCGCCGACATCATCCCGCTACCAAGACGCGGCGGGCGTTGGCAACGCCTCAAGCACCGCGGCTCCTGGGCGCTGGTCGCAGGCAAGTTCTCGATTCCGCCGGAGAATGCTTACCCGATCCCAACCTATCACGCGAAGCTCAAGCTGCGCGGCTTCGAGCGCGTGGAGATCGACTCGATCCGCGATCAGGTCTATGCGCCACTCCACCTCTGGCTTCGCGGTCACCGCCAAGCGCTCCAGCCGCTGCATCCGGTCGCCCGATTCGCCGCTCGCCTCGCGCTTGGCCGCAGTCCAGCGTCGGTCTACGCCGGGCTGGATTATGTGCTGGCGACGGCGGTCAAGCCGCTGCGAGCGGTGCCATAGACGGTTAGCGCATAACGCTCAGGTCGTTTCGACACCAGCCCGGCAAGTATTCGGCGCCAAAACGACTTTCCGCCCTCATCAACAGGACCTGTGTATAAGTCTGTGGACAACGCCGAGCGCGCGCCTGTAAACCCCTTGTCCGTCTGGGCTCGAAACAGATTGATGACTTTTTGACCAATCTGTTAAGCCTTTGTTTTCAATTGCCCTTCTCAGCCGCATCCGAGACTGCGCGGCGCCGCACGCCAGCAAGCGTCAGTGCATCCTCGATGTGGATGAAACCGGCGCTTAGATCGATCCAACAGCGGTTTGTCAACTGTGTCCGAGGCGCGACAGAGAGACCTCGCACCGGGCTGACCGGATGCTTGCACAGCCTGAGCAAACACCTCAGGATAGCGCCGGCTTCCGCCCTCGTGGCTCGCTTCAACGCAGGACGACTCTTGACACCGGCATGACACCAGACGCGCTCCAACCCGTCCGCGACCACATCGCCTCGCGCATCATCGGCCAACAGCGCTTCATCGACAGCATGCTGGTCTGCTTGCTCAGCAACGGTCACCTCCTGGTTGAGGGCATGCCCGGCCTGGCCAAGACTACCGCGGTCAAGGCCCTGGCGGACGCGATCGAGGGTGATTTCCACCGCATCCAGTTCACCCCCGACTTGTTACCGTCCGATCTGATCGGCACCGATATCTATCGCCACGAGAAGGGTGAATTCGAGTTCCGCGAGGGTCCGCTGTTCCACAACGTCCTGCTCGCCGACGAGGTCAACCGCGCCCCGGCCAAGGTGCAATCGGCGCTGCTGGAGGCGATGGCCGAGCAGCAGATCACCGTCGGCCAGCGCACCTACGCGCTCCCGGAGCTGTTCATGGTGCTGGCGACCCAGAATCCGGTCGAGCAGGAAGGCACCTATCACCTACCTGAGGCGCAGCTCGACCGTTTCCTGATGCAAGCGGTGGTCACCTATCCGAGCCGCGAGGAGGAGCTCCGCATCCTTGAGCTCGATGCCAGCGACCAGCAGCGTCCCGAGGTGATTCCGCCGAAACGGCTCAGTCAGCAAGAGCTGTTCGCGATGCGGCGGTCGGTCTCCGCGCTCTATATCGACCCGAAGCTCCTGAGCTACATCGTCGACCTGGTTCAGGCGACGCGGCAGCCGAGGCTCTACGATGACGCCCTAGCGCGCTGGTGCCGATTCGGTGCCTCCCCCCGCGCGAGCATCGCGCTGGCGCGCTGTGCCCGTGCGCGCGCCTGGCTTGACGGCGATGAATTCGTCGCCCCGCATCACATCCAGCTGATCGCACCCGAGGTGCTCCGCCACCGCTTGCTACTGACCTTCGAGGCCGAGGCCGAAGGCATCACCACCGACGAGCTCATCAGTCGCCTCCTGAATCTGGTCGCGATCCCCTGACCGCCCCGGCAGCCACACGTGAGCCTCTACCCCCGCCTGGATGATCTCCTCGAGCTCCGCCATCAGGCGCATACGCTGGGCATCTCGTCGCACCACCTTGTCAACTCCAGCTTCGCCGGGCTCTATGCATCGGTGTTTCGCGGCGCCGGGGTCAACTTCGAAGAGGTCCGCGAGTACCGCGAGGGCGATGACATCCGCTATATGGACTGGAAGGTCACCGCCCGGATCAATGAGCCGCACCTGAAGGTGTTTCGCGAAGAGCGCGAGCGCAGCGTCGTGCTCTGCGTCGATCGCGGGCCACACATGGCCTTCGGCACCCGCGGCACCTTCAAATCGATCCAGGCGGCCCGTGCCGCGGCGCTCATCGGCTGGGCCGCGAGCCGCCTGCAAGACCGAGTCGGCGGCATGGCCTTCGGCGATCCGGAGCAGGGCCTGCAGCACTTCCGACCCGCTCGCGGGCGACGCGCACTCTGGCAGCTGCTGCGCACCCTGACCCTGCCCGGCTCCCGTGCGAGCGCCTCGATCGACTGCCTTGCGGGCGCGCTGAAGCGGGCATCACGTGGCCTGCCGACCGGATCGCTGATCTTCGTCATCGCCGATCTCAACCGGGACGTGCGCGGTCTCGAGCCGGTGCTGGGCAATCTCCGACAACGCAGCTCCGTGGTCCTGATGCCCGTGGATGACCCGGCCGATCAAGCCATCCCGGCGATGGGCACCGTGACCTTCCGAGGCACCGATGGCCGCCTGCTCGAGATCGATACCGACAACCCAAGCGCCCGTGAGGCCCTGCGCGCGCAATGGGAGCAACGCCGCCAGACGCTCGCGGCCTTGGCCAATCGCTTGAACATCATCCTGATGCCGATCCACACCAACCGCGAGATCCATGCCAGCCTCATCGCCAGCCTGCAGCAGCGTGCGCGCTCGCGGGCGGTCTAGACCGGCTCAGCAGCGACCCGCATTCGTCAGACAGATGCTGTATCCAATCCGTCGCATCGACTCCAGGCGCCAGGGGCTCGAGGCTTGAGCCCCGATCTAGAAGCGCTGCGTGATATCCACGACGGCCTCGGCAGCCCCTGGTGGCCCTTGGCGCCGGGTTGGTGGCTGATCGGGCTCGCCCTGGTTGCGGCCTTCGTCCTGATTCGGCGCTATCGCTCGATCGCCGCGCTGCTGCCGCCGATCCCGCTCATCCATGTCGGCGATTGGCGCTGGGACGCGCGTCGCGAGCTGCACCGCTTACGTCGAAAGCGGCCGGGCGAAACGACCAAGACGCGGCTCGCCGCCCTGGCTGAGCTGCTCAAACGCATCGCCATGGCGCGCCATGGCCGCGACGCCTGTGCCGGGCTCCACGGCGAGGCCTGGCTCGAGTGGCTCAGCGCCCATGATCCGGACGGCTTCGACTGGCGCGAGCACGCACAGGCGCTGATCAGAGTGCCTTACGCCCCCGAGCCTGCGGTATCAGCACCGGCAGCCCGAGTCCACCAGGCCGAAGATCGGGCCGACGATCAGGCCGCCAGTCGGGCCGCCAATCAGGCCGACGGCCAGGATCAGCTCGAGCGGCTGATTGCCGCGGCCGAGCGCTGGGTGCTGGTGCGGCCCAAGCCAGCGCTCGCCAAGCCAAAAGCGGCGCGGACGTCATCGGCCGCGGCGGTTCCGGTTCCGGTTCCGGTTCCGGCTCAGGCTCCAGCTCAGGCTCCAGCTCAGGCTCGGGACCCGGGCACGGCCGACAGCGCCCTCATCGGCAGGGGTCGGGGCCAATGAGCGGGTTCGAGTTCGCCTGGCCCTGGCTCGCCATCTTGCTGCCGCTGCCGTTCGTGCTGCCTCGCCTCTGGCCGCACCGCTCGAACGAGACGTCCGAGACCGATGCGCCACTCGAGGGCCAGCGCGTCACCCTGCTGCACCCGCAGCTTGATGCGCTCGAAGCGGTCTACCGCGCACGTCGACCCGGCCCCGACCTCGCCAGCCACCTCAGTCGCCTGCTGCTCTATCTGCTCTGGGCAGCCTTGGTGCTGGCCTTGATGCGCCCGCAATGGCTGATTCCACATACCGAGGTCAGCACACCCGGCTATGACCTGATGCTCGCGGTCGACGCCTCGCACTCGATGGATGCACTCGATTTCAGCGACCGCGGCCAGCAGGTCAATCGGATGCAGGTGGTCAAGGGCGTGATGGGGCGCTTCATCGACGAGCGCGCCGGCGATCGGATCGGGCTGATCATCTTCGGCACCGAGGCCTTCGTGCTCTCGCCGCTGACGATCGATCGCTATGCGGTGCACCAATTGCTTGAGGGCGTGGTGCCGAGCATCGCCGGCGGCAGTACCGCGCTCGGCGACGCCATCGCGCTGGGCGTCAAGAAGTTGCGTCAGCGCCCCGAGGGCTCGCGCGTGATGATCCTGATCGCCGACGGCGACAACACCGCCGGCAGCTTCCAGCCCATCGAGGCCGCCGATCTGGCCCGAACCGCCGGTATCCGCATCTACGTGATCGGCGTCGGCAGCAAACAGTCACGCATCCCGATCCTGCACCAAGGGCGGATCGAGTACTGGGACGACCTCACCATGGACGAGGAGACCCTGCAGCAGATCGCCACGATCACCGGCGGCGCCTATTTCCGCGCCACCAACATCGATGCCCTGGAGGAGATCTCCGGGCGCATCGGCGAGCTCGAGAAGACCGAGTCCGAGACGCGCACCGTCTTCCTGCCCGAGCCCCTATATCGCTGGCCGCTCGGGGTCGCATTGCTGGCGCTGCTCCTGCTCGGACTCTTCCCGGACGGCCGGCGCCGATCCTTACGGAGGTCCAGCGGTGGCTGAGGGCAGTCTTCATTTCACCCAGCCGGCTTGGTTCCTCGGCCTGCTGGCACTGCCGCTGGTCGCGTTCTGGCTTTGGCGCAGCGCGGCCAAGGCTGCGCGCGCGCCGATCCACCGCTATGCCGATCCCCAGCTGCTGCCCCACCTCTCCGGGGTGCGTGAGCTCAAGGCGGGCGAGCGTTGGAGCGGTTTCTTCGGCTGGGCCTTGCTCTGGCTGCTGTTGCTCACCGCGATGGCCGGCCCGCGCTGGGACTTCACCACGGTCCGGCTCTTTCACCCCGGCGACAATCTCCTGATATTGCTCGATATCTCGCGCTCGATGGAGGCCACTGATACGCCCCCGAGCCGACTCGCGAGGGCGCGCCAGGAGATTCAGGACCTGATCATTCAGAATCGGGACCTTCGGCTTGGGCTGATCGCCTTCTCCTCGGTTCCGCATGTGATCTCACCGGTGACCGAGGACAGTCGAGCCCTGCTGCTGACCTTGCCCGCCATCTCGAGCGAGCTTTCTCAGCTACAAGGCAGCCGATTACACACCGCGCTCGATCGCGCCGAGCAGCTCCTCGGTGCCCTTCCCGACGACAGCGCCAAGACCATCCTGTTGATCAGCGATGGCGACTTCGACGAGACCGACCTCGAGGGACGCATCAGGGCACTTGCGGAGCGCGGCCTGTCATTACATGTGCTCGCGATCGGTACGCCCGAGGGTGCCGAGGTCCCTGGCGAGCGTGGTCCGCTCATCGCACCAAACGGCTCGCCCGTGCGCACCCGCCTCGACGAGGACCAGCTGCGGGCACTGGCGGACGCCGGCGCTGGCACCTACCAGCGTGCCGATTACCGCGACGACGACACCCGCGTCATCCTTGAGGCTGCGGCGCGCAGCGGCCTGCCTGCCGAGGTGAGCAATGATCGCACCCGGGTCTGGCACGAGCGTTTCTACCTCCCGGTTGCACTGCTTCTGCTGCTGCTTCTGCCGCGCTTTCGCGGCTGGCTCGGGACGCGCCCCAGGCGCGCGAAGACACCCGACCAGGCGAGCCGGGACATCAGCGGAGGGAGCCCCACTTGAGCCCGCCCCTAATACAGCCCCCAATACAGCCCCGGACGAAGCCCCCGACGCCGTCCCGGATACCGGCCCGGACAAGGTCCTGGGCACCCCAAGGCCATCTCTCGCGAGCCAGCCACAACGTCCGCTGGCTGCCAAGACCGCAAGAAGCGCACCGAGGCTGGGCTGAGAGGCGCTCGGCGAGCGCGCTGGCACTCCTGTGCCTACTTGGCCTCAGCAATGCGATGCTCGGTCGCGCGCAAGCAAGCTGGTTCCAGAACAGCGAGCAAGAGGCCATCGCGGCCTACCAACAGGGCCAGTACTCCGCTGCCGCGGCGGTCTTGAGCGACCCCTTCCGACGCGGTGTCGCGCTCTATCGCGCCGGTCGCTATGCCGAGGCTGAGGCCGCCTTTGCCGAGCCGCAACGCGAGAGGGTCGAGATCGAGGCCCGTTACAACCTGGGCAATGCCCGTTTCGCGCAGGGTGATTACGCCGGTGCGATCAGTGCCTACGAAGAGGTGTTGAGCACCCAGCCGACCCATGATGATGCCTTGCACAACCTCGCGCTGGCTCGCTCGCGCCTGGCGAGGCTAGAGCAAGAGGACTTTGCCGAGGAAGAACAGTCGGAGACCGAGACCTCGTCCCCAGAGTCATCAGAGCCATCGCCCGAGGAGAGCCAGGCGAGCGAACAGGAGGCAGCCGCCGAGCCG
>CAZTYV010000082.1:0-14992 GCA_964617675.1 uncultured Halochromatium sp. | reverse complement strand
CCTTCGCCCTTCATGAACGGCGGCGGGTTGCCCTCCGCCGGGTTCGGCATCAGCCGCACCAGGATCTCCATCAGCTCCGGGATGCCGGCGCCGGTCTCGGCCGAGCAGAAGCAGATCGGCACCAGATGCGCCTCGCGCAGCGCCGCCTCGAAGGGGTCGTGCAGCTGCTCGGGCTTGAGCTCTGATCCTTGCTCTAGGTAGACCTCCATCAGCGCCTCATCGACCTCGACCACCTGGTCGATGATCTGACCATGGGCCTCCTTGACGGAGGAGAAGTCGGTGCTGTCACCGGCCGGATTGAAGAAGCAGTCGATGACCCGCTTGCCGCCATCGGCTGGCAGGTTGATCGGCAGGCATTCGGCGCCGAAGGACTCGCGCAGCTGCTCGGTGAGGCCAGCGAGATCAACACCAGCGCCGTCGATATGGTTGACGATAATGATGCGGCACAGGTTGCGGTTGTCGGCCGCCTTCCAGACGCGCTGGGTCAGCGGCTCGATGCCGTTCTCGGCGTTGACGACGATGGCCGCGGTCTCGACCGCGTTCAGCACCGAGAGGGTGCGTCCGAGGAAGTCCGGATAGCCGGGGGTGTCGAGCAGGTTGATGTGCTTGCCATGGGCGCTGAAGCCGGTGATGCCGACGTCCAGTGAGTGCTGCAGCTCCTTCTCCATGTCGTCGTGGTCGCACACCGTGGTGCCCTTGGTCACGCTGCCGGGCTCGGTGATGGCGCCGGCACTCGCGAGCAGGGCCTCGACCAGCGTGGTCTTGCCGGAACCGGCGTGGCCGACGAGGGCGATGTTGCGGACGTCCTCGGCGTTATAGTCTGACATGGAGCAACCCTTCTCTCGATTCAGTGTTAAGCAGAGGTCGCCGCGGCCGCGACGACCCGAATCAGCGCCGCGAGTATAGCGTAATCAACTGGTCATTTTGGATGGGCCTGGCGCGCGGTGTGGCACGCGGCGTGCTCGTCGCGTGCTTTGGATCAATTCAGCCCGTACCATTCATCCGTCCGCACCTGATGGCGTCTGGCCTGCTCCTGGGAGAAGACCTCCGATGTTCGATATCGTCTGGATCGCGTTGGCGTTCGCCCTGGGCTTGGGCGCTCGACAGATCGGGCTGCCACCGCTGGTCGGCTATCTGGTCGGCGGTTTCGTCCTGCACGCCTTCGGTGCGCGCGAGGACCTGTTGATTGAGCAGATCTCCGACATCGGCATCACACTGCTCCTGTTCACCATCGGCCTTAAGCTCAAGCTCAGGAGTCTGGCCCAGCCCCATGTCTGGGGCACCGCTGCCCTGCACATGGTGGGCATGATGGCGTTGGCTATGCCTCTGCTACTCAGCCTTGGCGGCCTGGGGGTGCCGTTGCTGGTGGACGTCGAGCTCGGCGGGGCGGCGCTCTTGGCGTTCGCGCTCAGCTTCTCGAGCACCGTGTTTGCGGTCAAGGTGCTCGAGGAGAAGGGCGAGATGGGCTCGCTCTACGGCACCGTTGCCATCGGTATCCTGATCATTCAAGACCTGGCGGCCGTGCTCTTCCTCGCCTTCTCCGCGGGCAAGATCCCGACCCTCTGGGCCGTGCTCCTGCTCTTGCTGATCCCGGGCCGGCGCCTATTGTTTTGGCTGTTGAGCAGGGTCGGTCATGGCGAGCTGCTGTTGTTGTTCGGGCTGACCCTGGCGATCGGCACCTCGCACCTGTTTGAGCTCGTGCACATGAAGGGCGATCTTGGGGCGCTGCTGATTGGTGTGGCGGTTGCGCAGCATCCGAAGGCGCGTGAGCTGGCGAAGTCCTTGCTTGATCTCAAGGATCTGCTGCTGGTCGGCTTCTTTCTCAGCATCGGATTGCAGGGCGTTCCCAGCCCGGCCATGATCCTGTTCGCACTGGGGTTGGTGCTCATCCTGCCCTACAAGTGGTATCTCTTTCAGTCCCTGATGCTCTGGTTCGGGCTGCGCGGGCGCACGGCCTTCCTCGGCGGCCTTGCGCTCGCGAACTACAGCGAGTTCGGGCTGATTGTGACGGCTGTGGGCGTCGACAACGGCTGGCTCGATGCGCAGTGGCTGGCCGTGGCGGCCTTGGCCCTGGCCTTCTCCTTCATCGCCGCTTCGCCGGCGGCCAGCCGCTCGCATGCCTGGCATGAGTCGATGAGTGACTGGCTGCGTCGCCGTGAGCGCGCGCGGCGACTGCCCGACGAGGCGGAGATCGACCCCGGCGATGCCAACGCGATGGTGGTCGGCATGGGCCGCATCGGCTGCGGCGCCTACGATGAGCTCGCCCACGAACGGGGACTGAGGCCAGTCGGGATCGATGCCGACCCGGATATCATCGCCCGGCACCAGAAGCAGGGCCGCTACGTGCTGATGGGCAGCGCGACCGACGCCGATTTCTGGCATCGGCTCCACGTCGATGATGGTCACCTGCGCTTGGTGCTGCTCGCGATGCCGCAGGTGTCGGAGAATCTCTTCGCGGCCGAGCATCTGGCGAAGGAGGGGTTCACGGGCACCATCGGCGCGATCGCCAAGTATCCGGAGGACGAGCAGGCGCTGCGCGCGGCAGGCGTGCAGCGCGTCTTCAATCTGTACGCGGAGGCGGGTGCGGGCTTCGCTCAGCACATCTGCGCTGGCGAGGGTGGAGGCTAAAAAAAAGCGGCCGATCGAGGCCGCCAAAGGACGCACAGCTTCGGACCAGATCCGCCTGCGAGCGACGCCGATGCGGCCCCGTGAAATGGACCTGTGCAGACGGATCGGAAGTCAGGGATTCGTCGACTGTCGGCTGAAGTATACAACCCAGCGACGGAGATGGCAGCGCCTGTCCCGCCTGACTCGCGAGCCCGCCGAGCGCCCTCTGGTGGTCTAGACGCAGTCCGCGAGCGCCGAGCTGGCGGGGGATCTGGGCTCAAGCCGCTGGGCGGCCGGGCTTGGGCTGCGCTCATCGCAGGTTTCAACGCGAATGAATTCGCGGCCCATGAGCACAGGCATCAAGGCAAAGCTTGCGGCACTGAGGAAGCCGGTGATGGTTAATGCGTCGATGAACATGGGGGCTCCTGCTCTGTGCAGAGCGTGATATCAAAGCCAATATATTACTAATTGCTGAAGTGCTTAACAAGAGAATGGGGGCTTGAGGAGTGCGCGCCTCCTGAATCCATGGCTTGTTGCAAGGACGCTCTCGGTTATAGTTGCGCGGCAGAATGCGACAGGGGGCAAGGCACATAACGGGCTGAAGTACCGCCCGGCTTCGGAAGAGGAGCGCGCGGCATGAGCGAGTCCAACACCAAGGGCCCAGGGGCGCAGCCAAATGGCGGTGGCGCCGCTGAGGCCGCGTCGAGCGCCAGCATTGGCCTGTCAGGGCGGATTGCGCGCACCTTCATCAATACGCCGGTGACGCCGATGCTGCTGATCGGTGCACTCTGCATCGGACTGCTCGGTCTGCTGTTCACCCCGCGGCAGGAAGACCCGAAGATCTCGGTGCCGATGATCGACATCTTCGTGCAGTACCCCGGGGCGTCGGCCGCGCAGGTCGAGAGCCTGGTGACGACCCCGCTCGAGCAGCTGATGATGGAGCTGACCGGGATTCGCCACGTCTACTCCGCAACGCAACGCGGCGGCGCCCTCGTCACGGTGCGTTTCAAGGTCGGCGAGTCCATGAGCGAGTCGGTGGTCAAGGTCCACGACAAGCTGCAGGCGAACATGGACCGGATGCCGCCTGATGTGAAGCCGCCCTTGGTCAAGCCGGTCAGCATCGACGACGTGCCCATCGTGACGCTGACACTCTGGTCCGATGAGATCCAAGACAGTCAGCTGCGGACCCTGGCGCTGGATGTCCTGCAGGAGCTCGGCTCGGTGCCCGACACGGGCAAGGGCTTCGTCGTCGGTGGCCGCGAGGAGCAGATCCGGGTCGAGGTGATGATGGAGCGTCTTGCCGGTTATGGCATCACGCTCGATCGCATCGCCGAGACCATTCGCAGCGCGAATGCGGAGACCCAGACCGGGGCCACCGAGGGCGGCGGGACCGCCTATCGTGTCTACTCCGGCGCCTTCCTGAATGATGCCGAGGACGTTGCGCGCCTGGTGGTCGGCACCCAGGCCGGGCAGCCGGTTTATGTGCGCGATGTCGCCCGGGTGCTGCCGCAGCCGCAGGAGACCGATCGGGTGGTGACGCACCTGACCGGGCCGGCCTACGAGGGCGAGCACCCGGCGGATGGGGCGCAGGCGGTGACCCTGGCGATCGCGAAGAAGGAGGGCTCAAACGGGGTCAAGGTTGCCGATGCCGTGCTCGAGAAGCTCCAGACCCTGAAACAACGCCTGATTCCGACCAATGTTCAGGTCGAGGTCACCCGCAACTACGGACAGAGCGCGAACGACAAGGTCAACGAGCTGCTGAAGGCGATGTTCGAGGCGGCGGTCATCGTCTCGATCCTGTGCATGGTCGGTCTTGGTCTGCGGGCGGCGATCGTGGTGATCTCGGTCATTCCGGTGGTCATCCTGCTGACCATCTGGTGGGCCTGGGTGGTGGACTACAGCATCGATCGCGTGAGCCTATTCGCGCTCATCTTCGCGATTGGCATCCTGGTCGACGACGCGACCGTGGTGGTTGAGAACATCTTTCGGCATTGGCTCGAGGTGGGTAAGACCTCGATCAGCGAGGCCGTGGCCGCGGTCGACGAGGTCGGCAACCCGACCATCCTGGCCACCTTTACCATCATCGCCGCGCTGCTGCCGATGGGCTGGGTCAGCGGTCTGATGGGGCCCTACATGCGTCCGATCCCGGTGCTGGGCTCCTCGGCCATGTTCTTCTCGCTGATCGCCGCCTTTGTGTTCACACCCTGGTTCGCGCTTCGGGTAAGGCCTCGGCTCAAGGCGCTCGAGCGCGCCGAGCGTCGCGAGCAGCGCACACGCGAGATCGTCAGCCGCTTCTACCGCCCGCTGGTGATGCCGCTGATCGAGAATCGGGCGCTCGGCAAGCTGTTTCTGGTCGGCACCATCGCCACCACCGCGCTGGTCTGCACCCTGTTCTACTTCAAGGTCGTGCCGGTGAAGATGCTGCCGTTCGACAACAAGCCCGAGTTCAGCGTCGTCGTCAACATGCCGGAAGGCACGGCACTGCCGGAGACGGCCAACGCGGTGCGGCGTCTGGCGGAGAAGTTGCGGGAGCTGCCGGAGGTGGTCGCGATTCAGACCTACGCTGGCACCGCGCAGCCATTCAACTTCAACGGCATGGTGCGCCATTATTATCTGCGCGAGCAGGCCTGGGAGGGCGATCTGCTGGTGATACTCAAGGATAAGCGTGAGCGCAAGCGCGGCAGTCACGAGATCGCGGTGGCCGCGCGCGAGCTGCTTAAGCCCCTGGCCGATCGGCTTGGCGCCCAGATCTCGGTCGTCGAGATGCCGCCCGGGCCGCCGGTCTTGCAGACCGTGGTGGCCGAGATCTACGGCCCCTCGGCCGAGGTGCGCCGTCAGGTGGCCGAGGACATGACGGCGATGTTCGAGCAGGCCGAGGGCATCGTCGACGTCGACAACTATCTGGTCGAGCCCTACGACGCTTGGCGCTTCGAGGTCGATGCCGAGAAGGCCGTGCGGCGTGGGATCTCGGTCGACACCATCAACCGTAACCTCTCGATGGCGCTCGGCGGCGTGAAGCTCGGCGACGTGAAACGGGGGACGGTCCAGGAGCCGACCTTTATCGTCATCGAGGTGCCGCTGTCCTATCGCTCGCAGATCACCTCGCTCGCCAGTCTGCCGATCGGTGCACCAGACGGCAGCCTGGTGCCCTTGGCCGAGCTGGGTCGTTTTGCGCTCCAGCCCGAGGGCCCGATCCTCTATCACAAGGATTTGCGACCGATGGAGTACGTGGTCGGTGAGATGGAGGGCCGGCTCGGCGCGCCGATCTACGGCATGTTCGCGGTCGAGGACCTGCTCGAGGGCTATGACCCGCCCGGCCCAGGTGAGCGCATGAGTGGGATGCCCGATGGACTCATCGGTCCGCCGTCGACGGATGCTGTCGCGGACTTCGAGTGGTCCGGCGAGTGGACGGTGACCTACGAGACCTTCCGCGACATGGGGATCGCCTTCATGGCCGCACTGCTGCTGATCTATGGGCTGATCGTCTGGGAGTTCCGAGACTTCGCCATCGCCGGCCTGATCATGTCGCCGATCCCGCTGACCCTGATCGGCATCATCCCTGGTCATCTGTTCATGGGCGCCGAGTTCACCGCGACCTCGATGATCGGCATGATTGCGTTGGGCGGCATCATCGTGCGGCAGTCGATCCTGATCGTCGAGTTCGTCAAGATCGAGGTCGCGCGCGGCAAGCCGGTGCGCGAGGCCGCGGTGGATGGTGCCGAGATCCGGATGCGGCCGATCCTGATCACCTCGCTGACGCTGATGGCCGGGGCCTGGGCCATCATCGATGATCCGATCTTCCAGGGCATGGCGGTGAGTCTGCTGTTCGGCGCCGGGGTCGCGACCTTGATGGCGGTGATCGTGATCCCGCTCGGCTGCCTCTCGCTGACGCGGCGGTTCTATCTGATCGAGTCCGAGAGTGGGGAGCGGATGCTCTCGGCCCGTTATGCCGAGATCGAAGGCGGTGGCTCAGGCGGTGCCTCTGGCGGCCATGCCGGCATCGCGCGCGGCGCCTCTGAAGCACCCTGGGCTGCCGATACCGGGACGCGCGATCGGTCGCCAGGTGGTGGCCTACCGGTGTGGATGATCGTCTGGTCGGTGCTCGTCGCGGTGGTCTCGGCGCTGATCAACGGCGTTATCGTGCTTGTTAGGCTTGCTGGGGTGCTGATCGAGCGGATGCGTCGAGAGACGGATGACGCGGCTTCGTCCAGGTCCGCTAACGGCACGGGCAGCGGTGGCGCGAGCGGTGGCCGTGGCGGGAGCGGGACTGACACCGAGCGCAGCGCGGCGCCAGCACCTGCGGCGCCATCTGCAGCGGAGCGCGCGGCCGATGGCGAGCCGCTGCCCGCGGCAGATGTCAAGGCGCCAAAGCCGCCTGCGCGGTCGATACCTTCGGAGCAACCGGAGCAACCGGAGCAGCCGAGCAAACCAGCAACCACGGCACGCAACAGCCGCGTCAAGACCGGGACCAAGGCCGCGGTCGCGAAGAAGACCACGGCCAAGAAGACAGGGGCTCAACGGACGTCGGCGACAACGCCGACCAAGCCGGCCTCAGCCAAGAAACGCCCCACGAAGAAGGCTGCGCAACGCAAGACGACCGCGAAGAAGACCCCGGCCGCTCGACCTGATGGGGGCTCAGCCTCAAAGGACGATGATGTTTGACGGGACCGATAGGCGATCGGTCGGGAGGCCATTCCTTGACCGGCCCATTGTGCACGGCGAACGATGACCCATTTCCCCGACAAGCTCCGTCTCAAGGAGCAGGCGGACGAAGACCTCTATTTTGCGCGCCGCGATCGCGAGCTGATCGCGCAGCGGCGCCATTCCCTGCATGGTAGAGACCCTATGACGACCTTGTTCGATCCCATCCAGGTTGGCGCCATCGAGCTGCCGAACCGCATCGTGATGGCCCCGTTGACGCGAAACCGCGCCGTGGCAGGCCTGAAGCCCGGTGCGCTTCAGGTCGAGTACTACCGCCAGCGCGCGAGCGCGGGTCTGGTCATCAGCGAGGCGACGCAGATCAGCCCCATGGGCCAGGGTTATCTGGACACGCCGGGGATCTACAGCAGCGAGCAGGTGGCAGCCTGGAAAGCGGTGACCGACGCAGTGCATGCGGCCGGTGGACGCATCTTTATGCAACTTTGGCACGTCGGGCGCATCTCGCACAGCTCGTTGTTGCCGGATGGCGCCGCGCCGGTGTCCTCGACCGATCGGCGACCGAATGCACAGACCTTCGCCGCCGAGGGCTTCGTCGATGTCTCGCCGCCACGCGCGCTGCGCGATGATGAGCTGCCGGGCCTGATCGATGATTATCGGCACGCGGCACGTTGTGCACTCGACGCCGGTTTCGATGGGGTCGAGGTGCATGCGGCCAACAACTACCTGCTCGAGCAGTTCTTGCGCGACAGCGTCAATGATCGCAGCGGGCCTTACGGCGGCAGCATCGCGAACCGCGCGCGCCTGGTGGTCGAGGTCATGCAGGCGGTCAGCGCTGAGATCGGCGCCGATCGCGCCGGGATTCGCATCAGCCCGATGACCAGCTTCAACGATACCCCGCGCGACTCCGATCCGCAGGCGCTGTTCGAGCACCTCGTCACCGCACTCGATCCGCTCGGGCTCGCCTATGTGCATGTGATCCAGGGCGAGACCGGCGGTCCACGCTACCCGGAGGATGCCGAGCGCCCGTTCGACTATGCCGCACTCAAGGCCTGTTTTCGCGGTCCCTGGATGCTCAACAACGGCTATGGGCCCGAGGATGCACCGCGGGCGGTGGCCACGGGCGAGGGCGACCTGATCGCCTTCGGTCGGCCGTTCATCAGTAATCCCGACCTGGTGCGCCGCTTGCGCGAGGGTGCGGCGCTGACGCCGCCGAACCCCGAGACGTTCTATGGCGGCGGCGCGGAGGGTTATGTCGACTATCCGTCCCTCGAGGCGAGCTGAGGTCTGCCCAAGACTGCCGGGGCCTGCTAGGGGCCTGTTGGGGTTTGGGAGCCTCAGGCGGCGAGCGACTGCGGCTCGTGCGTCAGACAGGCCTTGGGGCAGACGCGCGAGCAGGCCTCGCAGCCGATGCAGTCGAGCGCGTCCTTGAGATTCATCACCATCCCAGGGGCCTCGTCGAAATCATCATCGAAGTCGTCGCTGTCGTCGAGGTCGAGCTCATCACGATCGATCAGCTCAAAGACGTCGCGCGGGCAGACCTTGAAGCAGCGGCCGCAGCCGATGCAGTTGTTCTGATTCAGGTCGACGACGAATGCCGGTGTCCACGGGACGCCGCCGCGGGTGAGTCCGGTGATGCTGCTCATGGGGTTGCTCCAGTGCGTGATAGAAATGCTGCGGGATGGGAGGCGCTCTTGGTCGCGATCAGGCGCCAGCGGTCTGTGCCTGTTCGAGCCGCGCCTTCGCCTCGGCCCATGCCAGGCAAGCCTCATGGGTGGCTTGTGCTAGGGCCGGAATCTCGTCAAAGGCCGCGGGCAGCCGGTCCTCGACCAGGTCGTGCAGCTCACTCGCGCGCTCGCTGGCGATGCGCTTGGCCTTTTTCAGCGCCTTCTCGAGGCGCTTGATCTCATCGTCAGTCATCTGCTCCTCCGGCGACGTGGGCCCCTGCTGGGGTCGCTGGTGCTGGGTTCGGGGCCCGCTGGTGGGCTCAACGGGTCCCGGTCAAAGGCCGGCCACTTGGCTGTGCTCGCCGATGAGCTCGAGGGCGACCGAGAGCAGCTTGTCGCACTCGTCTTTCATCTTCGACAGCGACGGGAAGCCGAAGCGGTGCACATCACGTAGCGAGCGATCGAGCACGACCAGCTTGCCGACCGTGATCAGCACGCGCCCGAAGCCCTCGTGGGTCAGATGCAGCAGCGGCACCGCGCGTAGGCCGCATTCCTGTTCGATCAGCACGGCGATGGCGTTGTAGAAGGCCTGGATGCGCGCAACGACGATCTCGTCGGGGTCGCCGACGATCGGCAGCTCGCGCTTCTTCTCAGGCGTCAGCACATAGGGCTCGAGCACCTCAGCGGCCGAGAGCTCGTCGTAGGTGCCGTAGGGGTCGATGGCGCGCACCTGCCGCACCATCTCTAGCGCAAACTGCGTGCCCAGCACTGGGTCCTTGGGGTCGATAGCGGCTGCCGCCGTGGGCGCATCGGGCGTCTCAATGGTCATCGTGGTCTCCAGGGTCGTCTTCTCGGTTGCCGGCCGTGGGCCGGGCAGCGGTGGATGAGGGCCGGGTTAGGGTCGGATCGGGGTCGGATCGGGGTTGAATCGGGGTGGAATTCGGCGCCGCGGCTGATGAGCCGTGGTCACTCCTCCCAGGACTCGGCGGCCATGGCGTCGAAGCGACTCTCGGCGCGCGGGCTGCGTTGCTCGATGGCGCGCTTGAGCCAGGCGCTCGGACCGTCGCGCAGCTCGCGCTTGAGCCCATGCAGCAGCCCGCTGACCAGGCTCTCGGGGGCGACCTTGATCGGCTGGATGCCTTGGGCGCGGAGCTTGCCGATCGCCGAGGCCCCGATCGCCTGGCAATAGACCGCGATGCAACCCGCGAGCGCCTCGATCTTGGCGCCGAGCTTGTCCTCGTTGCCGTCCATGTCGAGGCGCCCGAATTGGGTGACCTCGAGCAGCTCGTAGCCGCCGGGTGAGACCCGATAGATCGCGAAGCCCTCGGCGGCGCCGAAGTGCTGATTAACGTGCTTGCGATCGGTGGTGGCGAAGGCGACCTTGACCGCCGCCGCCTCATCGCCGAGGTCGTGATCGGCGCCGACGAGCTTGAGCTGGCGTTTCATCGTCATGCGGCCTCCTCGCGCTCGCCCGCCGGCCACTGTTTGAGCCGCGAGCGATAGGGGGCGATCTCGCCCTTGTGCAGATCGAGCATCAGGTTGGCGAGATCGAACAGGGTCTGGCGGGTGCCCTGATAACCGATCCATTGCCGCTGCCAGCCGCCGACCTGGTCGAACTGCGGGAAGCCGGCGCGTAGCAACGGGATGCCGAGGCGCTTGGCGCTCTGGGCGCCGTGGCTGTTGGTGATCAGGACCTCGGCGGTGTTGGCGCGCGCGAGCTGTTCGAGGTCTTCGAGGTCGCCGATCTTGACCTGCTCGGCATTGACCTCGGCTAAGCTCGGGGCATTGGCCGGGGCGACCGCGGCGACGGTCTCGGCGCCCATGCTGGCGAGCAGCTGCGAGAAGGCGACCAGCAGATCGGCCTCGGCAGCGATGGCGAAGCGGCCCTGACCGATCGAGAAGTGGGCGTCGAGCATGGCGTCCTGCAGCTGCGAGCGCTGGCGCTCGATGCGCTCAGGCACGGGCTCGGCACTGATCTCGGCGAGGGTGGTGATGAAGCGGTCCATCGCCTCGAGCCCCATCAGGTGTGCGAAGCGATGATCCGGCACACCGGTGCGCTCGGCCAGCAGATCGGCGGCGCTGCTCATCGAGCGGCCGATCACCAGGGTCGCGGCCGCATCGCCGAGGGTCGCAAGCTCATCGAGCGGGGTGCCGCCGATCGTCAGGGCACTGTAGTCGTCGTCGACCAGGTGGCCGTCGAGCGCGTCGGCCAGGTCCGGCAACAACACCGGGCGTAGCCGGAAGCGCTCCAGCAGGTCCTGCAGGTGCTCGAGGTCGCCGGTCGTGAGCGCGGGGCCGGCGAGCACATTGACCTGTCGAGGGCGTCGACCGGGGCGGGTGCCAACCGCGGTCGCCTTGGGCACGAGACGGTCGATGATCGCCCTGACGGCGTTGTTGAAGCCGGTCTCGAGGCAGCCGCTGTAGTCCGGCGAAGCGACCGGGACGACGGCGACCTCGGCATGCTCGGGGTGCCGAGCGCGAAACAGCTGGATGGCGCGCGCCACGTCGGCGCCTTGGGTCTCGACCAGCCCGGTGGTCGGCAGCCCGATCAGCGACGGGGCGTGTTTCTGGCAGATGGTCGCGAGCCCTTCGACCACGGCGTCGTCGCCGCCCATGATGGTGCTGACCTGATCCATGGCCGTGGTCTGGATCGGCATCGGCTCGCGGAAGTGCTGGATGAAGAAGATCTTGGCGAAGGCCGTGCAGCCCTGGGAGCCGTGCAGCATCGGCATCGCGCGACGCATGCCGAGGAACGCGAGGGTCGCACCGAGCGTTGCACTGGCCTTGAGCGGGCCGACTGAGAGCGCCTTATTGCGCTTGATGATGGCTGGGCTGCTGCCCAGCGTTTGGGCGCCGCTTCGACCATCATCGGTTGGGGCATCAGGTCGCAGGCCGCCGATGGTGCCCCTTGCGCGAGCCGCGTCGCTGGGCCTCGGCCCTGAGGCCGGGTGTTGCTCAGCCATGGGTCACCTCCGTGGCGGTCTGGGTCTGCGCAAGGGCAGGAGAGACTGTGCTCGAGCGAGCGCCACCGGCGACGACCGCCTCGGCGCTCGCGCCAGCGGGCTGCGGCTCGGTCGCCGCCAGCGCGGTTTCTGCGCTCGCTGCCGTCGCCAGCTGGTCACTGACGGGCCGCCACGGCGGGGCGCTGCGCACCGCGGCCCAGATCGGGCTCTCGATGGTCAGGCACATCTGCCGCGCCAGCTCGAGCATGCCGTCGTAGCCGGCGTAGCCGAACTCGCGCTCCTGATTGATATCCAGGAAGGGGATGCGTGCCTTCAGGGCGGTGTACTGGTTGCGGCCGCCGGCAACCATCAGGTCGGCGCCCTCGCGTCGGTAGAGATCGAGCAGGTTGCGCGGGTTGCCGTCCTCGATCATCACCGCATCCTCGCCCATGAGCGCGCGGATGCGCGCCTTGTCATCCTCGGTCGACTTGCGGGTGCCGGTGGCGACCACGCTCATGCCGAGGTCCTGCAGCGCTGAGACGATCGACCAGGATTTGACGCCGCCGGTGTAGAGCAGCACGCGCTTGCCGCGCAGCCGCTCGCGCCAGGGCTCGAGCTCGGCATCGATGCGCGCCTCCTCGCGGGCGATGAGCGCCTCGGTGCGGGCGCTGAGGTCGGGATCACCGATCAGGCGCGCAAAGTCACGCAGCGCCTGCGAGACGTCGGCGACCCCATAGAAACTGCCCTCGAACCAGGGCGTGCCGAAGGCCTGCTCGAGCTTGCGGGCGACGTTGATCATCGCCTTGGAGCAGACCATCATGTTGACCTCCGCGCGGTGCATGGTCTGCACCTCGTGGAAGCGCGCATCGCCGGAGAGGGTGCAGAGCACGCGGATGCCGAGCTCATCGAACAGCGGCATCACGCGCCACATCTCGCCGGCGATGTTGTATTCGCCGATCAGTGAGATGTCATGGACCTTGAAGTCGGGTCGCTCGATGCCGGGTGGGATCGGATCGGGCTCACGCCCGCCGCAGACCTGCTTGACCATGGTCTCGCCGGCGATGCGGTTGCCGAGATTCTTGGTGCCGTAGAAGCCGGCGGCATCGACCGAGACCACCGGCTTGCCGAAGCGCTCGGCGGCCGCCTTGCAGACCGCATCGACGTCGTCGCCGATCAGCGCCGGCACGCAGGTGTTGTAGACGAAGACCGCGGCAGGGTCGTAGCCCTCGATCGCCTGCTTGATGGAGTGGAAGAGGCGCTTCTCGCCGCGACCCATGATCACGTCCTGCTCGGTGAGGTCGGTGGTCATGCCGAGCTTGTAGAGTGTGGGGCCGCTCGAGCGGCTGCCGCGGTTGTCCCAGGCGCTGCCGGCGCAGGCGATGGAGCCGTGCACGATGTGCGCGACATCGGCGATCGGCAGGAGCGCGATCTGGGCGCCGTCGAAGGCGCAGCCGCCGGCGGTGGCGCCAGGCTTGGGCTTGGCACAGCCGGACTTGGCCTTGTGGTTGTGCTCGCAGGCGGGCTCGTCCAGGAGCGCGGCGATGTCTTTCTGCTTCATGCCTTGGGGGTCTCAGCGGCGGAGCGTTGACGGTGGATCGGGTTGTCATCATCGGCCCGATCGCGCATGTCCGACCTCGAAGCAGAGACCGTGCCAGCCTCTGCGGGCGTTGGTGCCCGAGTGGGTTTTGGGTGAGGCGGTCGAGACTTACCGCATCAGCGACGGGCATCGCGGCGCTGAGGTCCTTGTCGCAAAGCAGACAAGGGTCACCGGTTGCAGCCTTTGCCACAGCCGTCGATGCCGACCGTTGCGGACGCCTTGTGCGGGATGTTGCGGGGATCCAGCGCATCGTCCCGCGGGACCTCGCCGGTGCTCGCGGCACTGGCGTCGGCGAGCGGGTTGGCGGCATCAGGTTTGCATGGTCTCGCCGGTCGATCCCGATTCCGCTCCCGATCCCGATCCCGATCCAGGCAGGAACCTCATGTCCATCGAGCTTTCCGATCTCGCCCGCGCCATGCGCCGCGGTGACCTCATCCCCTATCTCGGTCCCGGTGTGCTAGCGCCGGTGGTCGATGCCGAGTCGGGCACCCCGATGCCCGCCGACAGCGATAGCCTGATCCTGGCCATGAACAAGGGCCGCCCGATGTCGAGGCGGCTGATGTGGGAGTTCCCGCGCGCGGCCATGGACGTGGAGCTCAAGCGCGGGCGCGGCGCCGTCAACCGCTTCCTCGACCACACCTACGGCCAGCGCCGCTGGAGCCGCGCGCCGCTGCACGACTGGCTTGCCGAGCTGGCGCCGCACTATGTCATCGACATCAACCGCGATACCCAGCTACAGGACAGCTACGCCGATCGGCCGCACACGCTGATCCGCGGGATCTCACGGATTGCTGGCACCGACTACCGGTTTCGCATCCATGCCTACGATGGCAGCGGCTATCATGAGATCAGCCAAGAGCAGGTCGATCTGGCGCTGCCGATCCTGTTCAAGCCGCTCGGGAGTCCGCGCCCGGATGCGACCTACATCGCCTCAGACGCGGACTTCGTCGACTACCTGACCGAGCTGATGGGCGGCTTCGGCCTGCCACGCTTCCTCAAGGATTACCGCGCCGGCCGTCAGTATCTGTTCCTCGGGCTGCGTCTGACCCGCGACACCGAGCGCATGGTGCTCTCGGATGTGATCTATGCGGCCGGTGATCCGGCGGGCTGGGCCCTGATCCCGGAGCCGACCGACAAGGAGCGGCGGTACTGCGAGAAGAAAAACATTCAGCTCATCGAGGCCGAGATCGACGACCTGCTCGCGGCCGACGGCTACATCGCGGCCGAGCAGGTGAGCACCGGCGCGGCCGAGGTCGGGTGCTGAGGTGGGTGCTGAGATGCCTGAGCGACCCGACCGCTATGTCAGCTTCCGCGACATCGACTGCGACGGTAACGCCGAGCGCTTCGTCACCGCCTTACGCACGGCGATGCGCGACGGCGAGCGCGATGATCCGTTCTGGAGCTACTTCGAGGCCAAGCTCGAGGGCCGCAACGGTCCGACCCACGATGCGCTCTATCACATCCACTGCCATCTGAACCATCTCCGCGAGCGGCTCGAGCGTTGGGATGAGACCGAGCTGGAG
>CAZTYV010000081.1:7242-15076 GCA_964617675.1 uncultured Halochromatium sp. | reverse complement strand
CCGCCAACTGCTCATCATCGAGGACGACGACGCGCTGAGCCAGATGCTCGCGATGCACTTTGAAGACCAAGGCTTCGCGGTCAGCCGAGCCGCCAGCGTACAAGCCGGGCTCGCGCGCGCTCGCGAGACGGGCTTCGACCTGGTCCTGCTCGACCAACAACTACCCGACGGCCAGGGCAGCGAGCTGATCAGCGCGCTGCTGGAGATCGATCCAGGGCTCGCGGTGGTGATGATGACGGGCCGTCACGACCTCGAGCTCGCCATCGACGCGATCCAGACCGGCGCGGCCGACTTCGTGCATAAGCCGATCAAGGCCGCCGAGCTGCAGCAGACGGTGGAGCGACTGCTGCGCGAGCGCGAGGCCTCGCGACGCCATCGAGCCGACACAGCTGCGATGCGGCGCGCCGAGGATGACCCGGCAGACGACGCGCCGCCGCGCGACCTGATCGGGCGCAGTGATGCGATGCTCGCGGTCAGCAAGTCGATCGCGCTCAGTGCGCGCAGCTCGGCCACGGTCCTGATCAGCGGCGAGTCGGGCACCGGCAAGGAGGTGGTGGCGCGTCTGATTCACCAGCACAGCGGGCGCAGCGGCCCCTTCGTTGCGGTGAACTGCGCGGCGATCGTCGACACGCTGCTGGAGAGCGAGCTGTTCGGCCACGAGAAGGGCGCCTTCACCGGGGCGCATAGCCGCAAGCAGGGACGCTTCGAGCAGGCCAGCGACGGCACCCTGTTTCTCGACGAGATCGGTGAGCTCGCACCAACGCTGCAGGCCAAGCTGCTGCGGGCGCTGCAAGAGCGCGTCTTCGAGCGCGTCGGGGGCAGCGAGCCGATCCACACCGATGCGCGCGTGGTCGCGGCAACCAATCGCGACCTGCTGGCCGAGGCCGCGGCCGGACGGTTTCGCGAAGACCTCGTCTACCGGCTCAATGTGATCCAGATCCGGATGCCACCGCTGCGCGAGCGGCGCGAGGACATCCCGATGCTGGTCGAGGGCCTGCTGGCACGGATCGCCGAGCGGCTCGAGCGGCCCTGTCCGCGCATCACCGAGCAGGCGCTCGCGCGACTCAGCGCCCGCGATTGGCCCGGCAACGTCCGCGAGCTCGAGAACCTGTTGACCCAGGCGGTTCTCCAGGCGCGCCACGCGGTCATCACGCCGGAGATGCTCGAGCTCGATGCCTCTCCATCGATGGCCGCCCGAGAGCCGGGCCAATCGGCGAGCGCTGAAGCGGGCCCGCTGCGCAGTCTCGATGCCGTTGCCGCCGAGCACATCCAGCGGGTGCTCGACTATACCGACGGCCACAAGGGCCGCAGCTGCGACATCCTCGGCATCTCGCGGCCGGCGCTCGACCGCAAGATCGAGAAATACAAGCTCAGCCTGCCCAAGCGCTGACCGGGCCTGCGCCGCTCAATCGACCAAGCGCGGCAGATCGATCTCCACGCGCGTCCCCTGCTCGGCGTCCGAATGGATCGCGAGCCTTCCCCCGTGCTGCTCCACCAGGCGCCGCACGATTGCTAGGCCGAGGCCGGTCCCGCTCGCCTTGGTGCTGAAGAACGGCTCGGTGAGGCGCGGCAAGAGCTGAGCTGGGATCGGCTCGCCGCGGTTGTGGATCGCTAGCCGCAGCTCGCGCGCGTTGGGCTCGCTGATGCGCCAGGTCACCGCCGTGCCCTCGGGCGCGGCCTCGCAGGCGTTATTGGTCAGGTTGCTCAGGATCTGCCCCAGCCGGTCGGGGTCGACCATGGTCTCGGCGTCGGGGGCGCTCGCCTCGAGCAGGAGGTGATGCCGCGCATGACGCTCGCGGGCATTGGCAACGAACTGCGCCAGCAGCGCCGACAGATTCACCGGTCGTGGGTTCAGGCTCAGCGGCTTCGCATAGAGCAGGATGTCCTCGAGCAGCCGGCGCATGCGCTCGGCCTCGCCGAGGGCGAGATCGAGCCGGCGCTGGGCGCGGGGCTCCTGCGCCTGCTCAGTGAGGTAACCGATTGCCATCGAGATGGTCGTCAGCGGCGTGCGCAGCTCGTGCGCGATGCTCGAGGCAAATTCACCGATGGCCGCCAGCCGCCCCTGCTCGGCCAGGCGCGCGGTGCGTCCGACGCCCTGCGTGAGCAGCTGGGCGATGTTGCCGAGCAGACGCCGACGCGCATCGCCAAAGCCGTCTTCGGCCCGGGTCGCAAACACCACCACGGCTGGAATCGGTGTCTGCGTCTGCGCCGTGAGCGGCAGGAAGATCGCCTCTTGCATGCCGAGCGAGACCAGGTGTCGCAGCAGCTCATAGGCCGGATTCTCGCGCGCGCGCTGAGCCAAGGAGGTCACCTGCAGCGGCGCCTCATCGGCCAAGACCCGCTCCAGCAGCGTGCCCTGCAGCCGGTACAGGCGTTGGTCATCGGGCTGCGGAACGCCGTCGAGCCAGCTGGTCTCGACGCGGGCGCTGGCGCGGGTCTCATCGATGAAGACCAGGCCCGTCCAGTCACAGCCCAAGAGCGAGCGGAACTCCGTATTCAAGAGGCCCATCAGCTGATCGACGTCCTGCCCCTGCTGGAGCGCCTGGATCAGCCGGTAGAGCAGATCGAGCCGCTCCGAGAGCTGATTGAAGCTCGCCGTCAGGTCCTGCAGCTCGGTGGTGCCGGCCACTGGAAGCCGGTGGCCGAAGTCACCGTCCGCCACGCGTTGGAACCCGGCGGTGGTGCGTCGCAGCGGCGCGAGCACCTTCCAGTGCAGCAGGGCCAACAGCAGCGCCGCAATGGTCAGCGTCACAAGGGCCACCGCGATGGTGCCGTGCATCATCAGCCGGTATTCGCGCTCAGACCAGTCGCGCAGCGCATCGGCGAAGGCCTCAACGGCCGAGAACAGTTGGTTATGGGCCTCGATCACGTGCTCGGCGGCCCACTCCAGACGCGGCTCGTCCTGATCCTCGCCGAGCGCGGCGAACAGCGCCGCGCGCCAGGACTCCCAGACCCGCTCCAAGGCGCTGATCGCGGCCTCCGCCTCGGCACCCAGGTGCGGCTGCAGCCAAGCCGACAAGGGCGTGGACATCGGCACTGGTATCACCGTCGGCATGGCATCGCTGAGCTCCCCGCTCATAAAGGCGGCGACGGCGGTATCGATGGTCTCGACCTGCGCCATCAGGTCCTGATAGTAGAGGCGCACGTCGCGGTAATAGGTGGGATAGTCACGCGGGGCGTTCTGCCAGTAATTCATGCCTTGCGCATGCATCTGCTCGACCGTCAGCTCCAGCTGCGCGGCCTGATTCACCAGCTCGATCGCGCCCAACTGGCGCTGGAAGGCCCCCAGCGTGTAGAGACCCGCCGCGGCCAGCAGCAGTCCGAGCGCGACATAGCCCGCGGTGACCTGAACGCTGAGGCTAGAGAGGGCGCGGGACAGTGACATGATTGGGCAGGGGTTGGCGGAGCAGGGTCGTGCGACTAGAGCAGTCGGTGGGTCCGTGCCCTGGGCTCCGCCAGAAGCACCGCGCCAAGGCAACGGCCACCGACCTTGGACCCGCCCCTGGTCAGGGCTGGGGCTCGGCGCTCAAGCCGTCAACCACCGCATCGAGCTCGCGATACGCCTTGCGCAGCCAGACCTTGACGCGCTGGCGCTCCATCAGTCCAAGACCCGCCTCGGCGTTGTTCGCCGCCGCCCAGAAGCTGAGGTCGCGGTGGTCGACCTTGCGCATGGTCGCCGCATGGAGCTCGGGTAGCTCGATCACGGGCGCCGCAAGCGAGCGCGCGCTCGCCCGTGCCGCTGAGGCCTCGAAGGCGCTGAAGTCTTTACCGCGACCCAGGTTCTTGACCACCACATAGCGCGCAGCGTCCCCGAACGTCTCGAACAACTGCTCAAGGAGCCGGACGCCGTCCGCACCATCGTCCATCACATGCCACAGTACGACGTCAAGGCCCTGCTCGGCGGCCAGGCCGAGGAGATCGTTCTCGTCCATCCATTGGAACAATGGCCTCGAGGTCTGGGCAGCCAGATCGACCAGGATGGCCTGCGGGCGCTCCAGCGCTGCCTCCATCAATTGGTCGGCATCGGCGAAGTCGTCGAGCGCAATCGGTGCGCTGTAGTCCGCATAGAACCGCATCATGGCACCGTGGGAGCGGTCGCTATCGAAGGCCCGGAACGGCCACTCACGGTCGATGTGATACTGGGCCAGCAGCCGGGCCAGTACCGATTTACCAACGCCGCCCTTTTCCCCGCCGATGAAGTGAATCTGGCTCATACCGCAAACCCGTGTGAAGCTGATGGAAGACCGTGAAGGAGGCGTGATTGTCTCCCCACGCCACCGACTTTACGAGTGGTTAAAGAGGACCAAGGATCGGCCCAGGCCAGATCTTCGCGCAGATCCAGATGAGCAGGGGGAGCGTGACCGCCATGGCGACCGTGGTCGCGCCGACGACCGCCGCGGCCTCGGTGCGGTAGACACCCGCCCGCTCGGAGAGCGGCACGATCAACTGCGCCGTCGCAATACCGAAACTTAAGACCAAGGCGATGGATAGCGTGGGAGACATCCCAAGACCGATCGCAAAGAGGAGCGCCAGCGCCGGCGATATCAGCATCCGCACGACGGAGATCCAAACGACCTCCCCCAACCGCTGCTTGACCTCCGCTAGGGAGATTGCCATCCCGGTCGCGACCAAGGCGGCCGGAACCGCGGCGGCCGCTAGGGACTCCAGCGTCTGATCGAGCCAAGCCGGCAGCTGAAATCGTGTGACAGCGATGACAAGACCGATCAGGGCGCCGATCACGAGCGGGTCCTTGAAGACGCTCGAGATCGCTTTCAGCACGGCCTTCAGCCCTTTGTCGCTGGCGCTGCCCGGCCCGCGACCCATCAGCGCCACCGTCAGGGGCAGGATCGTAAAGTAGCTGAGGATGACGTTGATGATGAACGGGACCGACGCCGCCTCCCCCAGCGTGCCATGCAGGATGGGCAGGCCCAGCACCACGGCATTGAACTTGGAGCCGGCGAAGGCCGCCATCGCGCTCACCGCAACGCTGCGCTTCAACAGCATCCGCTCGACCAGGTAAACCCCGCCATAGAGCACCAGTGACAGGACGACGAACGCGACGAGATACCTGGGATCGTAGAGCTCGCTCAGCTCCTGCTTGCCGAGCTGGCTGATCAGCAGGCTAGGCACCGCGATGTAGAGGAAGAAGAGCCCGAGTGCATGGGAGTCCGAGCGGGACATGATCCCAACTCGAACGACGAGCGCACCGGCGAGGATGGGCAACAGGATGGGAAGAATGAGAACGATGATATCGAGCATGTTGCCCCCGAATGAACGCTACCAGGTACCCGAGTCTTCCGATGAGCCGCGGCCCAGTCTCCGGAATCGACTCATTGGTGCTCGGCGAGCGCGGCGTCGATCGCGCCGCGTGTCTCCTGCGCGGGTAGACGCAGCCGATACGAGAGCACCAAGGTGCCAATGGCCAGCAGGGCGATCAGCGCGAGGTCGACCCCAGCCGGGATCAGACCCAAGCCACCGCCATAGTGGCCGAGCCAAGAGATCAGGGCCAAGCCGCCGAAGTACGGGATCAACCAGATCAGCGCCTGCAGGTCCAGCCGACGCAAGGTGCGCCGGGCGAACAGCCGGACCGCAAGCGGCAGCAGGACCCAACCCCCGAAAGCCACCAGCACCAGAAGGCTATTGACATGCCAGCCGGCCCAATAGACGACGAAGCTTGCGAGCACGGCGGCCAATCCGGCCACCAAGGGTGCCGCGGGCAACCGATAGCGCCGCGGCAGGTCTGGGGCCTGGGCGCGCAACGCCAACAGGCAGATCGGACCAAAGGCCAGCGACAGCACCAAGGTCGACGAGATCAGCGTCATCATCTTCTGCCAACCGGGGAACGGCAATAGCAAGCCGAGCCCGATGACGAAGTTGATCCAGATCGCGACCGCCGGCACGCCCGCCCGATTCAGCCGTCCGACCGGCGGCGGTGCATGACCATTGCGGGCGGCGGCCAGGCTCAGGCGCCCGGCGACGCCGGTGTAGATCAGGGCGGTGCCGCCCGGCGAGATCGCCGCGTCGGCGAACAACAGGGTCGCCAGCCAGCCCAGGCCGAGCGCTAGTGCCATCGAAGCAAAGGGACCGGCACCGGTATGGTCCGAGAGACTGCCCCAGCCGCCGGCGAGCTGCGCCGGCGACAAGGCACCCACGAAGACGACGCCGAGCAGCACGTAGAGCAGGATCACGGTGCCCATGGCCAGCGCCAGCACCAGCGGGATGGTCCGACCGGGGTTCTTGGCCTCGCCGGAGAGCTCGATCACGGAGCGAAAACCGAGGAAGGCGAGCACCGCCCCGCCCGAGGTGATGGCGCCCAGCACACCGCTGATGCCAAAGGGCGCGAAGCCGCCATGCGCGGTGAAGTTACTGGGCTCGAAGTGGACAACCAACAAGGCCGCGATGGTCAGCAGCGGGATGACGAGCTTCCAGACCGCGAGCGGACCATTGGCGCGGGCGAGCAGCTTGACGCCGAGGCTGTTGACCACGACGAGCAGGAACAGCAGCGGGATACAGGTCAAGATCCCCCAGAGGGTCAGCGAGACCTGCCCCTGCTCGCTGGTGGTGAGCATCGGCAAGAGGTCGCTCGCGTACTCGACGATGGCCATGACCTCGAGCGGTGCTACGGCCAGATAGCCAAGCCAATTCAGCAGGCCTGCGGTGAAGCTGGCGACATCACCGTGGGTCAGATGCGGAACCCGCGCGGTGCCCCCGGCGACCGGCACGATGCCGCCGATCTCGGCGAAGACCAATGCGATGACCAGGATGATCAGGCCGCCGATGGCGATCGAGAGCACGCCAGCCGGACCCGCATATTCGGCCGAGTACATGGCCGAGAACAGCCAGCTCGAGCCGATCATCGAGGAGACCGACAGGAAATACAGCGCGCCGAGCCCGAGGGCGCGGCTTGCGGGTGCGGCCGTGGTCTGTGGAGGCCGCGTCATCGGCCGAGCTCGCTCGGCGCCGGGGCTGGCTCCGCCTCCCCGCGCAGCTGGGCCAGTACCGCCTTGTAGCCACCGTTTTCATCGGCCATCGTCACCTCGATGCGCAGGACACGCCCATCCCGTACTTCGGCAACAAAGGGCTCTGCCGGCAGTTGAAAGCGCTTGCCGGTGGCGGGTAGCACCGGCTCGCCCGGAAACGCCAACGTCCCGGTATGCCACCCAGAGACATGGAAACGACCACGCACGAGCGCCCCCTGCTCCTCATCGATCACGACCCCATGCGAGATCTCCGAGAAGGCCGCATCGAAGTGGCTCAATGCCGCGAGCCAGGCATCAGCGTCCATCGGCGCGGGGTGGACGGTACTGCTGAGCGAGAATTCGGGCGCCAGCAATGCACGCGCGCCCAACGGGTCGCCGACATCCAGGCGGCGGTAGAGCTCTCGAACGGTCTCAGCGGGACGCATTGTCGGGTCCTCTTGGCGTTGGCCCTCGGTGTCTCGGCCCTTGATATCTCAGCCCTGGGTAGGTCGACCCTGGGTAGGTTGCCTCGGCAAACTGGGCGCTCTTGGGGGCGTTCTTGGGGGCGTTCTTGGGGCCATCCGCGATGCCATCCCGCGTGTTGATCGCTCGTGTTCCCGGCTGGGGCACCCGGTCGCGGGCCTGAGCGCGGGCCTGAGCGCGGTCGGGGTCTGCCGGCAGCCGCAGCGCAACCACCGGTCGGGCTGCCCGACCGACGGTTTGGTCGCGCGCGGGCTCGGCCGGCAGACGCAGCGCGATCAGGAGCGACGCCAGGGCCAGACAGGCCGCCATCAGAATCGCGCCCCGTCCTGCCATCGCGAACCCCGCCTGGACCTTGGCAATCAGCGGCGCCGTGGCGGACTCGAGGGCCATCT
>CAZTYV010000081.1:0-7232 GCA_964617675.1 uncultured Halochromatium sp. | reverse complement strand
TCGGACAAGGCCGACCGGTCATCGTCCCGCGCGGCGCCCGCACCGGTGCGAAAGTGCGTCAAACGCTCGAGCGTCCCGCGCTGCTCAGCGCTCAGCGCGCGGTCGTCGAGGATGGCGGTCTTGGTCTCGGCAACGCTGATGCCGATCACCAGCCCGACCATCAGGGCCGTCGCGACCGCAGCGAGTCCGAGCCTGACCATCGTACTCAGTGCACCGGCGCGCGATGACAGCGCTGGGGGTATCTCCGACAACAGCCGATTCATCAGGGCCGAAAACGCGATCGAGTAGGCAGCGCCATAAGGCAACAGCAGCACGCCGGCCGCACCCGGCGTCGCGTCGACGCCGATCGCCGGCAGCATCGCCGCCAGGATCAACACCTGCACGCCCAAGCCCAAGAGCGCGGTCCGCTTGCGGCCGAGCCTGGCGATCAGGGCCTGGCTCGCCAGCCCGCCGGTAAGCATCCCCGCACCGAGCATGCAGAGCGCTGCGCCGGATTCCAGCGGGTCCGCGGCGAGCACGACCTGGAGATAGATCGGCAAGACCACCAACAACCCATACAGGGCCATGGACATCACCCCAGCGGCAGCCAGCGCGAGGCGATAGGAGCGCACCTCCAGGATAGACGGGGCCAGCAGCACGGCTCGAGCCGCTCGACCTCGACGCCGCTCGACCAGGACCAGTCCGAGCACGCTGACCAACGACGCCGCCAACAGCAAGGGCACCGGCGACAGACCGAACAGACCGACCGCCCCCTCCGCCCGCCACCAGCCCCAGGCATCGCCTTGCTGCAAGCCGAGCACCGAGGTCAGCATGACCAGCCCGAGCAGCAAGGCGCCCGGAAGGTCGAAACCTCGAGCAGAGCCACCCGCGCTCCCAGCGGCACCGATCGCTCCGCCAGCGGCAGCGCCCTCAGTCGCCTCGCCAGCGAAGCCCCGCCGGTCATCGGCCACGAAGAGCAGCACGCCGCCCGCAACCAGCACGCAGAGTGGAAGGTTCAGCAAGAAGGCATCACGCCAGCTCGCCAGTGCCGCAAAGGCGCCGCCAACCAGCGGACCGATGGCGACGGCACTGGCGGTGGTCATGGACCAGAGCGCAAAGGCGACCGTGCGCTCCGGGCCGCCCGGAAAGCTCAGATTCAACAGCCCGAGGATCGCCGGCGCCAGCGCCGCGAACACCAAACCTTGCAGTGCCCGTCCGCCCAACAGCCAGGGCAGGTTCTCGGCGCTCGCGGTGATGGCGCTGCCGACCGCGAAGGCGAGCAGCGAGACGATGAGCAAGCGCCGACGGCCGATCCAGTCGGCGAACTGACCCATCGGGGCCAAGGTCACCGCGGCGACCAGGATGAACGCCGTGACCGACCAGGCCGCGGCATCGACACCGACATCAAGATCGCGGGCGAGGCGCGGCAGCACTGTCACGACGACAGTCTGATCCATCGCGACCACAAGCACCGCGCCCAGCAGGAACCCGAGCCCGACCCAACGCCGGGACTGCCACCTCAGCAGGACGCCCTCGCCGACGCCAGAGCCCTCAGTCATCGACCACGAACACCGGCACGCTGCCACCGCCCGCGGTGATATTGGCCAAGCCCGATGGGGTGCTGAGCCGGCACAGCACACCGCCGAGCGCGCCGTCGAACATGTAGGGATCCGTGCTGATCTCGAATGGCCGCGGATTCAGCGGGTCGTCGAGCAAAGGAAAGGACTCCAGCCCAGCATGAATCCCGACCTGAACAACGTACTCCTCGGCGAGTGCCGACTCGATCGCCGCATCCCAGCCGGAGCTGTCGAGACGCCAACCGAGATGGATCCCATGACCTCCAAAGTCGTGGTTCGGCTTCAGGATCAGCCGCTCCCGCTCCCGCCGCACCCACTCGAGCAGCCCAGCGCGCTCGCCATCCGGCAGCAGGGTCGCCTCGTCGCGCAGCAGCCGGGTCCATGGCAAGGTCCGGCTCGCCGCCTCGCGCTCGGCGCGCGTCAAGCCGAATTCCAGTGACGGGTCCGTAAGCAGCGCGAACAGGGCCTTGCGGTCGAGCACCGAGGCGATGAACGGATCGATGATCAGGGCCAGATCACGCTCGGCGGCCGCAACCAGCGCCGCGGTCTCGTCCGGACGCTCGAGCATCTCGACCAGGGTGAGGCGCCGGTAGACGAGATCGATCGCGCGTCCTCGCGCGGTCAAACGGTCACCGGAGATCGAAAGCTCCGAGGGATCGATCAGCAGACAGTCGAGACCCAGCTCGGCCATCCAATGCTGAAAGGCCTGGAACTCGCCGAATAGCGGCGCGCCCTCGAGCAGGTCGACGAGTGCGACGGTCGGCGGATGGTCGGCGCGCGCGCTCCCAGCCCAAGCGCGCCAGGCCCGCAGCAAGGAGCCGGTGACCGCGCGCTTGAGGTCGTACGAGCGCAGCGGGACGCGCTCGGCAACCGTCGCGAAGAGCGCCGATTCGCGAAAGCTGTCGGCGAGGTCGGCGATCATCTCCAGCCCCCCGGGGATGGCGCCGTTGAGCTCATAGAAGCCCCAACCGCCCGATGTCGCGGTCGCATCGAGGCGCACCTGGATGTCGCTACGCAGCAGACGCACCGGCGCATCCAACAGCCGTCGCTCGGTGTCGCCGAAGTGGCCGAGACGCGGCAGCAGGCGGTCGCGATCAGCAACGATGGCACGCTCGACCTTATTGATCGCCGACAGCACCAGGGCGCTGGCCTCGGCGAGTGCACGGGCGCGGGGAGCACCGATGAAGCGCGGGCGCAGCGCGCGACACATCGGACGGTCGCGGTACATGGCGGCCGGATGATGGAACCTGGCGTCCAACTCCTCGACCAGGGCGTCGCGGTGCGGGGCATGCTCCAGCGCATCCATCCAGGCCTGCTCGGCTCGCTCAGCAGCCGGGTCGGCAGGGCTTCGACGGGCGTCCACCGCGCTCAGGCCCCGAGGTCGGCACCGGGGCGCAGCCACGCCGGGTAAGGCGCGCCGAGCTGTTCCTGCAACAGACGCTCTGCCGACGACAGGGCACCCAGTATCCAGGCCTGATGCGACGAGAAGGCCTCGCCGCAGACGTAGATGCGCTCATCAGGCAATGGCCGGCGCATGCGCGGGACCACATCGATGCTGCGATGGCCAACCCGCCAGTAGTGCCAGCCACCGCCGTAGGGGTCGGGGGTCCAATCCTGGAACGCCGCCCACTCCGGCTGCGGAACCGGGATGCCATGCAGCTGCTCAAGCTGCAGGCGCACCTCCTCGACCACGGCAGCGGAGACGGCAAGACCCTCGGGGAAGCCGGCCGGGGTCGCATAGAACGGGGCCTTACCAACACGCGGCTCCCAGTAGCGCGTTGCCTCGCCATCGCTGTAGCTGGCGACCAACAGGGCGCTGGTATTGTGCGGGTCGCCAGCGGGCTGCTCCGCCTCGACACCGAAGTAGAGACACTGGCGAATCGGCAGGTCGGTATCCGAGCGTCCGTCGAGAAGCCCGATCGACTCCCACCAGGGCGCGGCGAAACCGAAGTAGAGCTTCGCGGCCGGGACCGGCACCACGCTGTCGAGGTCGCGCAGGAACCGCTCATCGGTCAGCGGCGGCGAGCTCGGGTCGAGCCCCCGCAGAGCCTCAGCTGGCAGCGCCAAGATCAGGTGACGTGCGCGGATGGTCGCAGCACCGGTCGGGGTCTCCAGGTGCAGCCGATAGAGATCGCCGACACACTCGATCCGGCGCAGCCTGTGCTCGAGCATGATCCTGCCGCCAGCGGCCTGAAAACGCTCGGCCAGTGCCAAGGGCAGGGCCTGCATGCCATCGAGCAAGGTGCGCCGGGTGCCACCGCGCAGGTCGGTATGGATCAGGTTGGCCGCACTGATCTCAGGGTCGAGGATGCAGGTATAGCCCATCCCCTCGATCAGAAAATCATAGCCGGGCGACGAGAGCCCGGCTCGGATGGCATCGATGGCTGCGACCTCGGTCACCGGACGACCCTCGAAGCGCATCTCCGCCTCGCGGGCGAGCTTATCGGCCTCGGTCAGGGCCGCACCGTCGGCGAGAAAGGCCTTGAGCGCCTTGGCCAGCAGCTCCGGGGGTGCCTTACCGCGCTCGTCGTCGGCCAGCGCATAGGGAATGCGTGGGTCGCCGGCATGCAGATCGGCTAGCGTGAAACGCTCGCCGCGCAGGTAGTTCAGATTGTGCTCGTCGCCGACCATAAACGGCTTCGAGGCCAGTTGCAGCTCGTCGATCAGATCGACGACGAGGTCCTGGGTGTCGATGTAGCGCATCCCGCCAAGCTCGCACTTGACGTGCGGCGCATTGGGCGGGGTGGCGGTGAACAAGCGCCCGCCGATGCGCGCGCTTTGCTCGACGATGGCAACACTCGGGCGCCCATCGCTAGCATTCACCGCGCCAGGGACCTGGCAGCTGCGCGTGCGCAGAGACCAGCCACAGTAGGTGCCAGCGACGCCGCCGCCGACAATGGCCACATCGAGCGGTGGCTCCGAGTCGCCCCCGGGAAGACTCTCGACAGTCATCGGCTGTGGCTCCTGAATGATGGTCTCTTTCGATTCAATGCCCTGTCAGACGACGGGGCGCCAAGCGGTCACGGAAACAGCTCCGCAGGAGAGCAACGCGCGCTGCAGCTCGCGACAAGCACCGATGCCCCGTCAACAGCCAGCGACCGAGTGCTCCACCAGCCAATCCACCACCTCGACCTGGGCGACACGCTCGCTGGCGCCCGCATCCAGGGCCTCGCCATAGATGCGCAGCTGGTGATCGGCACTGTTGCCATCGGCGACGATCTTGCGGAGCCCTTCGAGCTCGGTGAGGCAGCCGAGGTCGGCGGCATGATCGCCGAGCAGCGCGATCAGCTCCTCAACCAGGTCCGCAAGCGGGACCAGCTGGCGGCGGCCGAAGTCGGCCAGCTCGGCCTCAGTGCCATAGCGTTGGGCGCGCCACTTGTTCTCGGCCAGCAGGATGCGCCGGTATTGGCGCCAGCGTTGGTTGTCGCGGCGCAGCCGATACAGGAAGGCGAGCAACGATTGGTAGAGCGCGACCAGTGAGAGGGCCTGCTCGAGGTCGGTGCAGACCTCACAGACACGGACCTCGAGCGTCGGATGGGCACCGCTGGGCCGAATGTCCCACCAGATCTTGGACGCGTCCTCGAAGCCGAAGGTCTCTTGCAGCATCACGAGCAACGCCTGCCACTCGCCCCAGCTCGAGAGCACCTCAGGGAGCCCTGTTCGGGGCATATCGCCCCAGATCGTCGGCCGAAACGCCTTCAAACCGGTAACGTCCCCCTCCCAGAACGGCGACGATGTGCTCAGCGCGAGCAAATGCGGCAAGAAGTAGGCCATCTGGCCCATCAGGTCGACGCGAAGGTCCTGGTCCTCAATACCAGCATGGATATGCATTCCGCACACCACCATCCGACGAGCCACCGTCTGGTGCTCGGAGACGATGATGCGATAGCGCTCCATGTCGGTCGGCTCCTGGCTGTGCCAGTTCGACCAAGGATGGGTCGAGGCCGCGATCAGCCGCAGGTCGTGCTCCGCGGCGACGCGCGCGACCGTGCCGCGCAGCTCAATGAGCTCACTGCGGACGTCGGCAAGATTCGCGCAGATCGCGGTGCCGATCTCAACCTGGCATCGCAGGAATTCATGGGTGACGCGCTCACCGAGCAACTGCTCGCATCGGGCGCTGAACGAGGCGGGCGGGTCATTGGCGAGCTCCCGGGTCTGCGCATCGACCAGCAGGTACTCTTCTTCGATGCCAAGTGTCAGAGCGGGGGGAGCACATGGCATGGTCGCAAGCCCGATATCAGATTGCGCACCAGGGCGGTACCCTGATCTTCACGTGCGGTCGATGATAATCATCAATTGCGTCGACAGACAAGCGATTAGGGCACAGACTCGCGGTCTGCCGGCGCCTGCACCGATCAACATCGGTCAGCCACATCGCGCGCGACAACGACATTGGCCTGGGGGGGTTTGCGAACGTGCGATCGTCTCGCCTGATTCAAGCCTGTCTTCTTGGACTCTGTTCGCAGGCCCATGCGCACGCAAGCGCACTGGGATTTGCGAATGAGGCACACGCCCTCGAGCATCTGCTCGCGGTCATCGAGCAACAACAGCGGCAGCTCGAGGCGCAACAGGCGCAGATCGCGTCGCAGCAGCAAACGCTGCAGGCGCTGCGCCGAGACGTCGAGGCATTGCGAGCCCATCGAGCGAGCGCATCCGCTCCGCCAACAGCTACCGGGCAGGCGACGTCGCCACCATCGGGCCCAACGGCGACCGGCACCCCGGGCGACATCCCCCCGATGATGGCGAAGGCAACGCTTACGGCTGAGGCGACTGCCGCGAATGGGGCTGTGCGCGCTGAGCGCAGGGTCGACCGCCCATCCCCTGGCGGGCTGCTCGCACAGCCGAGCAGCAGGGAAAAGGACTGGCCCGGCGCCTTCCGCCTGCCTGGGACCGAGACGCAGATGCGGATCAGCGGCTTCGTCGAGCTTGATGCGATCCACGACACCGACGCGATCACCACACCAACCGCGTTCGAGACCAGCGCGATCCTGACCGATGACAAGACCGCGGCCGAGGGCGCCGACGGGCAGACCAACCTCAGCGTGCAGGCCTCCCGGCTCGTGCTCGAGACCAAGACCCCGATCGCCGATCATCAGCTCAAGACCTACCTCTCGGCCGATTGGTTCGGAGACTATTCATCGTCCTCGCCGAGCTTGGAGCTTCGCCAGGCCTATGGCGAGGTCGGTAACGTCTTTCTCGGTGGAGACATCCTGATCGGCCAGACCTGGTCGACGGTGACGGACCTGGATGCGGCCCCGAATGTGCTCGACTACCAAGGACCCAACGCCCTGTTCGGCGAGCGACGTCCGGTGTTGCGCTGGACCAAGGGGCTCAGCTCGGCGCTCTCGCTGCAGCTGGCTGCAGAGGCCCCGGACTTGCGCACCTTTGAAGGTGCCAGCTCAGTCTCGCGTTGGCCCGATGCCGTGGTCGCGATGAACTGGAAGACTCATCAGGCTGAGCTGATGGGCACCGCGGTCGCGCGCGACCTGCGCGCCAGCGCGGGCGGCGCCGGCACCGTCGAGACGGTCGGCTGGGGTACGTCGATCCAGGGACGGCTGCAGATGCCCCGGGCGCTGGCTCAGGATTTCGCCACCTTCGCGCTGACCTATGGCGAGGGTATCGGCGGACTAGTGAACGATGCACCACCCGATGCGAGCTATAACCCGCTGACCGGGA
>CAZTYV010000080.1:13158-15237 GCA_964617675.1 uncultured Halochromatium sp. | reverse complement strand
CGCTGATCGAGACCGCGGGCACGATCATCCTCGGCAAGACCACCGAGATCAAGCTCGCGCTCGCCTGCCTGCTGGCGCGCGGGCATCTGTTGATCGAGGACCTGCCCGGGGTCGGCAAGACCACCCTCGCCCATCTGCTCGCGCGGCTGCTCGGGCTCGACTACGCCCGCATCCAGTTCACCAGCGACATGCTGCCCGCAGATGTGATCGGGGTCTCGGTCTACGACCGCACCGATGAGCGGTTTCGCTTCCACCCGGGCCCGGTGTTCGCACAGCTGGTGCTGGCTGACGAGATCAATCGCGCGACACCCAAGGCGCAGAGCGCACTGCTGGAGGCCATGGAGGAGCGCCAGATCACCGCCGACGGCGAGACGCGCGCACTGCCAGAGCCCTTCTTCGTCATCGCGACCCAGAACCCGACCCATCAGATCGGCACCTTCCCGCTGCCGGAGTCGCAGCTCGACCGTTTCCTGATGCGCATTGCGCTCGGCTATCCCGACGCCGCGCAGGAGAAACGCCTGCTCGCCGGGAGCGATCGCCGGGCGATGATCGCGGGACTGCAGCCGATGCTCGACACCGCGGCGCTGATCCAGGCGCAGACCGCCGTCGACGCCCTGCATGCCGCGCCGGCGATCATCGACTACTGCCATGCGATCCTCGACTACAGCCGCCGCAGCAGCCGCTTCCGCCATGGGCTCTCGCCACGCGCCGGGCTCGCGCTGCTGCGCGCGGCCAAGGCCTGGGCCATGCTCGAGGGCCGCCACTTCGTCGCCCCAGATGATGTCCAGCAGGTGCTGCCCGCCGTGGTACCGCATCGCCTCCTGCAGGGTGACGAGGAGGGGCCGCGCTCGGCGGGGACCATCGCCGCCCAGATCCTGGACGACGTGCCCATCCCTTGAGACGTCCTCATTCCTTGAATCGAGCGCGCACGACAAGCCAACCTCGGCGCTGGCGGCAAGCAGCCCCTCGACGGCAAGACGGGCGGCGTTGGGACCCGCGCTCGCCGGCGGTCGAGGCAGCCGGGGCCGAGCGCGGAGCCGTCTCGGTGGACCACCCGGCATGATGCGCAAGACGGGCGCGCAGATGCCAGGCGGGAGCGCCTGGCTCGACCGCATGATGCGTCGCAGCCCCTATGATCAGGACGGCGTGGCGACGATCGGGGCACGCCGCATCTACATCCTGCCCACCAGCACCGGCATGACCTTCGGCGCCATGCTGTTCGCGACGCTGCTCGGCTCGCTGAACTACCAGAACAATCTCGGCCTGTTCCTCACCTTCCTCATGGCCGCCATCGCCCTGGTGAGCATGCACCACTGCTGGTACAACCTGCTCAGGCTCTCGCTGCGCTGCGCCGATGCCGAGCCCGTCTTCTGCGGCCAACCCGCCCGGTTCGCCGTTGAGGTCTGGGATCGACATGGACGGCGGCACGGGGAGCTCTGCCTGCGCGGCGGTGGCTGCACGACCCTGGCCGCCAACGTCCATGCAACGCTCGACCGAGCGCTGCCGACCGAACGTCGCGGCCGACAACGCGTCGGCGAGCTGTTGATCGAGACGCGCTACCCGCTCGGGCTCTTCCGCGCCTGGGCACTGGTCCGCACCCCGGCGGAGGTCCTGGTATACCCACGCCCTGCCGCTCAGGCCCCCGCGCCCGGCCTCGCCGAGGGACCCGATCGCGAGACCGAGCCGGCGAGGGATCACGCCCGAGGTGAGGGCGCGGACGATTTCATCGGCCTGCGCACCTACCGGCCTGGCGACTCGCCACGACAGATCGACTGGAAGGCATTGGCGCGCGAGCATGGGCTGATGACCAAGGAGTTCGCCGGCGATCAGGCCGCACGCGTCCAGCTCGACCTGGATCAGCATCGCGGCGACGTGGAGGTACGGCTCTCCTTGCTGACCCGACAGCTGCTCGATGCCGACAAGCGCCAACTGCGCTACGGCCTGAGGCTCGGCAGGGATCTGCTGCCGCCCGGACAGGGCGAGAGCCACCGACAGCGCTGCCTTGAGGCCCTCGCGCTCTACCAGACCGCTGCTCGACCCCGTGCGCAAGCGGCCGCCGACGCGCCCAAACGATCCGCA
>CAZTYV010000080.1:0-13145 GCA_964617675.1 uncultured Halochromatium sp. | reverse complement strand
CCGTGACCGACCCGCCGATGCCTGGCAGCTCGGCGCGGCCACCCTGCTGCTCGGGCTCGGCGCCCTGCCGCTGCTGCTCGCGCTGCGGCTACAGGTCGGGCTCTTGGTCGCCGCCCTGCTGCTGATCAGCGCGGTCGCGATCCGCTGGCCACGGCTGCAGCCGAATCGCTGGGTGCTGGTCGGGCTGACGCTGCTCGGTGGACTGATCGTGCTCGATGCCTACCAGTCAGTCGTCGGCCAGAACGCCGGCAGCGCGCTGCTGCTGGTGATGGTGGCGCTGAAGCGCCTTGAGAGTCGCACGCGCCGGGACCTGCGCGTGCTGATGATCGCCTTCGGCTTCCTGCTGGTGATCCAGTTCCTGTTCGGCGAATCGCCCTGGCTGGCGGCCTGGATGCTGCTGATGCTCATCGGCGCGGTCGCGCTGCTAGCCGACCTCAGTATCGAGGGGCGGCCGGGGCAGCGGCTTCAGGATGCGCTCGGGGGCCTGCGCACAGCAATGATGCTGACCGCCCAGGCACTACCCTTGGCGCTGGTGCTGTTCCTGCTCTTCCCGCGCCTGGACGCCCCGCTCTGGGACCTGCAGCTTGGCGACGAGCGCGCGGTGACCGGGCTCAAGGACTGGCTGGAGCCAGGCTCGATCACCGAGCTCGTGGTCTCCGGCGAGGACGCCTTCCGGGTGCGCTTCGATACGCCGATCGACCTGCGCACCGAGGCGATGTACTGGCGCGGCCCCGTGCTCTGGTACAGCACCGGCCGACGCTGGCTGCCCTTGGCCGCCCGCTTCGATCCGGACGCCGACCCAGCATCGCTCGACGCCATGCCGGTGCGCGAACTGCTCGGCGAGCCGCTGAGCTATACGGTGGTGCTGGAGCCCACCGATCAGCGCTGGCTCTTCGCCCTTGAGCTGCCGACGCGCCTGCCGGAGCGCGCCCGACTGACCGCCGACTTCCAGCTCCTGGCCGAGAAACCGGTGACCGACCTGCGCCTCTACCGGGCCAGCTCGGTGCTCGACTATCGGATGACGCAGCTCGCCCCGGCCCAGGAGCAGGCCGCGCTGCAGCTGCCGCCCAACGTCAGCGAGCGGATGCGCGCCTTGGTCGCCGACTGGCGGGCGGCGTCGGCGACGGATGCCGAGGTGGTGCAACAGGCGCTGCATTTCTTCAATCAGGAGCCGTTTCGCTACACCCTGCTGCCGCCGGCGCTCGGCGCCAACCCGGCCGATGAATTCTTGTTCGAGACCCAGGCCGGATTCTGCGAGCACTATGCCTCGAGCTTCGTGCTGCTGATGCGTGTCGCCGGGATCCCGGCGCGGATCGTCCTCGGCTATCTCGGCGGTGAGTACAACCCGCTCAGTGGCGATTACCTCATCCGCCAATCCGACGCCCACGCCTGGGCCGAGGTCTGGCTCGAGGGGCGCGGCTGGACACGCGCGGACCCAACCGCAGCCATTGACCCCACACGGGTTGAGCGCGAGCTGCGCTTAGATACCTTGGGCCGCTCAGCGCCGGCGCGCTTCCGCGTCGAAGAGACCAGCGCCCTCGGCCAACTGGTGCGCGGCGCGCGCTTCCTTGGCGATGCCTTCGACTCTGGCTGGAAGAACTGGGTCGTCGGCTTCTCGAGCCGCGATCAGCTCCGGCTGCTCGATCGCCTCGGCCTGGGACCACTGCGCGAGTACGGCCTAGCGCTGTTGATGACCCTCGCCGGCTCGGCGGTGATGCTCGGCTGGGCGCTGGCGCTGGCGCGCCGACCAAGGATCAACGACCCGGCACAACGCTGCTGGCGACGCTTTGAGCAGCGGCTTGCGCGTATCGGCCTCGGGCCACATCGCCATGAGGCACCGCTCCATTTCCGTGCCCGCATCCTCAGGGCGCGGCCCGACTTACAGCCGGCTGTCGATATGATCGTCGACAGCTACCTCGAGCTGCGTTACCAAGCGCCCGCGGCCCGGCCAGACCATCGACCGCTTTGCCGGCAGATTGCGCATTTCCGGCCACGTCGCTGACGCGGGCCGTCGGCGCCCACTGACGTTCCTGTCCAGCGCGTCCTGCTGGTTCGCTCCGTGGACGCGCCGCTAGCCGCTCACCTTCAGCTTCTGACCGACGCGGATGGTGTTGTCGTTCGGGCTGAGCTGATTGAGCTTGCGCAGCTGCTCGACCGAGATGCCGTTGTTCACCGCCACGCGGTAGAGGGTCTCGTCGGGCTTGACGACGTGGTACTTGGGCGAGGTTTTGGCCGCGGCCGGCTTCGGCTGAGATTTGGCCTGGGGTTTGGCCTGAGTGTTGGACGGGGGCTTGGTGTTGCTGGCGAGCCTGACGGTGCCAGTCTTGGGCGCCGACGATGCCTTCCCGGAGCCGCTGTCGTTGCGCACCACCAGGGTTGCCGTGGCCGGGATGCTGATGCGATCGCGGTAGGCCGGCGGCAGGGCGGCGACACGGCGCATGCTGCCCTCGGGCAGCCAGACGGTGCTGCCGGCCGGGAGCTGCGAGCGGCCATCCACGGCCGGATCGCGCCAATGGAGGTTCAGCCGGGCCAGGCTGGCGGTCGACACCCCGTAGTGGCTGGCGACGTGCTGCGCAGGCATCGAGCTTGGCAGGACGAGGCGATCATGGGACCAGGGCTGCTCAAAGCGCACCCCCTCCGGAAAGTAGCGGTCCGGGTGATCGGCCACCTCGCGGGCGGCGACGAAGGAGGCGTAGAAGTTGCGCGACGCGAAGCCGAATGCACGACCATCGTAGTGCCTGACGATCTTGCCGATATCGTCGCCGTACTGCGCCTTGGCGTTGGCCATGCCGCCCTTGCCGTGGTTGTAGGAGGTGATCGCCAGCGGCCAGCTGCCGAGCTTACGGTGCGCGGCCGAGAGATAGCGGGCCGCGCCGTCGGCGCAGGTGATCGGGTCGAGGCGCTCATCGATATTGGGATCGACGCGCATGCCGTAGTCACGTCCCGTTGCCGGCATGAACTGCCAGATGCCAGCGGCGCCGACACTGGAGCGAGCGTGGGTCTGGAACGATGACTCCACGTGCGGCAGGTAGGCCAGGTCCTCGGGCACACCCTTGGTGCGCATGATCTGGCGGAACTCGGGGTCGTAGCGCCCGCTGATCTCCAGTCCGCGCTTGAAGCGCTCGCGCACGCCGCGCTGTGTGCGCAGCCGGTCCGAGGCGCCATAGATCGCGGCCTTGCCACCGCCCTGCTCGATCTTGGCCAGTAGCTCCTTGTCCGAGGCGCTGAGCGGGGCGCGCGTGCGCACCTTCTGCTCCAGCGCCTGCAGGCGATCGCGATACATCGCCTCGCGCCCCTTCACCCAGGCCCGCTGCTCATTGGTGTAGCCTTCCTGGATTGGGCCAGGCAGGTCACCGACCTCATAGACCACACCCATGTACTCGTTGTCGTGGAAGGCGACCTGTCCACGGCTCCAAATCCCGTAGACATGGCGCCAGAAATCGACGTTGGGCTCGATCTCTTCGGGGACTGGGAAGAGGCCGCCGGCCTCGTCAAAGTCGACCTTCGCGACGCCATCCTCGCGGATTGTGCTGCCGCCGCCACAGCCGGCCAGCGTCAGGGCCAAGGTCAGGGCCAGCGTGAGCGGTAGCGTCGGGGCCAGCTTCATGAATAGTGCCGCTGCCGGCATCCTGACCATCGAGCGGCGCCTCGAGCGCACCGGTAAGCAGCTTCCCGGGCCAGGCGCACCGAAGCGGACCGCCGGGTGGATGGTCGGAAGGAGCATCGGGACGACTGCTGGGGATGCGGTTTGATGACGCGTCGACTCGTTCATGATGCGACCAGGGCCCCCTCTGGTATTCTCATTGAAATCAGGGTGAATCCTCGCCTACCTGAGGCGATTTCGCAAGAGCTGATCGACCCATCATGCAGATCCACCTGCTGAGCGTTGGACGGCGCATGCCTGCTTGGGTCGACGCCGGCTTCAACGAGTATGCCAAACGCCTGCCGCCGAGCTGCGCACTGAAGCTCGTCGAGCTCGAGCCGGCCAAGCGCGGCAAGGCCGGCAAGCGCGCGCGACTCACACCGGCCGAGCGCGCGCGGCTGCTGGCCGAGGAAGGCGAACGGCTATTGAAGGCCATCCCGAGCGAGGCGCTCACGGTCGCCTTGGATGTGCGCGGCCGGCCCTGGAGCACCGAGAACCTGGCGGCCGAGCTTGAGGGCTGGCTGGCCGGCGGCCGCGATGTCGCACTGCTGGTGGGCGGCCCGGATGGTCTCGCGGACAGCTGCCTTGCGCGCGCCCAGCAACGCTGGTCACTCTCGGCGTTGACCTTTCCCCATCCGCTGGTGCGTGTCATCCTCGCCGAACAGATCTATCGGGCCTGGAGCCTCACCCAGGGCCATCCTTACCACCGCGGTGCGGAATGACGCAGCCTCGATCCAGCGACCCCGACTCACCACCCGTCGACCTCTACCTGGCCTCGCGCTCGCCGCGACGGTTCGAGCTGCTGGCACAGCTCGGCATCAGGGCGCGGGTGGTCGCCGGTGAGACCGATGAGGCGCCGAGGCCCGGCGAGGCCCCCGAGGCCTATGTGGCCCGGATCGCGGGTGCCAAGGCGCTGGCGGGCTGGGCCACCCTGAGCACGCGCGCCGAGCGCCCCTTGCTCGCCGCTGACACCGCGGTGGTCATCGATGAGCAGATCCTTGGCAAACCCGCAGATGCCGAGGACGCGCTGCAGATGCTAGCCTTGCTCTCGGGCCGCAGTCATTCGGTGCTCACCGCCGTGACCCTGCTCGGCGCCGTGACCGGGCAGGGGCCGAGTCCCGAGCCCGAGCCCGAGCCCGAGGCGGCCACGGGCTCTGCGGCGGACTCTGCTGCGGTCTCTGCCGCGTGTCAGGGCTCGTCCCAGGTGCTCGTGCGAACCGAGGTCCGCATGCGGCGAATCACCCCCAGCGAGGCCGCGGCTTATTGGGCCACGGGCGAGCCGAGAGACAAGGCTGGCGCCTACGCCATCCAGGGCCGTGGCGCCGTCTTCGTCGAGTCCATTCGCGGCAGCTATAGCAACGTCGTCGGGTTGCCGCTGTTCGAGACGGCGGCACTGCTGCGCGAGCACGGAATCGACACCCTCGCCGGCTGAGCCCTCGCCGACGTACTCCCGGCCGAGCACCATTCGATAACAACACTGAGGACAAGGCCGATGCCACCGATCAATGCTGCCGCTGGCTCTGCGGCTCCCCGATGAGCGAAGAGATCCTTATCAACGTCACCCCACCCGAGACCCGCGTTGCCGTGGTCGAGAACGGCGTGGTCCAGGAGATCATCATCGAGCGCGCCGAGCGCTGCGGCCTGGTCGGCAACATCTACCGTGGGCGCATCTGCCGGGTCCTCCCAGGCATGCAGGCCGCCTTCGTCGAGATTGGCTTGGATCGCGCCGCCTTCTTGCACGCCTCCGATATCATGACCGCCGACGGCGAGGTGCGCAGCGAGCACATCACCAGCCTCGTCAAGGAAGGCGACCCGATCCTGGTCCAGGTGGTCAAGGACCCACTCGGAACCAAGGGCGCGCGCCTGACCACCAATATCTCGATCGCCTCACGCTACCTGGTCTTCATGCCCAGACTCGGCAACACCGGCGTCTCGCAGAAGATCGAGGACGACGACGAGCGCAAGCGCCTGCGCGAGGTGCTGCAGGCCTACGTCGACGAGCACCAAGGGATTGGCGGCTTCATCGCCCGCACCGCTGCCGAGACCGTGACCGACGAGGACCTCTGCCGCGACATGGCCTTCTTGGCCAAACTCTGGAGCGGTATCCGCGAGCGCGCCGAGGCCGCGAGCGAGATCGGCCTGATCCACGACGATCTGCCGCTCGCGCTGCGCGCCCTGCGCGACCTGGTCACCCCCGAGGTGGAGCGGGTGCGCATCGACTCGCGCGCCACCGTCGACAAGGCGCGCCCCTTCGCGGTCAAGTACATCCCCGAGATCGTCGATCGCATCGAGTACTACGGCGGCGAGCGGCCGCTGTTCGATCTCTACGGGGTCGAGGACGAGATCCAGAAGGCCCTGCAGCGCAAGGTGCAGCTCAAATCCGGCGGCCATCTGGTGATCGACCAGACCGAGGCCATGACCACCATCGATGTCAACACCGGCGCCTTCGTCGGCCATCGCAATCTCGAGGAGACCATCTTCAAGACCAACCTCGAGGCGGCGCAGGCCATCTGTCGCCAGCTGCGGCTGCGCAACCTCGGCGGCATCATCATCATCGACTTCATCGACATGACCGATGAGGAGCACAAGCGCCAGGTGCTGCGGGCGCTCGAGAAGTGCCTCGCGCGTGATCACGCCAAGACCCACATCACCGAGGTCTCGGCGCTCGGCCTGGTCGAGATGACCCGCAAGCGCACCCATGAGTCGCTCGAGCACATCCTCTGCGAGCCCTGTCCCTGCTGCAGTGGACGCGGCTCGCTGAAGACCGCCGAGACCACCTGCTACGAGATCTTCCGTGAGATCCTGCGCGAATCGCGCCAGTTCGAGGTCGAGCAGCTGCTGGTGCTGGCCTCACAGGAGGTCATCGATCGTCTGCTCGACGAGGAGTCCGGCCATCTCGCCGAGCTCGAGGAGTTCATCGGCAAGCCGATCAAGCTACAGGCCGAGTCGCTCTACACCCAAGAGCAGTACGATGTGGTCTTGATCTGACCTCAGGTTCATCTGACCCCTTTTCGCGGCGGCGCGATGACGCAGACCCTTCGTCGGCTCCAAAAGGCTACCCTCGCCGCCATCGCGGCGATCATCATCACGCTCGCGGTGCTCTCCACGGCGGCCAGGATGCTGCTGCCACATGCCGAGGGTCTGCGCGAGAGCCTCGAGGCGATCGGCCTGGTCGGGGCCGAGATCCAGGTCGAGCGCGATGCCGATGGACGCATCCGCATCCTGGGGCTCGACGCGATGCAGGGCAATGACCCGCACGCCCTGACCTTTTTCCTCAGCGAAGGCCGCTTTCGCTTGATCGATAGCCGGCTGCGCTGGCGCGATCTTCGCAACCCGGCGCTCTCGCAAACCCTGCTCATCGGAGTCGCCGAGCTCGTCAATCAGGGCGAGCGCCATGACCTCCGTCTCAGGGCGCGGTCGTCGCCGGCGATCGAAACGCCGTTCCGCATCGGCGCGCTGCGGGTGCTGGGCAAGCTCGAGGGTCCAGCGAAGCATCCTGAGCGCTGGTCTGGGCAGCTCTATCTGAAGGTCGAGGGCGAGGATCTCGCCATCGGCGGGAGCCAGCCCGTCGGGTCCGGTCTCGAGCTGCGGGCCAAGGGCGTTCGCCTCGAGACCTGGAATTGGCTCGATCAGGGACGGCTGACCGAGTCCATCACCGATGCCGGCGCCGAGGGCCTCAAACTCGCGGTCGAGCGCGCGCAAGAGACGCTGCGTCTCGGCGACCTCTCGACCAGGGCGCGCTGGCAACGGCAGGCCGAGGGCTGGCGCCTCGACCTCGCCGAGCTCAGGCTGCCGGGCGCCACGGCCGCGGCACCCACGTCCGCGGTCCTGAGCTACCGGCGCGCCGGGGCTGGCGAGGCGCCGACTCAGGGCAGGGCTGAGGTCGGCGAAGCGGATGCGACCGCCGCGCGTCTGTTCGCGGCCGTTGGCGCACTGCCGGTGGGCCCGTTGGCCGAGCTCAGCAGCGCGCTCGTGCCCGATCCCGCGGAGGTGATCGCCGAGCTCGGGCAGGGCCGCATCCAGGGGCTGGCGCGACGCCTCGCCGTGCACCTAGCGCTGACCTCCGATCCAAGCGTTGCCGTCCCAATGCGCATCAGCGACTGGCGCCTGCAGGGCGCGATCGAGGGCGTCGCGATCGCTGCCGGCGCCGGCATACCGCCGCTCTCCGGACTCAACCTTGACGTTGACGTCGGTCCAGCCGGTGGCTGGGCGCAGATCAAAGGCCGCAACGCCGGCCTCGACCTGCGACCACTCTTCGCGCACGCACAGAGGTTGACCGTCCTGGAAGGGCACTTCGCCTGGCGGCTGATGCCAGCGGGCTCGATCCATCTCTGGACCCGCGCCCTGCGGGCTGAGACCGCGAACATCGAGAGCCTGACGCGCCTGAGCCTCTGCGTGCATCCCTCCGGCGCCAACCCCTTCATCGATCTGCACACGCGGCTGCGCAATGGCCGCATCGAGGCACTGCCGAATTGGCTGCCGGTCGGCATCATGGATCAAGGTCTCGAGGACTGGCTGCTCACGGCCATCGTCGCCGGCGAGCTGGAATCCGGCGACCTGCTGCTGCGCGGGCCCCTCGAGCAGTTTCCGTTCGATGATCAGCAGGGGCGGTTTCTGCTCGAGCTGCGCGCGGTCGATGGCGTGCTCGACTACGGCTTCGCCGCCACACCCCCGCCGAGCGCGACCGGGATGCGCAGTGACGAGGAGAGCGAGCCGCTGCAGTGGCCGCCCCTGCAGCAGCTTGCCGCCACCGTTCGTTTCGAGGGCCGGCGCCTCGAGATCGATGTTCCCAGCGCCGAGATCCTAGGCACCCAGGTCGAGGCGGGACGGGTCAGCCTGCCGGATCTCTGGAATCCGACCTACCTGACCATCGATGCGCGCGGCAACGGCCCCCTGGCCGACGGGATGCACCTGCTCAAGACCTCGCCATTGGCAAGGCAGCTCGGCGGTCTTGCAGCAAGCGCTGAGGTCAGCGGCTCGGGCGCGATCGAGCTGCAGCTCGGCGTCCCACTCAACCGTGCACTGCCATTCCGCTACAGCGGCGAGCTGATTTGGGAGCCGCTCGCCGGTGCGCTCGCCGACGCGGGCGACGCGGAGGATGCGGGGGACGCCGGCGAGGACGCGCTCGCCGATGAGCTGAGCGGCCGGCGCACGCTGAGCATCAATGGCACCGATCTGCTCTTCAGCGACATCGAGGGCCGGCTGCAATTCGATGAGCTTGGGATCACGGCCGAGGCCATCCAGGCCAACCTCGGCCGTCAGGCGCTCCGTGTGGATGTCAGCACGCTAGACCGCGGCGGCGACGAGGCGCGCACCGAGATCGAGCTGCGGGGGCAAACGCCGGTCGACCGTCTGGCCGCGACCCTGCCAACCGACCTGTGGCAACTCGCCAGCGGCCGGCTCGACTGGCGGCTCGTGCTCGCCTTGCGCAACCGCGATGCCACCGAGCAACCGCCCCCCATCGCCTTCGACCTCAGCTCGGGGCTCGAGGGGCTTGCGCTCTCGCTCCCCGAACCGCTGGGCAAATCGGCCGGCGAGCAGCGGCCATTCCGGCTCCGTGGTCGCTTCCAAGACCGCTGGCCGCTCGAGCTTCGCCTCACCTATGCCGATCTCGGCGCCTTGATCGAGGTCGATCGGGGGCCGGGTGAGCCGATCAGGCTGCGGCGGCTTGCCGTCGACCTGAACGGCGAGCCGCCGGCGCTCCCGCCCGAGCGCTCGATTGAGATCAGCGGCGCGCTCGAGACCCTAGACCTCGAGCCCTGGCTGGACTGGATCGCGCGCACCGAGCTGAATCCGTTGTCAACCGGCAGCGCTGAGGATGCGCTGCAGCTCTTGCCGATTCGGCTCGAGGTCAAGGACCTCGGCTGGGGCGCCCTGCGGCTGAGCGATCTCGACGCCGTGCTGACGCCAGAGGCCGCGGGGCGCTGGGCGATCCAGTTCAGTGCCGAGCAGAGCGGCCGCGGCGAGGTGCGGGTGCCGGCACGCGGAAGTGCCGAGCCGCTGCAGGTCCGGCTGCAGCAGCTCGACCTGGCACCCCTGGTCGCGGCGTCTGAGGCCTCAGCGCCAGCGGCCCAAGGCTCACACAATGATCCGCGGACCTTCGGCCGCCTCGATCTGGAGATCGAGCAGCTGCGCTACGACGAGGATCTGTTGGGCTCGCTGCGCATGCGCAGCGAACCGCAGCCGAATGGGGTGCGCTTCGAGCCCCTGTCACTGAACGGCCCGCATGTCGACGCGAGCGGCCAGGCGGACTGGACGATCGACGCCACCGACTACGTCGAAACCTCGATCGAGCTCGAAGCCAAGAGCAACGCCATCGGCGAGCTGCTGCGCGAGAGCGGCTTCTACAGCGCGCTGAGCGGTGCGCCTGGCGAGCTTCTGCTCGAGCTGCGTTGGCCCGGGGGCCCGGGAGAGCTGTCCTTGGAACGTGCGCGCGGAGCCTTGGAGATGCAGGTCGGCGCCGGGCGCATGCTCGATATGGAGCCGGGCGTTGGGCGCATGCTCGGCATCCTGAACACGGCCGCACTCAGCCGTCGGCTGAGCCTGGATTTCAGCGATGTCTTCGACGACGGCTTCACCTTCGATCAGATCCACGGCGATATCGCCATCGGCAATGGTCAGGCGCGCATTCGCGATCTCAGCATCCAGGCGCCACCGGCCGACGTCAGGATCACCGGTCGCACCGACCTGATTGCCGGCATGCTCGACCAATCCGTTGAGGTCACCCCCGAGATCGGCGTCGGGCTCGCGCTGGCTGGAACGGTGGCCGGCGGCCCCGTGGTCGGCGCCGCGGTCTTCCTGGCCGACAAGGTCACCGACGGCGGCTTCGAGCGGCTTGGACGCTACGCCTACAAGGTCACCGGCCCCTGGCGCGATCCGGTGATCCGCCGCGTCGACACCGGCGGCTCACCCTCGGTCGGCAACCTCTTCGTCGATGATGATCCGGCCAAGCAACCGTCGGCGGCCGGCGCCGCCAGCCCAGCCGCACAAGCGCCGGAGAAACCCGCCAGTCCGTTCCTCGAGGATTTCTGATCGCCTCGGCTCGCTTGCCCGCGTTGCACCCGGACAGGGCACGGCCGGTGGTGCTATGGTGACGAGAAATTGACCGAGCCGAGCACTGATGAGCGACATCCCCAAGGTAGCGGCCGTGCAGATGGCCTCAGGCCCTAACCCCACGGCGAATCTGATCGAGGCCGAGCGCCTCATTGGCGTCGCCGCCGAGGCCGGTGCCGGTCTCGTGGTGCTGCCCGAGAACTTCGCCTTTATGGGCCAGCAAGACCGCGACCTGCTGCCGCTTGCCGAGACCGATGGTCAGGGTCAGCTGCAAGACTTCCTGCATAAGATGGCAGCCCGTTATGGGATCTGGATCGTCGGCGGCACGATCCCGCTCCAATCCGCCGACCCGACCCGCGTGCGCTCGGCCTCGCTGATCTACAACGCCCAGGGCGACCGGGTCGCGCGCTTCGACAAGTCGCACCTGTTCGATGTGGTGCTGCCCGATGTCGACGAGCGTTACCAGGAGTCGGCGACGATCGAGCCCGGCGAGCTGAGCCCGGTGGTCGACACGCCGTTCGGGCGCCTCGGTGTCTTGATCTGCTACGAGCTGCGCTTCCCGGAGACCGCACGCCGGATGCTCGACAGCGGCCTCGAGCTCATCGCCGTGCCGGCGGCCTTCACCGCGCAGACCGGCAAGGCGCACTGGGAGGTCCTGGTGCGCGCGCGCGCCATCGAGAACCTCGCCTACGTGATCGCCGCGGCCCAAGGCGGCTATCACCTCAGCGGCCGCGAGACCTACGGCCACAGCATGATCGTCGACCCCTGGGGGAACGTGGCCGCCGAGGTCGCGCGCGGCGTCGGCCAGATCTGCTGCGGCCTCGACCGCGAGCGCCAAGCCAAGATTCGACGCAGCTTCCCCGTGCTCGAGCATCGCCGGCTCAAGTGCCGCTAGCAGACGAGCGCGCGGACCCGGGCAGGGTCAGCAGCGCTCATCGAGCATCGCTGAAGGCGCGGGCGCTGGAAATCCGCCGCGGCACCTACCACCTCTCTGGCATGACCAGCCACGGCTTGACGCCAATGAATGCGAGCCTGAAGACCTTATGAGCGACTCCATCGACATCGCCCGCCAGTGCATCCTCGCGCCCGTCGGGCTCGGCGACAACGACCTCGACCGCCTGATCGGCGCCCTGCGCAGCCCGGCGATCGATGCGGCGGATGTCTACTTTCAGAGCACCCGCCTGCAATCCTGGATGCTCGAGGACGGCATCATCAAGGACGGCAGCTTCAACATCGAGCAAGGCGCCGGCCTGCGTGCGATCAGCGGCGAGAAGACCGGCTTCGCCTACTCCGACGAGCTTGAGCTCGCGGCACTGACCAAGGCCGCCGACGCCGCCCGGGCGATCGCCCGCGGTGGCGGCGCGGCACCGGTCAAGATCGGCGGCGGCTTGCCGGCGCGACGACGGCTCTACGAGCCGATGAACCCAATCGAGAGCCTGGATGACGCCGCGAAGATCGATCTGCTGCACCGCGTCGACGCCGAGGCGCGCGGCATGGATGCGCGCGTTAAAGAGGTGATGACCAGCCTGGTCGCGGTGCAAGACACCATCCTCGTCATCGCCGACGACGGCCGGCTCAGCGCCGACGTGCGCCCGCTGATCCGCCTCAGCGTGGTCGCGGTGGTCGAAGAGAATGGCCGCCGCGAGCAGGCCAGCAGCGGCGGCGGCGCGCGCCTGGACCTGGGCTGGATGCTGGCCGAAGACCGTGCGCTCGGCTTCGCCCGCGAGGCGGTGCGCCAGGCGCTGGTGAATCTAGAGGCCGGACCGGCCCCAGCCGGGACCATGCCGGTGGTGCTCGGCGCCGGCTGGCCCGGGGTGCTGCTGCACGAGGCCGTCGGCCATGGGCTCGAGGGCGACTTCAACCGCAAGGGCACCTCGGCCTTCAGCGGCCGTCTCAATCAGCGCGTCGCCGCCAAGGGTGTCACCGTGGTCGACGACGGCACCCTGCCCGGCCGCCGCGGCTCGCTGAACATCGACGACGAGGGCACCGAGACCCAGTGCACCACGCTGATCGAGGACGGCGTGCTGGTCGGCTACATGCAAGATCGCCTCAACGCCCGGCTGATGGGCATGGCGCCCACCGGCAACGGTCGCCGCGAGTCCTACGCCCATCTGCCGATGCCGCGCATGACCAATACCTACATGCTCGCCGGCCAGCATGACCCAGGCGAGATCATCGCCTCGGTCGAGAAGGGGCTGTACGCGGTCAACTTCGGCGGCGGCCAGGTCGACATCACCTCGGGCAAGTTCACCTTCTCCGCCAGCGAGGCCTACCTGATCGAGAACGGTAAGATCGGCCGCCCGGTCAAGGGCGCCACCCTGATCGGCAACGGCCCCGACGTGCTCACCCGCGTCAGCATGGTCGGCAACGACCTCAAGCTCGACGAGGGTGTTGGCACCTGCGGCAAGGACGGCCAGAGCGTGCCGGTCGGCGTCGGCCAGCCAACGCT
>CAZTYV010000079.1:6814-15301 GCA_964617675.1 uncultured Halochromatium sp. | reverse complement strand
ATGAGGCCAAGGGTCCATTGGAAGCGCTTGTGAAGCCACGCCTTGATCATCATGTGCCTCCCGGAGGCCCGCAGTGATCCACTGATCTTAGGGCCCGTCCGCAAATAACTTGCGCAAAAGGCGGTTGGGTGCTATGAACAGGACATGGGTGGAGTTGAAGCGTCCATCGCACGCAAGTATAGAGCGCTTGGCGAGCTGTTCGACGAGCGCGGACGGCGATTGTGGGCTGCGGTCGAGGCGGGCGAGCTGGGGCGCGGGGGCATCTCGCTGATCGCCCGGGCCACCGGACTGTCACGCAACACCATCAGCCGCGGCCTTGATGAGCTAGCGGGGATTCAGGGCGGGAAGGCAGTGCTGCAGGGGCGCATTCGCGCTGAAGGCGGTGGGCGAAAATCGTTGACGGACAAGGACCCGCAGTTGCTCGAAGCACTGGAGCGATTGGTCGAGCCGACGACGCGCGGCGATCCGCAGTCGCCGTTGCGGTGGACGTGTCGGAGCACGCGGCAATTAGCCGAGGCGCTCAAGCAGCAGGGTCATCCGGTCGGCCGCCAGAAGGTGTGCGAGCTGCTCGGGGCGCTCGGCTACAGCCTTCAGGCCAACCGCAAGAGCCGCGAAGGCAGCAACCACGACGATCGCGATGCGCAGTTCGCCCACATCAATGCGCAGGTCGACGAGCACCAACAGCGCGGGCAGCCGGTCATTTCCGTGGATACAAAAAAGAAGGAGCTGGTCGGCGACTTCCGCAACGGCGGGCGCGAATGGCGACCCCGCGGCGAGCCCGAAGCGGTGCGCACCCACGACTTCATGGATCGCGATCTCGGCAAGGTCAACCCCTACGGCGTCTACGATCAGAGCGCGAACGTTGGCTGGGTCAGCGTCGGGACCGACCATGACACCGCAGAGTTTGCCGTCGAGAGCATACGACGCTGGTGGCTGAAGATGGGCGCGGCGCGTTACCCGCACGCACGCGATCTGCTGATCACCGCTGACGGCGGCGGCAGCAACGGCTATCGGTTACGCTTGTGGAAAGTCGCCCTGCAAGGCTTCGCCGACGAGACCGGACTGACGCTGCGTGTCTGCCACTTCCCGCCCGGCACCAGCAAGTGGAACAAGATCGAGCACCGCATGTTCTCGTTCATCAGCCTGAACTGGCGCGGGAAGCCCTTGATCAGCCATGAGGTGATCGTCAACCTCATCGCCAGCACGCGCACCGCGCAGGGGCTGGCGATCCAGGCGGAGATCGACACATCACGCTATCCGAAAGGTCGAAAAGTGAGCGACGAGGAACTGGCTGGCCTCAACCTGACACGAGACAAATTCCACGGCGAGTGGAACTACTCGATCTCGCCGAACTGCTCAACTTAATTGCGGACGGGCCCTTAACGCGAATAAAACGACCCTGGAGATCCTTCGAGAAGACCGGCGTTGGTATGGATTCGAACAGGGTGTCTAGGAATCGCTGACTGTCGGAAAGGTCCGCCTCGGCACGCCAGCGCAGCAGCGCATGCCCCAAGGCTGAGATCAGCGCCTCCAGGGGCGCAATCATGGTGCGGTCCCAGGCGCGTTGCTCACGCACCATGTCGGTGCCGAGAAACCCTCGCGTTGGATCGCCTTTGAACAGGCAAAAGGCGAACAACGAGCGGACCTCCTGATCGCGCATCACCTGCCGCACATCGTCAGCCGCCGGTGGCAGCTGCTCGATGTCATCAACGATGACACGACCCTCGGTCGCCAGTGTCGACCACCACCAGGCGCCCTTGGTAAAAGATACCCGCTGGTTGTGAGCACGCTGGGAGCTGATGCCGGCGGCGCACCACTCGTGCGTGTTGCTGCAGTGCTCACCGTCGTCGTCAACCTGGAACAGATAGGCCCGATCGGCATCGAGCAGGGAGCCGATCGCCTCGAGCAGCTCATCGATCGCCGCGTCTTGATCGGATGCGGGGATGCGCATCAACCATGACGCCCGTTCCGCGACCAGACGCTGCACCCGCGTCAGCGAGAGCAGCTGATCGGCGGTCGCGGCCAGCTCACGCCCGCGTTGCTTCAGGACCCGATTGCGGAACAACAACAGCACACTGAGCATGAGGATGGTCAGCAGCCCAATCGCGGCCCCGCTTAACGCCAGCCGATTGGCTTGCCAGAGCTCGCGCAGGTCGTAGCGCGGACGCTGGTCGAAGGGTGGCAACCGGAGCGTACGGAGCATCTCCTCCATCGGCAGGTAATCGGCCGGCGGTGCAAAACCGGCGATCTGCGCCTGCTTGGCAACCGGGTCGTCAGGGTCGAGCCGCAGCAGCGCTGCAATGATCAGCCGCACGGTGCGCTCGTCCACGCCTGGCAGGGCCACCAGCGGCCACTCCGGATACAGACGCGTCGAGCTGATGAACGGATAATCCCCAAGCGCTTGGCGGTTGATGACCTTGATCGCGCCCAGGTCGAGCCGTCCGCTCGCGGCCAGCTCCTCGAGGATCTCGGTGCGCACGAAGCCGACATCGGCATCACCGCGAAGCACGCTCTCCACGACGGCATCATGGCTGCCAACAAAGTCGAGTCGCCTCGGCCCGGGCAGTGAGACCCCGGCCTGATCGAGCTCGTAGAGCGGCGTTAGATAGCCACCGGTGTGCGAGCGCCCCGCTGAGGCGATCCGTTTCCCCTCGAGATCGTCGAGCTGGTTGATATCGTCTCGGTCGGCGCGGGTGAAGATCACCCCGCCCAGGCTGCGCGTCGCGGCGCCATGCACCCCGCGCTTGATCAGGGTGACGATGGCCCCGCTGAGGCTGTTGCCACCGCGGATGCTGAGATAGTGCCTCGGATTGGTCAGCACCAGGTCAACGCGATGCTCCTGCACCGCCTGCTCCAGCTCCGCCAACGGGAGCACCTCGAGCTCGACACGGGTGTTGGGCAGGCGCTCGCTGAGATAGTCGGCAAGCGGCTGAAAACGCCGTTGCATCTCCTGGACCGGACGATAGGCGTAAACACCGAGGGTCAGGACCTCCTCCTCTGCCGTCGCGGGCGAGCCCAGCCCGCAGAGCCATAGACAAAGCCCGAGCCACAACCCGGCCCGTCGGGCCGCGATGCCCGTGTCCGCCCGTCGGGCACTCAAGGCCGCACCTTCAACTGCAGCTCGACGAAGCGCGCATCGACCAGGTGATCGAGCGCCACCGGGGCGGCCAACAGCCCCTGGGCGACCATCAGCTGATTCAGCTCTTTCGCCCCCTGCACCAAGGGTCCCCGCGCCCTCAGGTCGGCGAGGTTACGGGTGACATCCGGCAGCACGATCCCGGAGAGTTGTCGATTGACCATCTGATAGGAGAGCGCGTGGCGCTCGGCGATACGATACAAGGCGTCTTCTCGATTGCGGCGCAGATAGTCGAGCGTTCGGAAGTGCGCGCCGACCAACGCGGCCAGAGCAGGATGACCGAGCCGATCCTGCCTGACCGCGAGCACATCGACGATGGTATCCGGCAGCTCGCGGCTGTCGAACAAGCGCCTTGCGCCAAGGCGCTTGAGCTGACTGGCGGTGGGACCGTAGGCAACCGCGGCGTCGATGCGGCCCTCACGCCACGCCTCGAGCTGTGCATCAGGGGTCAGCTCGTGCAGCTCGACGTCATCAAGGCTCAGGCCGGCACGGCGCAAGGCCCGCGCAAGCAACAACGGCCCGAGCGCCGAGGGCTCGACCGCCACTCGGCGATGACGCAGCGAGGCAATGGTTGAGTAGGCCTCGCGCGCCAGCAACATATCCGCGCCTGCCGACACATCGAACACCAACACCGCCGTCACCGGGACACCGGCCGCGCGGACCAGAAGCATGGCGTCCAGGGTCAGCGCTGCCGCATCGAGTGCGCCGGCCGCAAGGGCCTGGGTCGAGTCACTCATGGCCGCTCCAGGGCGCAGATCAACCGTCTCTGGCAGCCAACCGAAGCCGTCAGCAAGCGACAGGGTTTCGTAGCCGATCCAGGGATGGACACCCACACGCAACGGGTCGGGCTGCGAGCAGCTACAGAGCGCCCCGATCAACGGGATCAACAGGATGCCGACCAGCTTGCGCGGGAGAGGGTTCAAGGCGTCAGCTCCAAGACGGCACCAGGCTCCACGAGTCCACCTCCGCGACCGCGGCGATACAAGAGAGCGACGGGCTTCATATTGCTTACTATAGGCCTCGACATGGCGAACCGCGACGGTGACCGATCGTTGAGCTGGCGAGCTCGCGCCGGCCCGCCTGCGTCCCTGGACGGTGTGGACGGACCATGACCACTCGGCGCAGACTGCCGCCACCTGGACGAAGCATCCGACACCTTCTCGGGCCTGAAACAGATGTCACGACCCTTCTCACGGTTCCTGATCCTCGCTCTGGGCGCGGCGCTCATCAGCGGCTGCGCGAGCACCGCGCGTGAGCTGATGCCAACACCGGTGATCTATCAGCAGCCGGGAGGCAAACCGCTGTTCAACCCGGAGGTGGGGACAGCGCGACAGCCGGACCTCGACCTCCTGTTCATCACCGACCGCGCACGGCCCACCCCGGCCGAGCTGGAAAGGGCCAAGGCGGATGATAAGCCGCTGCCCTACGGCCAAGCGCGAGCGCGACGGGTCGCCTTCGGCTCGGCTCGTGTCCGGCTGGTGCCCGGTCTCACCTGGCAGGGGCTCACTGAGCAGAGCCAGCTTGCCGAGCGCACCCGCCCGGTCGAGCTGGAGCTCGGCGAGGTCGAAGAGCTTGGGGCCTACCCGGACGAGCCCTACAAGATCATGCGTGGCGACGACGGGAAGCTGCTGCGCGACCGAACCGAGCTGGCCCGCCACGCGGCGGCGAACGAGGCGCTCAGGGCCGAGATCCGGCGCCGTCTGGAGCGCTCGCCGACCGGTGAGGTGATGCTCTATGTGCACGGCTTCAACGAGACCTTCGCCGACGCGGCCTTCACCACCGCGGAGCTTTGTCATTTCCTCGGCCGCGAGCCCGTCTGCAGCTTCTTTACCTGGCCCGCCTCGACCACCGGCAACTTCCTGATCTCCTACACCAGCACGACGGAGACGGCCAATTTCGCCGTTGCGCATCTCAAGAAGACCATCCGCACCATCGCTACCATGCCGGAGGTCAAGGGGGTCCACCTGCTCGCCCACAGCCGCGGCGCCGCGGTGACCCTATCGGCCGCCCGTGAGCTGGCGCTCGAGGGCATCGCGGCAGGCAAGGAGCCGGCATCGCTCTTCAAGGTCAAGAATCTGGTGTTGTTATCGCCGGATATCGACATCGATATCGCCGCGCAGCAGCTCACCGGCTTCATCTCCGATCCCGACCTGGTCACGGTCTGGCCTGAGGCGCGCTTACCGCGCGCGCTCGACGGGCGTCTGACCGTCTATTCCTCACCGCAGGACCGCGCCTTACGCGTGTCGCAGATCCTCTTTCGCAGCCGCAACCGCGTCGGCCAAATACGCCCAGAGGACATCCCTGAGCCGGCTCAGCGCTACCTCGAGACCCGCGGCGGCACCGATCTGATCGCCTACGAGGGCAAGCGCACGGACCTGTTCGGGCATGGCTACTTCACCACCAACCCACGTGTCAGCTCCGACCTGGTTCAATTGATTCGCTATGGCACCAAGCCCGGAGAGCCGGGGCGTGAGCTGATCCGCACGGGTCGCGTCAGCTGGCGCATCCCAACCGTCGGTGAGCGGGCCTCGAGCGCCGCGGGGTCTTCGCTCACCCATCGAGCCCCCGAGTGACCATGAGCGGCCGATCCGAAACCACTCCGATGGCCAGTGCTGCCAACCGACTCCGCACGCTGCTCGCCCAAGGCAGGCTGATCCCGATGCCCTGCTGCGGCGACGCGCTGAGCGCGACCTTGATCGAGCAGGCGGGCTTCGAGCTCACCTTCATGTCCGGCTTCGCAGCCGCTGCGCATCGGCTCGGCGCGCCCGACACCGGGCTGATGTCCTATGGCGAGGTGCTGGACCAGGGCCGCAACATCATCGAGGCCGTCGAGATCCCGGTGATCGGCGACGGCGATACCGGCTATGGCAACCCGCTCAACCTGCAGCGCACGGTGCGCGGCTTCGCGCGGGCCGGCTTCGCGGCCATCATGCTCGAGGATCAGGTGGCGCCGAAGCGCTGTGGCCACACCCGCGGCAAGGCGGTGGTCGAGCGCGAGGAGGCCTTCGATCGTATCCGTGCCGCGGTCGAGGCGCGCGATGCCGGCGCCGATCTCCTGATCCTCGCGCGCACCGACGCCCGCGCCCTGCTCGGTCTCGATGAGGCGATCACGCGCGCGAACCATTTCCGCGAGCTCGGGGCCGACATCCTCTTCATCGAGGCCCCGGAAACGCGCGAGGAGATGGCCACCCTCTGCCGCGAGGCGCCCGGCATCCACCTGGCGAATATGCTCGAGGGCGGGGTCACGCCGATCCTGCCACCGGCCGAGCTCGAGGCGCTTGGTTATCGGATCGCGGCCTACCCGCTGACACTGCTCTCGGCGGCGATGCGCGCGATGGTCGAGGCGCTCGACGCCTTCAAGGCCGGACGGCATCCGAACGCGCTGATGGCCTTCGACGAGATTCGCCGCCGGCTCGGGTTTGAAGCCTATGACGCCGCGGCCGCACGGTTTGGTCCCGGCCGCAACGGCAGCCCAGGAGGTTCCAGCGACGACAGCGGCTGATCATACCGAGCCCAGACCGCGCATGAGGCTCGGCAGCGCCAGCGCCGTCCAACCTCAGGCTTGGTATGCTCGCCGGATCGATTCCCAGCGCAGCCGCCGTCACCTGAATGTCCTCCTCCCAGGCGAACGACTCCCAGCCGAATGATCCCCGGTGGAATGCTGTTGGGCGATCGCTGATCGACGTCTTCAAGTCATGCCGGTTCGCGCAGTGCCCGGACCTAGATGCACTCGACACCGCCCCGCTGACTGACATCCAATGGCGGGCGGACCGCTGCTCGCCAAGCTCGATCCTCTGCTTCCAGCGCTTCGATGACGGCAAGCCCGATGCCGAGATCGTCGAGCGCTATCTGGCGCAGAGCCCGTTCGGTGCCTTGGTGATCAATCGCGCGCTTGACCCGCGCTGGCTCAACGGGCCGCTCGCCGGGCGCCCACTATTCGTCACCGCCCCAGGCGCCTGGGGCGAGACGCTGGAGCAGCTCTGCGACTCCTTCTACCCGCGAGGACCGCGGCAGTGGCAGATCGCCGGGGTGACCGGCACCAACGGCAAGACCACCACCGTCAAGTATCTGGAATCCATCCTGCTCGCGGCCGGGCGGCGCGTGCTCAGCATCGGCACGCTGGGGCTGGCGCTGAACGGCGAGTCGCTCAGCGAGACCGGCTTCACCTCACCGCCCTATATCGAGCTGCGGCGCATCCTGCATCAGTACCGTGACCAAGCCGATACCCTGGTGATGGAGGTCTCGAGCCACGCGCTGCATCAGGGCCGCGTGCAGGGGCTGCGCTTCGCCGCGGCGGCCTGGACCAACTTCAGCCAGGATCATCTCGACTATCATCGCGACGAGGCCAGCTACTTTGCCGCCAAGGCCTTGATCCTCGACCAGCTGGCAGACGGCGTCCCGTTGCTGACCACCAGCGCCGAGGTCGAGCACCGCCTGCGCGCCGAGCGCGGGGACGAGACCGCAATCACACGCATCGACATCCCCGCACTGACCACGGACCTGGTCCAGGCACGCCCCTTCCTCGCACTGAGCTACAACCGCGCCAACTATGCACTCGCTCGAGCGCTCGCGACAGCGTTGCTCGGCGCCGAGCCCGAGGAGCCTTGGCGATGTCTGAAACCCGTGCCCGGCCGCTTCGACTGCCATGTCTTCCAGAATCGGACCATCGTCATCGACTTCGCCCACACGCCGGATGCGCTCGAGAACATCCTCGACGCCATCCGCGAGGCCTTTCCGGGGGCCGGCATCCTGACCCTGTTCGGCTGCGGTGGCGACCGCGACCGCGGCAAGCGCCCGCTGATGGGCGCCGCCGTCTGCCGCGGCTCGGATCAGGTGATCCTGACCTCGGACAATCCGCGCTTCGAAGACCCGCGAGCGATCGTCGACGATACCTTGCAGGGGATGAGCGGATGCGAGGCCGCGCCGACCGTGATCCTGGATCGGGCCGAGGCGATTGCCGCGCTCTTCGATCACTTGGCCGAGTACCCGATGGATCAGCCCTGGGTTGCACTGATCGCCGGCAAGGGCCACGAGCCCTACATCGATCAGAACGGGGTCAAGCGACCCTATAGCGATCGCGAGCAGGTGCTTGGGAATCTGAGAAGGCTCGGGTGGGCCAGCACCTGAGGCCAGCACCTGAGGCCAGACTCACACCTCGGCATCTCGAGACCGTTCGATGCGCCGCCTGGGCCTGCTCGGGCGCAGCAGAGAAAACACGATATATCAGAGATACCCAATCATGCGCCCGGGCGTCACCCAAGAGCCCGCCGACCGTCTACACTCAGGGCCCTGAATCTGGAGCAAAAAACCAAGGCCCCCGCCCAGATCATGGATGGCAGGGTGTTTGCTTT
>CAZTYV010000079.1:5131-6793 GCA_964617675.1 uncultured Halochromatium sp. | reverse complement strand
ATCGGCGATGCAGACGCCATCAACCCGATCGCGGTGCCGCACTCCGAAGCCGAACCGAGCCAGCCTATCCACGATGATTCCGAAGAGAGGCCATCGCCAGAATCCATGAGCAGTTCAGACCCCATCGCGCAGAGCGCCGTTCAGATGCACCCCGCGGCAATCCAGCACTTGCCGCCCTTCGTCACCGCGCCCGGCCAAACCGACGTCCTGATGTGGGTGATGGGGGTCTTCCTGATCTTCGCGGTCGTCGGCATCGGCGTCTTCTATTTCAAGCTCCACGCGCTGCCGGAACGGATTGCCCATCGCGGCCAGCAGGTGCAGTTTCAGATCGTCGCGGTGCTGGGGCTGCTGGCGCTGTTCACGCACAACCACGCGTTCTGGATCGCGGGGCTGCTGTTGGCGCTCGTGCCGTTGCCGGATCTCACGACCCCGCTGAAGTCGATGGCCCGTTCGCTCGATCGCCTCTCCGCCAGCACCGCCTCTCTTGAGAGCAACGCGGCCCTGTCGGAGCATGCCGCAGCAGAGGCGAAACCATTGGAATCGACGGCGCAAGAGCAGGAGCAGCGGCAAGCGCCCAACGCTCAAGGAGCCGCGACCGCTAGACGGGCTTCAGTGCCCTCCAGCGACTCCCCGTCAACGCCAGAGGCAGAGGGCTAAGTCATGCTGGAGCTCTTCCTCTGCTCGATGCTCACCGTCCTCCCGGACTACCTCTACCGCCGCTATCGGCAGGGGATGCGGTTCGGCCATGAGATCACGCTGTTCTCGGTCTGGTACGTGCTGCGCTGGGGCATCACCTTCTGCCTGATTCTGACGATCAGCCTGATCACGGCGGTGTTCTATTTCCATCCCTCGACCCAGGCTGCATCCTCGGTGTTTCGCACCGTGACCCTGATGTCGGAAGGCAGCGGCCGGGTCGCTGAGACCTTTGTCGAGATCAACCAACGCGTCGAAGAAGGGCAACCGCTGTTCCGACTGGATAGCCGGGCGCAGGAAGCGGCCGCGGAGACCGCCAAGCGCAAGATCGCCGAGATCGAGGCACGGATGGTCACCGCAAAGTCCCAGCTCGCGGAGGCGGAAGCGCGCATCGTGCAAGCCCGCGGGGCGCTGAAGCAGTCCATGGATGAGCTCAACCGGCGCATGGAGGTCCAGCGCCGCAGTCCTGGCTCCATTGCCGAGGCTGAGGTCGAGCGGGTGCGCGTCCAGGTCGACACGGCGCAGGGCGCGGTCGACGCGGCCTTGGCGAGTCGCGATGCGATCAGCTCGCAGATGACCTTCCAGCTACCGGCCGAGAAGGCCAGCGCCGAGGCGCTGCTGCGAGAGGCCGAGGTGGCGCTGGAGAAGACCCTGGTGGTGGCCGGCACCAACGGCATGCTGCAGCAGTTCGCACTACGCCCGGGCGACATCGTCAACCCGATGCTCAGGCCCGCCGGCATCTTGGTGCCAGAGCGTCCGGTTGCGGCCCTGCTCGCGGGTTTTGGCCAGATCGAGGCGCAGGTGATCAAGGTCGGCATGATCGGCGAGGTCGCCTGCATCGCCCAGCCTTGGCGGATCGTACCGATGGTGGTGACCGAGGTGCAGCCGGTCATCGCCTCTGGCCAGGTCAAATCGACCGACACCCTGGTCGATGTGCAGCAGATGGGGCGTCCCGGCAGTATCACGGTC
>CAZTYV010000079.1:0-5121 GCA_964617675.1 uncultured Halochromatium sp. | reverse complement strand
GGAGCCACTCTACGCCGGTCAGCTCGATAGCCTACCGCTGGGCGGCAACTGCATCGCCAACCTCTACACCAACAATCACGAGGCGCTGCAGAACCCTGAGATCAGCACCTTGCACAGCTTTGCGCTGCATGCGATCGACACGGTCGGACTGGTGCACGCGCTGATCTTGCGGCTGCAGGCGCTGCTGTTACCCATCAACACGCTTGTCTTGGGCGGACATTGAGGGCACAGCGGGTCTACCCCTAAGGAGCGGGGTCGCGGCGAACGCGGCAACCGCCGCGGCGAAACGACCCGCACGTCGTCCACCGATTGGGCATTCCATTCAAACCAGCCATGGGAAGAACGACCGATGACAGACTCCGCGAAAGATGAAGGCGTGATCCAAGCCTTGCTCGAGCGACTCAACGAGCGGCGCCTGTCGCGACTGCTGGCGCTCAAGAAGCAGGTCGATGGTGGTGAAAAACTTGGGGACGAGGATTTGAGCTTCCTGCGACAGGTCTACCAGGACTGGGAACAGGCCAAGCCCTACATCGACCGACAGCCCAAGTATCAGGATCTGGCCGCACGCATGGTGCATCTGTACGGCCAGATCATGAGCAAGGCGCTTGAGAACGAGAAGCAGGGATAGATGGAGCCACCAAGATGATCAATATGAAAGCCGTATTCGCCTTGGCCCTGATGCTCGCGCCGATGGTCGGCCATGCCGAGCTCTCGCTCGACAGCCTCAAGGAAGGCGCCGCAAAGGCCGCGAAAGCGGTGGGTGAGACCACCGCAGACCTCGTCAACTCCGCCGGGGAGGCAACCGGTAAGGCCGCGGACGCGGTGACCGACACCGTCGACTCCAGCAACGCGGCCCTGCGCGACGAGGCCACGCCCGAGGAGACCCGCGCCAAGCTCGACGCGATGGCCAAAGCGACGCTCGCGCGCCTATTCGAGGAAGAGCCCGCCGCCCGCGAGCTGTTTGATCGCAGCGCCGGCTACGCGGTGTTCGATAAGCGCGAGGCGAGCTTCTACGTCGTCGCCGGCTACGGCCGCGGCGTCGCGGTCGATACCAAGACCGGCGAGCACGTCTACATGAAGATGGCGACCACCGGCGGCGGGATCGGCTTTGGTCTCGGCGGCTTCGCCTCCCAACTGGTCATCCTGTTCGAGAACGACGCCGCCTTCCAGAACTTCGTCGTCAACGGCTTGGACGCTGGCGCCGAGGTCGGGGCCATGACCGGCGATGAGAAAGAGCGACTCGCCCTGGGCTTCGACGAGGGCAAGGCCGTGTTCGTGCTGACCGGCAAGGGCTGGAAGGTCTCGGCCAAACTGACCGGCTCGCGCTACTGGCCCGACGAGACGCTTAACGATCGCTGACGCACGGTCGCAGCAGTGCGAACAACCCGGATGCCGCCAGCTCGCATGAGTCTCCCGCGAAGGAGATGATGCGTTGAAGCTCTTTCAGTCCATCTTTGGCGGCCACGAGACGGCGGGTCGCTATCCCGAGGCGCTGATCGACCGAGGCATCGATCGGGCCGTGGATGGTACCGACCCCCGATTGCGGCTGGTGCCAGGCTACCGCAAGCGCTTGCGCGGGCCGGTGATCCACGCGATCGACCATGTGGTGACGCTGGTCGACGGCTTTCCGGCGCCGGTGGCGGCTGGGCCAGAGGGCTATCGCAACGACGTCCGCCTCGCCGCCCTGTTCGCCTCGATCCAGGACATGCTGGAGATGTTCGGCCGCGATCGGGCGCTGACCGATTACCGCTCCGGCCCCGACGGCCAGGGCGCCGAGCAGATACGCGCCGTGCTGCTGGCGCGCCGCGCCGAGCGCAACATCCTCGGCATGGACCTGATCGGCGATCAGGTGCGGCACGATGTGGCTCAGGTCTCGGTGAGCTTCTCCGGGCATCACCTGTTGGAGCCACAAGCGAGCGCGGAGGAGTGCCAGCGCCTGCTGAAGCGGCGCGCCTTCGATCACCTGCTCGTGCTGGCCCTGGGGCAAATCGCCGACACCGCGATGCAGCGCGATGATCTGCACCGCCAGCGTGATCTACTCCAGCGCCAGCGGCAGGCGATGAAGCGGGGCAGCCTGAGCTTCGATACGCCCGAGGCGAGCCGCACCGAGCAGGCCGCGCTGCAGACTGAGCTCGACAGCGTCTCGCAACAGCTCCAAGCACTCGGCGCCCATGCTGACCTGCTGAAGACGCATCTAGACATCGTCGCCGAGCGGCTGGCAACGGCCGAGCAGCAGCTCCGCAACCAGCAGGTCGAGCTGTGCCTCAGTCCGATGAATATTCGCCTCGACCCCAGCGACCCTTCCGCGCGTCAGATGGTCTTTCAAGAGCTGGAGAACGCACGCGGGGAGCGCGCCACCGTGCTGCCGGTGGTGATCGCCACACGGGATCTCCCACAGCGCGAGGATCTCGTTACCGCCGCTGAGCGGTACCTCTGACACCTAACCGCTAAACCTGCGCAATCAGCGCTTTATTGCCCGGGACACCACATGCTCTATCGCATCATCTTATCGTCCTTACGCGCTCACGCAGGATGCGTGCTGGCGGAGGACCACAACAGCGCGCAGCTGTTCCAACAGGCCGATCGCGGCAGCTCAGGGATAGACTGGTGATGACACAGAAACAGAGCCTCCGTTACGCCGACTATCTACAGACCATTGGCGCCGGGCGGCGGCAGCTGAGCTACAACGCCATTGCCCCCGCGGTGGGACGCGACGCCGACGGGCGCGCTGTGCCGCCACCGCCACCACCCCCGATCCGGCTGCAAGCGGATGAGATCGCCGCGCTGCTGCGACCCTATGTCTCGGTGCGTTTCATGGAGCAGGTCAAGGCGGTGCTGCCCTTGGCGCTCTATCTGGCGCTGTTCCAGATCCTGATTCTGCGTCAACTGATCGACGACTCCTGGCTCGTCACCGGCGGGCTCTTTGCTGTCATCCTCGGCCTGATGTTCTTCATGGAAGGGCTCAAGCTCGGCCTGATGCCGTTCGGTGAGCTGATCGGGCAGACGCTGCCGCGTAAGTCGCCACTGCCGTTGGTGCTCTTCATCACACTGCTGCTCGGCATCGGCGTCACCTTCGCCGAGCCGGCGATCGGCGCGCTGAAGACCGCCGGGCAAAACGTCTCGCCCGAGCAAGCGCCCTATCTGTGGGCGCTGCTAAACCAGTGGACGACAGCGCTGGTGCTGGTGATTGGCGCCAGCGTTGGGCTGGCCGCGGTGCTGGGCACGCTGCGCTTCCTGCACGGCTGGAGCCTGAAGCCGCTGATCTACGCCTCGCTGGTGCCGGTGCTCGGGCTGACGCTCTATGCCGCGCTCGATCCGGATCTGGTCACCGTGCTCGGGCTGGCCTGGGATGCCGGCGCGGTGACCACAGGGCCGGTCACGGTGCCGCTGGTGCTGGCGCTCGGTATTGGTATCGCCGCCGCCGCCGGGCGCGCCGATTCCGGTCTCTCCGGCTTCGGCATCGTCACCCTGGCCTCGCTGTTTCCGATCATCGGCGTGCTGCTGCTGACCTTCTATGTCGCCACCACCGCAACCCCCGCCGAGATCGTCGCCGCCGCGGCCAGCGCCGGCGCGGTGACGCAAGACCTCGCCTGGTATGCGCGCAGCCCCGGTCTGGAGGTGGTGCTGGGCATCCGCGCCATCCTGCCGCTGGTGCTGTTCCTGCTGCTGATCCTGAAGCTGGTGCTGAAGGAGACGCTGCCGCGCCCGCGAGAGATGATGCTCGGGATCGTGCTGACGGTGATCGGCATGTGCCTGTTCAACCTCGGCCTGACCTATGGGCTGTCCGCGCTCGGCGGCAGCGCCGGGTCGCTGGTGCCGGCGGCCTTCATGGCGATCCCCGGCGCCGAGGGCTCGCCGCTGTACCGTTACGCGGTGGGCATCAGCATCACCCTGGCGTTTGCCTTGATCCTGGGCTTTGGTGCGACCATCGCCGAGCCAGCCCTGAACGCGCTGGGGGTCACCGCGGAGCAGCTCACCAACGGCTTCTTCAAGAAGCGGACGCTGATCCTGGCGGTCTCGGCCGGCGTTGCCTGCGGCATCGCGCTCGGCGTGGCCAAGCTCGTCTTCGATCTCCCCTTGGTCTGGCTCATCGTCCCGCTCTATCTGCTCGCCGCCCTGCTCACCGCCGTCTCCTCAGAGGCCTTCGTCAACGTGGCCTGGGATAGTGCCGGCGTCACCACCGGGCCGATCACGGTGCCGCTGGTGTTGGCGATGGGGCTCGGCCTCGGCAACGCGACTCACGCCGTCGAGGGCTTCGGCATCCTCTGCCTGGCCTCCATCGGCCCGATCATCAGCGTGCTGCTGACCGGGCTCTGGGCGCGGATGCAGGCCGCCCGACAGGCGCGAGCGGCCGAGCACAAGGCGGCCATCCATCATGAGCAAGAGGTCCAAGCACTGGTATGAAAGACGGCAAGATCACCTACCTGACGGACGTGGCGCTGATCACCTGCGTCGTCTCCAGCGGACGCGCCGACGCGGTCATCAAGGCGGCCCGGAGCATGGGTGCCGCCGGAGCGCTGGTCCATCATGCCCGCTTTCGGACCAAGGAGAGGGGCGGTGAGCTCGGCACCGGCACCGACGGACACGGCACTGGAAGAGTGGACACCCATAGGCGCAGAACAGCCCGAGCGCGCTGGCACCCAGAACACGGGCCAGCCGGCCAAGCTCATCCACTGCATCCTGCCCGACGACGGCAGCGAGCGACGGCTGCTGACCTGGCTGCGTGAGCAGGGGATCACCCGGGCCAACAGCGTCTATTGCCGCGGCCATTCGGTGCTGCGCGAGGCCGTCACACGACGCGGCAAGCTCCCGGAGCCGAGCCTGGTGCGGATGGTCCAGATCGTCGTTGAGGCGGCGGAGGCTGACCGCCTGTTCGATCGAATCTATGAGCAAGCAGACATCGATCGCCCTGGCGGCGGCGCAATGTTCATGACGCCGCTGCTCTTCGCGACGCCCTTCGCAATCCCCCAAGGCATCGACGACGAGCCGGGCGATCTCTGAGGCCCTGCGCCCGTCGAATAAGACGACATCTCGGATGTCTCGCCTTGAACCTCCGCGCACCGACACGCTCACTGCTCGGCTAAGTCACTGAGCAAAATTGATCATTCGGAATTGGCTCTA
>CAZTYV010000078.1:0-15369 GCA_964617675.1 uncultured Halochromatium sp. | reverse complement strand
CCCAGATCCGCGAGGACCCGCGCCAGGCCGAGGTGCTGATCAAGGGCACCGACTACACCCGCTGCGAGATCCAGCTGGCCAAGCGCCAAGAGATGATCGTCAAATTGGAAGACTTCCTGCGCCGCCGCTCGAAGATCGCACTCGTGGTGCCGCGCCCGACCATTCAGCAGGCCGAGGGCCTGATGGAGGCCTGCGAGATCCTGTTCGGCGACCAGGCCCAGGCGCGCTACGACGAGTATTTCTGCGCGGATTGCCAGGTCACCGCAGCGCAATCAGCATGAGCAAATAGGCAGCAGCGCCGCTATACCGCCGGGCTCACCGGCCGCTAGGCGACGCAGCAGGCAAGCGATCACCAAAGAACAAGATCGACACCATTGAGGAGACCGCTATGACGCCGTTTCTCGCCGAATTCCTGGGTACCGCGCTGCTGATCCTGCTCGGCAACGGTGTCGTCGGCAACGTCGTACTCACCGGCACCAAGGGCAACGGCTCGGGCTGGATCGTGATCACCTGGGGCTGGGGCATGGCGGTGTTCGTCGCCGTCTTCACCATGGCCTCATTCAGCGGCGCACACATCAACCCGGCCGTCTCGGTGGGGCTGGCCATCGCCAATAAGTTCGACTGGGCCTTGGTGCCGCTCTACGTGCTCGCCCAGTTCCTGGGCGCCATGCTCGGATCGGCCCTGGTCTGGCTGATCTACCGGCCGCACTTCGCGCTCACCGAGGACCAGGACCTAAAGCTCGCCTGCTTCTGCACCGCGCCAGCGATCCGCGACCCGGTCTCGAACCTGCTCTCGGAGGTCATCGGCACCTTCGTGCTGGTCTTCGCGGTGCTGTTCCTCGCTGTCTCGGTGTTCGGTCTCGGCGCGCTCGACGCCTTGCCGGTCGGGCTGCTGGTGCTGGCGATCGGCCTCAGCCTTGGCGGTACCACCGGCTACGCAATCAACCCAGCCCGCGACCTGGGCCCAAGGCTGATCCACGCGCTCTTACCGATGCCCGGCGGCAAACGCGACAGCGACTGGGGCTATGCCTGGATCCCGGTGGTCGGCCCGCTGATCGGCGCGGCCCTCGCCGCCGGTCTCTACCTGTTGCTCCAAGACCCAACCAGCGTGCAGTTCCGATGAGCAGCCCCAATCGCCAACGTCGGCAATTGCTCCAGGCCTCGGCGCTCGGGCTCGCCGCCTGGCCGGCTCTGCGCGCCCTGGCCGCGTCTGAGAGCGCGGATACCAACCCCAGCGCGCCCGTCTCACCGCCCCATCGGCGCATCGCCGAGCTCGGCGAGATCGAGCCACAGCGCCTGGCCGCCGCGCGACGCTGGGTGCGCGGCGAATTCCAGCCCTCGACCCTGGATGAGCAGGCCCAGATGGCCGAGATGGCCTTCTTCATCCAGGCCGCCAAGCCGTTCAGCGGCCAGCGCATCCACGTCGCCTCCGAGACCATCCCGACCCACGTCTACGAGCAGCGCTTCCTCGCCCGTGCCTTCTTCGAGATCACCGGCATCCGCGTCCAGCACGACCTGCTGCACGAGGGCGAGCTGGTCGAGCGCCTGCGCCAGCAGACCCGCACCGGCCGCAACCTCTACGACGCCTATGTCAACGACTCGGACTTCATCGGCACCCACAGCCGCAACGATGCCATAGTGCCGATCTCCGACTGGATCAGTGGCGAGGGCGCGGCAGTCACGCTGCCGACGCTGGATCTGCCCGACTTCATCGGTCTGGCCTTCACCACCGGGCCGAACGGCAAGATCTACCAACTACCCGACCAGCAATTCGCGAACCTCTATTGGTTCCGGCTCGACTGGTTCCAGCGTGATGACCTCAAGCGCGCCTTCGAGCAGCGCTATGGCTATCCGCTTGGCGTGCCGCTGAACTGGTCGGCCTACGAGGACATCGCCGACTTCTTCACCAACCAGGTCAAGGAGCTCGATGGCCAGCGCGTCTGGGGCCACATGGACTATGCCAAGGTCGACCCTTCGCTTGGCTGGCGCTTCACCGATGCCTGGCTGTCGATGGCCGGGGTCGGCGACAAGGGGCTGCCGAACGGCCAGCCGGTCGATGACTGGGGCATCCGCGCCGAGGGCTGCCATCCGGTTGGCTCCTCGGTCAGCCGGGGCGGCGCCACCAACAGCCCGGCGGCGGTCTATGCGCTGCGCACCTATCTCGACTGGCTCGAGCGCTTCGCGCCGCCCGAGGCGCGGCAGATGACCTTCACCGATGCCGGCCCGGTGCCGGCTCGCGGCGACATCGCCCAGCAGGTCTTCTGGTACACGGCCTTCACGCCGGACATGGTGCGCGCCGGCTCGCAGGTGATGGACGACGAGGGCCTGCCGAAGTGGCGGGTCGCCCCCTCGCCGCACGGCGCTTACTGGGAGCCCGGCATGAAGCTCGGCTATCAGGACTGCGGCGCCTGGACCCTACTCGCCAGCACCCCGCTCGCTCGCCGCCGCGCCGCCTGGCTCTACGCCCAGTTCTGCGTCTGCAAGACCGTCTCGTTAAAGAAGACCCTGGTCGGGCTGACCCCGATCCGAGAGAGCGACCTGCAATCGCCCGCGATGACCGATGCGGCACCAAGCCTGGGCGGGCTGGTCGAGTTCTACCGCAGCCCGGCGCGCCTGGCCTGGACCCCGACCGGTCTCAACGTGCCCGACTATGCGCTGCTCGCCCAGCTCTGGTGGACGCGCATTGGCCAGGCCGTCACCGGCCGCGCCAGCCCCCAGGCCGTGATGGACGATCTCGCCCAGGCCCAGGACGAGACCCTAGAGCGCCTCGCCCGCGCCGAGCCCGGACTGCGCTGCGCACCCGAGCTGGGCCCAGCCGAGGACCCCGCCGTCTGGCTCGCGCGGCCCGGTGCGCCCAAGCCAGTGCTCGAGAACGAGAAGCCGCCGGGGCGCACCATCGATTATCAGGACCTCATCGCGAGCTGGAGCCCGTGACCATGCGCCGTCTGCCCGCCGAGTGGGAGCCGCAACAGGCGGTGATGCTGACCTGGCCGCATGCCGGCACCGATTGGGCCGCGCAGCTCGAGGCGGTGGAGGCGGTCTATGAGCGCTTGGCGCAGCTGATCAGCCGCGACCAGGCCTTGCTGATCGTCTGTCGGGACCAGGCCCATCGGCTCAGCATTCAAAAGGCCTTGGCCGAGGAGCCGACTCGCCCGCTCCCCGTGGTTGCGACCGCGGCCGAAGGCAGCCGCGATGATGCGCACGACGCCGGCGCTCAGCAGGCGGTGCGGGCTCACCTCGAGCGCATCCGATTTGCGATCGCCCCGAGCAACGACACCTGGGCGCGGGATCACGGACCGATCAGCGTCATCGACCTGGCGACCAACGCACGTATCCTGGTCGACTTCCGCTTCAACGGCTGGGGCGACAAGCACCCCGCCGAGCTCGACGACCGCATCAGCGCGACCGTCTTCGCCGCCGGTGAGCGCCTCGAGTCGAGCCCGCTGGTGCTCGAGGGCGGGGCCATCGAGAGCGACGGCCAGGGCACGCTACTCGCGGTGCGCCGCACCCTGGTCGATCCGCACCGCAATCCGGGCTGGAGCCAAGCGCAGATCGAGGCCGAGCTGCGCGCGCGGCTCGGGATCGAGCGCATCCTCTGGCTCGAGCATGGCCAGCTCAGCGGCGATGACACCGATGGCCATATCGATACCCTGGCACGCTTCTGCGATCCGCAGACCCTCTGCTATGCCGCCAGCACCGACCCCTCGGACCCGGATCATCCGGCGCTCGAGCAGCTCGCCGCCGAGCTGCGCGCGCTGCGCCAGCGCAACGGCGAGCCCTATCGGCTCGTCGCACTGCCGCAACCCGCGCCGATCCGCGATGAGGACGGCCAACGTCTTCCCGCGGGCTACGCCAACTTCCTGATCATCAACCAGGCTGTGCTGGTGCCGGTCTACGACGACCCGGCCGATCGCATCGCCTGCGAGCGGCTTCGGGCCTGCTTTCCGGGCCGACGCATCGAGCCGGTAGATTGCCGGCCGTTGATCCGTCAGGGCGGCAGCCTGCATTGCATCAGCATGCAGCTCGCCGAGGCGCCGGCTAGCTCGGCCGAGGCGCGGCCCTAGGGCGACGCCGCGGCTCCAACCCGCGGTCCTGATCCCGCAGCGCGCGCTCGGCGAGACCATAGCCGATCTCGATCAGCTCCCGGGCGCGGTGGAACTCGTGTGCCTCGCAGCAATCTCGGGGCACCTCGATCAGCACATCCGGTGCATAGGCGGCGAGCTTCATCGCCGCGATGGCATTCTGCATGGTCTCAAACGAGCGGCTCACCAGATCGAAGATCCCAAGCTCCTCGGTGTCGTCGGCATCCGGGCTCAGGCTATTGCCGATGCTATCGAGAAATTCCAGGATACGGCCGCGCAGGTCATCGTCGCGCGACCCCTGGCTCGGCACCGGCTCCGGCTTCTGCGGATGCCCATCCGGCGGTGGCTCACCGTTGAGGTTCACGGCGATGGTCAGGTCGGTGAGGTCGCGAAAGGTCGGCGCGATCGGCACCGGATTCAGCAGCCCGCCGTCGACCAGGGTCAGACCCAGATAGGGGTGCGGGGTGAAGACGGTCGGCACCGCAATCGAGGCACGAATCGCATCGAACAGCGGTCCCTTCGAGATCCAGACCTCGCGCTGGCGCTCGATATCGGTCGCCACCGCGGTGAAGGCGATCGGCAGCTCCTCGATCACATGCTCGCCGACCATCTCGCGCAGCCGATCCATGATCCGGTCGCCCTTGATCAGGCCGCTGGAGCGAAACGCCAGATCCAGGAAGCGCAGCACGTCGGTGCGGCGCAGCGCACAGACCCAGTCGCGATAGCGATCCAACTTTCCGGCGGCGTAGATGCCGCCAACCAGGGCGCCCATCGAGCAGCCAGCAATCGATTCGATGCGGTAACCCGTCTCTTCGAGCCGCTGAATGATGCCGATGTGCGCCAGCCCGCGCGCACCGCCACTGCCGAGCACAAGCGAGACGCGGGGCGTGGATGTCATCGGAGACCTCGATTTGGACACAACCGTCCTCAGCCTAGCCCAAGTCTCAAAGGCTCACCACTCGCTCGACGTCACCGCCGTGACGCTCGAGCGTCGGTTAGCGGCGGTCCGCCCCGAGCTGCTCGATCCGGTAGCCATTGGGATAGCTCCGATTCGGAAGGCGCGTCGCGAGCCGTGGTCTGCGCTGCGGCGGAAGCCAGCGCAGCACTCGCGCCCTGCCACGCATCCCGGCCTTGACCAGGGTGCGTAGCCACTGGGGCGGTGATGGCAGGCCCACCGCGGTCAACATCGGCTCGTCGAGCATGGCATGGATGAGTGGTGCGCCCAGCCGGCGCAGCGGCCGCGGCAAGACCCAGCCCAGCATCAGGTCGCGGCTTGCGAGTGCGAGCCGATGGTTGTCATCGCTGTAGCGAAATTGCGCGCGCTCGTAGTCGAGATTGAAGCGCTCCAGCGCCGCGTAGCTCGTCGGTATATCGCGAATCCCCATGCGCCGGCCGATCTCGCGCCAGAGGAAGTAGCTGGCCTCGCGCTCCTTCGGGGTCAGCAGGCGCCAGCCGAAGCGGGCATTCCAACGGATGGGCTCGAGCACGAAGGTCGAGAGCGTGTAGAGATACTCGTCGTTCGGGATCGCGTAGCGGCCGCGCTGTTGGTTCATCCGGCGCAAGGCCGCACGACCGCGCGCATGATCGATCCCGTTCTCGAGGATCTCGGCCAGGATCAGGACCGTGTCGTCGTAGCGCTTCTGGGTACGCTCGGTCAGCTCGCCGGTGGCGACCAGCAGCGGCGTGCCCTTGGCGATGCCGAAGGTGCGCAGCAGCGCGAGCTCCAGCGCGCGTGTGGTGTCCCAGGGGAACTCGTAGCAGGCCAGCAGATAGCCGATCGCCTCAGAGTCCCGCTCGGCATCGAGTCCGGCGATATAGCGCGCTCGCGTCCAACGCGACCGCGGCCGCCGGATCTCAAGCGGGATGCGCGCCTCCAGCGCCGGCGGCAACGCGTCCATCAGCCCACGGCTCGATCGGCACTTGCACCACCGGGGCGGACCATACATGGTTTTTGTGCTTCTGCAGCCGCTTAGGTTGACTCTGACGTGCTGCTCGCCAACGCTGTGGGCCTACTCAATATTCTGCACCTGCTCGCGCATCTGCTCGATCAGCACCTTCATATCGACGGCGGCGCGGGTGACGGCGGCATCGGGCGACTTGCTGCTCAGCGTATTGGCCTCGCGGTTGAGCTCTTGCATCAAGAAGTCGAGGCGGCGGCCGATGGGCTCGTCGCTGTCGAGGCTGTCGCGTACCTCGGTGATGTGGCTCTCGAGGCGGTCCATCTCCTCGTCGACGTCGAGCCGCTGCGCGATCAGGGTCATCTCCTGCTCGAGGCGGGTCTCGTCGAGCTGGTCGCGCACCTCGGCGAGACGCTCGCCGATGCGGGTGCGGATCGCGGTGAGCACCTCGGGCATGCGCTCGCGCACCTCGGCGACCCGCTCGAGCAGCCGCTCGCAGCGCTCGAGCAGCAAGCCCTTCAGCCGCTCACCCTCGCGCTCGCGGGCCTCGACCAGGGCCGATAGGGTCTGGTCGAGCAGCGTGAGCGCCGCGCTGCTCAGGGCCTCGAGGTCCTTCGGCGTCTCTTCCAGCACCCCGGGCCAGCTCATCAGATCGAACAGATGCGGCGCCGCGGGCTCGCCGATGCGCGTGGCCACCTCATCGGCGGCCTTGAGCAGCTGCTCGAGCAGCACGCGATTGACCCGTAGCTCACCGCCCTCCGTGCCCTGAGCGCCACGGCCACCCAACCGCAGACTGAGATCGATCTTGCCGCGGTTCAGCCGCGCGCTCAGCCGCTCGCGCACGGCCGGCTCGAGGCTGCGCAGCTCATCGGGCAGGCGCAGATGCGGCTCGAGGAAGCGATGATTGACGCTGCGGACCTCCCAGCTCAGGGCACCGGCCTCGGTATTGCTATCTTGGCGCGCGAATGCGGTCATGCTTCTAACCATGGGGAATCCTGAGCTTTGGCCTGAGGTGCCCCGATCATACCTGACGACTGGGTCGGCGATCCGCGCCCAACGCCGCCCGCGCATCACCCGCCCATCGCCACCCCCTGCCCGTGCGACAATAGATCGACCGAACGCCCGAGTGCGCCCCGGGTGTGCCTAGACCCGCCTCAAGCGCACCCCCTTCTCGACCTGGAGCCCCGCATGCGCCCATCCGCTCGCCAACCCGATCAGTTGCGCCCCCTGCGCTTCACGCCCGGCTTCACCAGCCAGGCCGAGGGCTCGGTGCTGGCCGAGTTCGGCGAGACCCGAGTGCTCTGCACCGCGAGCGTCGAGGAGCATGTACCACCCTTCCTGCGCGGCCAAGGCCAAGGCTGGATCACCGCCGAGTACGGCATGCTGCCGCGCTCGACCGGCGAGCGCACCCCGCGAGAGGCGGCGCGCGGCAAGCAAGGCGGGCGCACCCTCGAGATCCAGCGCCTGATCGGACGCTCCCTGCGCGCCGCGGCCGACCTGTCGCAGCTCGGTGAGCGCACCATCACGCTCGATTGCGACGTCCTCCAGGCCGATGGCGGCACCCGCACCGCGGCGATCAGCGGCGCCTGGATCGCGCTGCAGATCGCGACCCAAGGCCTCGTCATCGGCGGCAAGCTGCCACAATCGCCCATCCGGCGTCAGATCGCGGCGGTCTCCGTGGGCGTCTACGCCGGCACGCCGGTGCTCGACCTCGATTACGCCGAGGACAGCAGCGCCGAGACCGACATGAACGTGGTCATGACCGACGAAGGCGGGCTGATCGAGGTGCAGGGCACGGCCGAGGCGGCCCCCTTCTCGCGCGCCGAGATCAGCGCCATGCTCGACCTGGCGGCGAAGGGGATCGAGCAGATCGTCGCCGCTCAGCGCGCGGTACTCGAGCGCTGACACGCGTGCCTCGTATCGGGCTCGCCCTCGGGCCCTCAACCCAGACGCCTCCGTTAACCGCTGATCACTGATCGATGCAAGCCTCCCCACAGAACACCCAGATCGTCGTCGCCAGCAACAACCCCGGCAAGCTGCGCGAGATTCGCGCCCTGCTCGAGCCGGCCGGGCTGCAGCTGCTCCCGCAGGGCCAGCTCGAGATCGAGCCCGCCGAGGAGACCGGCCTGAGCTTCGTCGAGAACGCCATCCTCAAGGCCCGCCATGCCGCGCGCGGCAGCGGGCTCGCGGCCATCGCCGACGACTCCGGCATCGAGGTCGACGCCCTCGACGGCGCCCCCGGCATCTACTCGGCGCGCTACGCCGGCGCCGAGGCCAGCGATCAGGCCAACTGCGAGAAGCTCCTGCGCGCCCTCGCCGAGCGCCCTGAGGCCAGCCGCAGCGCCCGATTTCAATGCGTCATGGTCTACCTGCGACACGCGGAGGACCCGACGCCACTGATCTGCCAAGGCACCTGGGAAGGGCTGATCCTCGACGCCCCCCGCGGCCAGCACGGCTTCGGCTACGACCCGATCTTCGGCGTGCCGACCCACGGGCTGAGCTCGGCCGAGCTCTCGCCGGAGACCAAGAACGCGCTCAGCCACCGCGGCCAGGCCCTGCGGGCGCTGGTCGCGAGCCTGCTCGAGCAGCCCACCCCCTACAACCTGCGCCAACCCCCTGCTTCAGCCGGGGGCCGCGCCTGAGCATGAGCAACGATCCTGGCATCGAGGCCCGACTCGCGGCCGTGCGTGAGCGCATCGCCGAGGCCGAGGCCCGCTTCGGCCGCCCGGCCGGAAGCGTACAGCTGCTCGCGGTCAGCAAGGTGCAGCCCGCCGCGCTCATCCGCGCCGCCCATCAGCAGGGCCAGCGCGCCTTTGGTGAGAGCTACGTGCAAGAGGCCTACGACAAGCAGGCGCAGCTCAGCGATCTGCCGCTTGAGTGGCACTTCATCGGCCGCATCCAGAGCAACAAGACCAAGACCATCGCCGAGCACTTCAGCTGGGTGCACGGCCTCAGTGACCCGCGCCATGCCGAGCGCCTCGGCGCGCAGCGGCTGGCGCTTGGCATGGCGCCGCTGCGCTGCTGCCTGCAGGTCAACCTCAGCGGCGAGGCGAGCAAGGGCGGCGTCGAGCCCCAGGCCCTGCCCGCCCTCCTCGAGCAGTGCGCGGCCATCGCCGGGCTGCGCATCGAGGGCCTGATGACCCTGCCCGCCCCGGCCGAGGGTCTCGACGCCCAACGCCGGCCGTTTGCGCAACTGCGCAGGCTGCGCGATCAGCTCGCCACCCCGGAGCGATCCCTCGCCACGCTGTCGATGGGCATGTCCGACGATCTCGAGGCCGCCATCGCCGAGGGCGCTACAATGGTGCGTATCGGCACCGCGGTCTTCGGCCCAAGGCCCAGGCCTTAGCGCAGAGCGGTCAGCCCGCGGCGGCGCTCAACGCCCATCGTCCACGATCTCAACCAGTCTTCTTCGCCTATGCCATTGATCACCACACGCATCGCCTTCATCGGCGGCGGCAACATGGCGCGCAGCCTGATCGCCGGGCTGATCGCCGACGGCTACGACGCCGCCGAGCTCAGGGTGAGCGACCCCGACCCCGACAAGCGCCGGGCCCTCGCCGGGCAGTTCGGCGTCCAGGTCAGCGACCAGACCGCCGAGGCCATTGATGCGGCCGAGATCATCGTCCTCTGCGTCAAGCCCCAGGTCGCCTCGGTCGCCTGCCGCGAGGTGGGCGCACTGATCACCAAGCCCCTGCCGTTGCTGATCTCGGTGATGGCCGGCGTCACCGAGGCCTCGATCCAAGGCTGGCTCGGCCAGCCGGCACCGTTGGTGCGCGCCATGCCTAACACCCCGGTGCTGGTGCAATCCGGCGCCATCGGGCTGCATGCCGCGGCCGGCACCAAGACCAAGCAGACCAACCTCGCCGAAGAGATCATGCGCGCCGGCGGCCTCACGCACTGGGTCAAGTCCGAGGCCGAGCTCGATACGGTCACCGCCCTCTCCGGGAGCGGCCCGGCCTACTTCTTCCTCTTCATGGAGGCCCTGGAAGAGGCCGCGATCGCCGAGGGACTCGACCCCGAGGGCGCCCGGCTACTGAGCATCCAGACTGCCCTCGGTGCCGCACGAATGGCGGTCGAGAGTGATGAATCGCCGCAGCAGCTGCGCCGGCGCGTGACCTCGCCGGGTGGCACCACCGAGCGCGCCATCGCGGTGTTCGAAGAGGGTGGACTACCCGCACTGACCCTGCGCGCGGTCGCCGCCGCACGTCAGCGCGCACATGAGCTTTCCGAACTGATCGCGGAGGAAAAATGACCGAGGCCTACTTCACCAATCCGCTCATCTTCCTGATCAAGACCCTGTTCGGGCTCTATATCGCGCTAGTGATCATTCGCTTCCTGCTGCAATGGGCGCGGGCGGATTTCTACAACCCGATCTCGCAGTTCGTCGTCAAGCTCACCTCGCCGGTGCTGCGACCGCTGCGCAAGATCATCCCCGGCTATGCCGGGCTCGACCTCTCCGCCCTGGTGCTGGCCTGGTTCCTCAAGGCCTGCGAGCTCGCGCTGCTGTCGATGCTGATGGGCCTCGGCCGCAACCCACTCGCCGCGCTCGGCTGGGCCGTGCCCGGGCTGGTCTCGGTGCTGATCAGCATCTTCCTGTTCGCGGTCCTGATCCGGGTCATCCTCAGCTGGGTCAACCCCGACCCCTACAATCCCGCGGTGATGCTGCTCAGCGACGTCACCGATCCCATCATGCGGCCCGCGCAGCGGCTGATCCCACCGCTGAGCGGCATCGATCTCTCGCCGATGGTGGTGATGATCGCCCTGGTGCTGCTCGAGATGCTGTTGCTACCGCCGTTGCGGCTGCTCACCGGCAGCCCGTTCTAGCCGCCGAGCGCGAAGGCGCTGGCCGCCCGATCTGACCGGGGGACTCGCCCATGGACGCACCACCCTGGTACCGCTGGGACGGCAACGACCTCATCCTGCGGCTGCGCGTGCAACCGCGCGCCGGCCGCAACGCCTTTGCCGAGCCGTTCGGCGATGCGCTCAAGGTCAAGCTCAAGGCACCGCCCGTGGATGGCCGCGCCAATGCCGAGCTGCTGCGCTTCATTGCCGATCAGTTCGACGTGCCGCGCGACGCCGTCCATCTACTCAGCGGCCAGCAAAGCCGCACCAAGCTGCTGCGCGTGCAGCGCCCCGAGCGGCTTCCGGCCGAGACTCGGCTCGACATGATCGCCCCGCGCGCCTAAGCCGCCAGCAGCGCGCCCCAACATGCCTGAGCCCCGCACGCTAGAGCACGAACAGCTGATAGAGCGCGTAGAGGCCGAACCCCATCACCAACACACCGGCAAGCTGGCGCAGCCAACGCTGCTCGGTGAGGCGCGCCGCGGCGCCGGCCAACAGGCCGAGCCCGAGCAGATTCGGCAGGGTGCCGAGGCCGAACACCAGCATCAGCAGCGCGCCCTGTAGCGGCCCGCCCGAGCCCGCTGACCAGATCAGCACGCTGTAGACCAGACCACAGGGCAGCCAGCCCCAGACCAGCCCCACCGCCAGCGCCTGCCACCATCGGCGAACCGGTAGGAATGGTCGGCCCAGGGGCTCGATGTGGCGCCAGAGCCGCTCCCCGAGCCGCTCCACTCGGGTCATGCCCTGCCACCAGCCACCCAGGTAGAGACCGAGCGCCAGCATGAACCCAGCGGCAATGAGATACAGCAGGCGTTGCGTCAGATGCAGCGGCGCGAGCTGCAGCGCGACGGCCCCCAGTGCGCCCATGAGCGCTCCTGCCAGCGCGTAGCTGGCGATGCGCCCCAGGTTGTAGGCAAGCTGAAACGTCAGCTGACGGGAGAAGCGCTGGCGCTGCTCGCGCGGCAAGCCCGCGGTGAGCGTTGCCACGATGCCGCCACACATGCCGACGCAGTGCACACCGCCGAGCAGACCGACCAGCCAGGCACTCAGCAGCGACCCAGTCATCGCCCGGCTCCCCGCGCACGTCGCGCCGAGTGCGCGCTATCATCGGCCATTGAGAACGATGCAAGAGACGATGGGGCGCCATGCATTCCTACCAACGAGACTTCCTCCGCTTTGCCATCGACACCGGTGTGCTGCGCTTCGGCCGCTTCACCCTAAAATCGGGCCGAATCAGCCCCTATTTCTTCAACGCCGGCGGTTTCAACACCGGTGCCAGCCTCGGCAAGCTGGGCCACTACTACGCCCAAGCCATCATTGCGACCGGACTGCCGATCGACGTCCTCTACGGCCCTGCTTATAAGGGCATTCCGCTCGCGGCGGCCACGGCAATCGCCCTCGCCCATGAGCATGGGCGCGAGACGCCGTTCGCGTTCAACCGCAAAGAGGCCAAGGACCACGGCGAAGGCGGTGTGATCGTCGGCAGTCCGTTGCAGGGCGACGTCCTGGTGATCGATGATGTGATCACCGCCGGCACCTCGGTGCGCGAATCGGCGGCCGTCATCACGCAGGCGGGTGCGCGACTCGCCGGCGTCATTATCGCATTGGACCGCCAAGAGCGCGGCGAGGGCGGCACCTCGGCCGTCGCCGAGGTGCAAGCCGCCTACGGCATCCCCGTGCGCAGCATCGTGACGCTCGATGACCTGATTCGCTATGTCGACGAAACCGGCACCGCCACTCATACCCTAAGCGCCTTGGCCGACTACCGCGCCGAGTACGGCTGCGCCTGAATCCGCAATGATCACCCGCAACCTAGACCAAACCCGGCGCCTGCTTAGCGGTCGCCAGCTGCCCACCGGCCTGTGGATGGCCGGGCTTCTGATGGCCGGGCTTTGTGCCCTTGAGCCGGCCGCAGCCGAGCTCTTCCGCTGGGTCGACGCCCAGGGCAAGGTGCACTATTCAGACCGTATGCCCGCCGAGCTCGCCGGTGAAGAGCACAGCCTACTCACCGAGGACGGTATCGAGCTGCGCACGATCGAGCGCGCCAAGACCGACGAAGAGGTGCGCCGCGAGCGCGAGCTCGAGCGACTGCGGGCCGAACAGCAGCGCCTGGTTGAGCAGCAGCGCGCCGCCGACCAGGCGCTGCTGCAGAGCTACGCGAATATCGATGAGATGATGATGGTTCGCGATGGGAAACTGTCCGCCGTCGATGCGATGGCACAGGTCACCAAGCGCAATATCCGACACCAACAGGACTGGCTCAGCGACCTTAACGCCGAGGCCGAGCGCTTGCAGGCCAGCGGCGAGCCCATCCCCCCGGCGCTCGATCGGAAGATCGCCGACGCCGAGCGCGCGCTGGAAGCGGCCATGGCCGATCGGCTCGAGCACGAGCGCAAGAAGCAGGCGATCCGTGAGCAGTTCGAGCGCGATATGCGTCGCTTTAGCCAGCTCAAGGAATCATCGCCGGGTCTGCTCGCCGCGGACGCACCCCGCTCGGAGCGCTCGCTGCTCGATAACACCGTGGTCTGCCGCGGCCTCCCCGAGTGCGATCGACTCTGGTCGCTCGCCACCGAATACATTCGGACCCAGTCCCACTTGCCGATCCACACCGAAACGCCTGACCTTGTGATGACCGCACCGCCGAGCTCGGACGAGGAGGTCGCGCTCACGCTCTCGCGCATCTGGGACCCGGGTTATGAACAGGCATCGATCTTCCTCGACCTGCAATGCCAGGACATCCACGCCCCGCCACAAGATTGCGAAACCCCGAGACGGCGCGCGGCACTCGCCGGGTTCAAAGCGGCAATGGAGGCCGGCAACGCGGATGCCAGGGGTCGTTAGCCTGCGCATGGATTGGCATGGATTGGCATGGCACGGCACGGCACGGCAGCGCTGACCGATCGCCGCCAGACCCGGTCAGCGACGCTCGCCGCACCCGCACCGCCGCACCAGCACCAGCACCGCCGCACCAGGACCTCAACGCGCGCGGATCAGCGTCCCCACGCCCTCATCGGTGAATAGATCGAGCAGCACGGCATGCTCGACGCGGCCGTCGAGGATATGCGCGGCGCGCACCCCGCTCTGCACCGCTTCGAGCGCGCAGCGGATCTTCGGCAGCATGCCGCCGTGGATCACGCCCTCGGCGATGAGCTGATTCACCCGCGCCACCTCGAGCTGGCGGATCAGCGCGCCCTGCTCGTCCAACAGACCCGCCGTATTGGTCAGCAGCACCAGCTTCTCGGCCTGCAGGACCTCGGCCATCTTGCCGGCCACCAGGTCGGCGTTGATGTTGTAAGAGAATCCATCCTTGCCGACCCCAATCGGCGCCACCACCGGAATGAAATCGCCCTGCACCAGCATGTTGATCACGCCCGGATCGATGCTATCGACCTCGCCGACATGGCCCAGGTCCAGGATCTCCGGCGCCTCGAGCTCCGCGGCCTCCGCCTCTGTCGCGTCACGGCGCAGCACCAGCTTACGCGCGTGGATCAGATCACCATCCTTGCCGGTCAGCCCCACCGCCGAGCCGCCGTGGCGGTTGATCAGATTCACGATCTCTTTGTTGACCAGGCCGCCGAGCACCATCTCGACCACATCCATGGTCTCGCTGTCGGTCACCCGCATGCCCTGAATGAACTCGCTGGCCTTGCCGAGCCGTTTCAGCAGCTCGCCGATCTGCGGCCCGCCGCCATGCACCACCACCGGGTTGATGCCGACCAGCTTCATCAGCACGATGTCGCGCGCAAAGCCATCCTTCAGTGCCCGCTCCACCATGGCGTTGCCGCCGTACTTGATCACCATGGTCTTGCCGGCGAAGCGGCGGATATAGGGCAGCGCCTCGGTCAGGACGTGGGCGATATTCTGGGCGCTGTCTGCAGCAATCGACATCGAAACTCCTCGCGTCAGCTCATCAAACTCTAGCCTAATGCCGGCCGCTATGGCCGAAGCCGCCCTCACCGCGCGCGCTGCCCTCGAAGGCGCTCACCAGCTCGAGCTCAGCATGGACCACCGGCACCAGCACCAGCTGCGCGATCCGCTCGCCGATCTCGATCCGAAAGGGCTCATGGCCACGGTTCCAACAGGAGACCATCAGCGGGCCCTGATAATCGGAATCGATCAGCCCGACCAGATTACCGAGCACGATCCCATGCTTATGCCCAAGCCCGGAGCGCGGCAGGATCATCGCCGCCAGTCCCGGGTCGGCGATATGGATCGCCAAGCCGGTCGGGATCAGCTCGACTGCACCAGCCGCCAGCTCGAGCGGGGCCTCTAGCATCGCACGCAGGTCCAGCCCCGCCGAGCCCGCGGTGGCATAGGCCGGCAGCGGAAAGGCCCTGCCAAGGCGCTCGTCTAAGACCTTAACCTGCAGTCTGTGCGGCATAGCGTTCAGCGATCAGATCAGCGAGCGCGGTGGCCAGCGCCGCTTTCGACATCATCGGCAGCTCGCGACGCCCGCCACCGGGCCAGAGGCAGATCAGCGCGTTTTCATCGGTCTCGAAACCACCCGCCCCGCTGCCGACACGATTGGCGGCGATCATCGACAGATG
>CAZTYV010000077.1:0-15469 GCA_964617675.1 uncultured Halochromatium sp. | reverse complement strand
TGGGTCCGTGTCGGCGGCTGGGGCGGCCGTGAGGAGGCGCGCGAGGAGATCATGGCGAGCGTGCGTATGTTCGAGGCCGAGCCCGATAAGCCGCACTTCTAAGGCGAGGCCGCTGGCCCCGGCCCGATGATGACCCGGTGCCCGCGTGCGGCGCCGGCCCCCGGCGCGGTGCGGGTCTCAGTGGTCCCACATCACGTTCTTTTCCTCGCGAGCAGCGGCCTCGAGCAGCTCGATGAGCGGCAGCGCTCGGTGCTTGAGGCTGACGCTCTGCGCGCGCGCCTCGTCATCGCGGTCGTTGCGCTCCGGATCGAGCGGGGCATCCGGATTTGAGTCGACCGCGGACTTTAACCGCTGCAGTGCCGCTGGCACGTCCGCCGCCAGCAAGGCGCCAGGGACTGTCCCGCTGTGCCCCATCATTCGAATCAGGGCCTTGGCGACATCGCCGAACATGGTGATATCCGCGTGGACCGGGGTCTTGAAGGTGATCAGCATCTCGTTCTCGGGGTCTTGGGTTTGAGCGAAGCCTGAGCCGTCGGATCTCGCTGCGTCGCGGATGGCCAGGGACAAGGTCGCTACCATAGCGGCAGGCGATGCGTCCGTCACCGATGCCATCGATCGCTCCTGCGTCGGCCCTGAGATCGGGTACGCCATGTGCTTGATCTGGAGGCTTGGAGGGCGACCTAGCCCGGGGGGTATCGACGGGCCCCTGGACACGAGCCAGGCGTCGTGTCGATGCTTTGTTCAGGCGAGTCAGGGATTCTTGGAAGGTTGCACGGCCCTTGTTCGGCCCAACTCTCCCCGAGAGCCAACGCTTTCGCTATCTATCCATAGGTGAAGTTGTGTCGACACGATCCATCGATCCCCAATCTGCCGAGCCACGGCCTGTCTCGAGCTCCGGGCCGCGTGCACCAGACGCGACCCGGGCGACGCTGCGCTGGCGGCGGCGGTTGTTCGCGGCGCTGGTGGCGACAACGACGATCGGTGCGCTTGGGCTGATGATCTGGACACTGCAGGCCGGCGGCTTTGATGGTCTCGATGCGCTCCTGGTGGCCTGCTTCGCGATCACCCTTCCATGGACGGTGATCGGGTTTTGGAATGCGCTGATCGGGCTGATCCTGATGCGATTCACGGCCGATCCCGCGCAAGCCGTCTGTCCGCCCTTGCTCGCCGCCGATGACCGCCAGCCGATCCGTAGCAGCACCGCGCTGTTGAGCTGTATCCGCAACGAGGACGCCGTGCAGGTGGCGCGCAACCTCGATTGCATGATCGAGGAGCTGGTCGACACGGGTGTCGCCGAGCATTTTCACGTCTATGTGCTGAGTGATTCGACCTGGCCCGAGGTGATTGCCGCCGAAGACACGCAGATCGGCCGGCTCGCCGATCGCTGGCGCGGGGTGCTCAAGGTCAGTTACCGGCGCCGCGACGATAACGCGGGCTTCAAGGCGGGCAATATCCGAGACTTCTGCGAGCGCTGGGGCGGCGATCACGACTTCATGTTGGTGCTCGATGCCGATAGCTTGATGTCGGCCGAGACGATCCTGCGGATGGTCCGCACCCTGCAGACGCGGCCGCGGTTGGGGATTCTGCAGACGCTGATGGTGGGCTTACCGAGCGACAGCGCCTTCGCCCGCCCCTTTCAGTTCGGCATGCGACTCGGCATGAAGAGTTACAGCATCGGCAGCGCCTGGTGGCAGGCCGATGCGGGGCCCTATTGGGGGCACAACGCGCTGATCCGGCTCGAGCCGTTCCGGGCGCACTGCGAGCTCACACCGCTCGCTGGCCGGGGTCCACTCGCGGGCTGGATCCTCAGTCACGATCAGCTGGAAGCGGCTTGGATGCGCCGCGCGGGCTACGAGGTGCGGGTCATGCCGGTTGAGGGGGGGAGCTGGGAAGAGAATCCGCCCACGCTGCTCGAGTTCATCCGCCGCGATCTGCGCTGGTGCCAAGGCAATATGCAGTATCTGCTGCTGCCGCGCCATGAGCTCTCCGGCCTGCATCCGGTCAGCCGCTGGCAGTTGCGTCTGGCGGTGATGATGTTCCTCGCCTCACCGGCGTGGCTGATCCTGATGCTCGTTGGGATACTGCGGCTCGGTCTGGGTGATGGCGGCCCCGTCTATCTGCCCGGCCCCGGCCTCGCGCTTTTTGCGCTGGTGATGACGATGGTCTTTGCGCCCAAGCTCGCGACCATCATCGATGCGCTCAGCCATGGCGCCGGGCGGCGGCGGTTCGGTGGAGGCGCGCGTCTGCTCATCGGCAGCCTCACCGAGGTCATCTTCAGTACCCTGCTGGCGCCGATCATGGCGATCGCGCACAGCCTATTCCTGAGCGGGCTGCTGTTCGGCCGGGCGGTGGTTTGGGCCCCGCAGCGACGCGCGACCCACGGTCTGCGCTGGTCCCATGCTGGGCGGCGGCTCTGGCCGCAGACCCTGTTTGGGATCTTCGGTGTCGGCTGGATGGTCTTCTACTCACCGCCCGGTGCCATCCTGATCTCGCCGTTCTTCCTCGGCGCCCTGTTGGCGGTGCCGATCGCGGTCACCAGTGCGGCGCCGCTGCTCGGGCGGCTGGTGACCCGAGTCGGACTCTGGCGAACGCCTGATGAGGTCGAGCCAGCGCCGGCGGTTAGGGTCGTCAAGCCGGCCTTGCTCAAGACACCGGAGCAGGCTTCCGGCCGCTCGGGGTTGGCTTGGCGTGAGCCTGCAGCCGAAGCCGCTGATTGAGCCCGAGCTGAGCCCCGGCTGAGCCCCGGCTGAGCCTAGGCCGCGTCCAGCCTGAGCCCAGACGCTGGCCCGCCGGCGCGGCAGCATTCGGCCTCGTCGGTCAGTGACGCAGGGCCCCATCGGGCTGTTTCGCCGGATACTTGCTACACGCTGTCTCGCGCGCTATGCTTCGTCGATTAAGCTGATAAGAAACCCGATGCGGAGCGGGCTCGTCATGAAAGAAGGCATTCATCCGGACTATCAAGAGGTTAAGGTCCTCTGTAGCTGCGGCAACACGTTCAACACGCGCTCGACGTTGAAAGACGAGCTGCACGTCGAGGTGTGCTCCGCATGCCATCCGTTCTACACCGGCAAGCAGAAGATCGTCGATACCGGTGGCCGCGTCGACAAGTTTCGTCGTAAGTACGGTCGCTGAGCGACGCCGTCACGCTGCGCTCATGCGGCAGACGATGATCTCGGCCCGAGGGTTCGCGCGCTGTTACACTCGGCGAGCGCCGCAACGCCGACGCGCTTGACGGGCGCCGCAACGCCCCGAGGGGCGCACAGTAGGAGCGCAAAACATGTCTGATCAACCGAAAACCGATGCCGACGCGGAGCTGAATGCGGCTGCGCTCGTCTACCACGAGCTGCCGAGGCCGGGAAAAACCGCGATCGAGATCACGAAGTCTGCCTCGACGCAGCGTGATCTCTCGCTCGCCTACACGCCGGGTGTCGCCGAGCCGGTCCGTCGCATCAGCGCCAGCCCTGAGGACGCGTACCGCTACACCAACCGGGGTAACCTGGTTGCCGTGATTACCGATGGCACCGCGGTGCTCGGCCTTGGTAACGTCGGTGCCCTCGCCGGTAAGCCGGTGATGGAGGGCAAGGCCGTCTTGTTTAAGCGCTTCGCCGATATCGATGTCTTCGATATCGAGGTCGACGCGCCGACGCCCGAGGCGTTCATCGAGACGGTTGCCCAGATCGCGCCCACCTTTGGCGGGATCAACCTCGAGGACCTCGCGGCACCGCATTGCTTCGACGTCGAGCAAGCCCTGATCGAGCGGCTTGATATTCCAGTCTTCCATGACGACCAGCACGGCACCGCGATCATCATCGCCGCCGGGCTGCTCAATGCGCTCGAGTTGCAGGCGAAGGCACTCGCCGATGCACGCATCGTCGTGCTCGGTGCCGGTGCGGCCGGCATCGCCTCGATCAAGCTGCTCGTCGAGCTCGGCGCGAGCCCCGAGAAGATCCTGACCGTCGACCGCAAGGGTGTCATTCATCGCGGGCGCGACGATCTCAACCGCCACAAGGCCGAGATCGCGGTCGACACCGAGCGGCGCACGCTCGCCGATGCCTTCGACGGTGCCGACGTCTTCATCGGCCTCTCTGGGCCGGACCTGGTCAGCGGCGAGATGCTGGCATCGATGGCACCGCGACCCGTGGTCTTCGCGCTCTCGAACCCGGTCCCGGAGATTCGTCCCGAGGTGGCACTGCGGGTCCGCGATGACCTGATCATGGCGACCGGGCGCTCGGACTATCCGAACCAGGTCAACAATGTCCTTGGTTTTCCGTTCATCTTCCGCGGTGCCTTGGACGTTAGGGCCTCTCGCATCAACACCGCGATGTGCATCGCGGCTGTACATGCGCTCAAGGACCTCACCAAAGAGCCGGTGCCCAGCTCGGTGCTCGAGGCCTATGGGCTCAAGGCGCTCAGTCGTGGCCCCGACTACATCATCCCCAAGCCCCTCGACCCGAGGCTGCGCGATCGGGTTGCACCGGCCGTCGCGCAAGCAGCGATCGACAGTGGGGTTGCCCGCCTGAAGCCAACGCCGCACGGCTAGGCCCCGCCCGCGCCCGGTCCGCCAAGGGCTCCCGCCGCGGGTGCGCTGATCGATATAGACGGCATTCTTTGTGCTAGCCGAAGCCGCAGCCGGACACGTTCGGTCGCTCATCGCTGGCTCGGGTAGAATCGGACGCAACGCCAGCGAGGGGTAGCCTCCAGGTGTGACCAAACGGTGCGGCCAGCTGCGGCCAACTGCGGGCATCCGGCCTCAGCTGGCTGCCGCGACTGCGGGGTTGCCCTGATCGGGTGCGCGATCGGACCATTTCGGTGCGCATCGCCGTCCTTTTATGAGGCCGCACGGCCTGCGATCATCAGGCTCATGGGTCCACTTGACCGGGTTGCGCCGCGCGACTCGGGTCTGCGGGACCGACCAACGGGAGAGACCTCTATGGCCGAGCAGATCATCACCATTACCGACAACGCCAGCGGTCAGAGCTTCGATTACCCATTGAAGTCTGGCTCCCTGGGGCCGAGCGCACTCGATATCTCCTCGCTCTATCGCGACGCCGGCTTCTTCACCTACGATCCCGGCTTCATGGCGACGGCCAGCTGCCATAGCGCCATCACCTTCATTGATGGCGAGAAGGGCGTGCTGCTGTACCGCGGCTATCCGATCGAGCAGCTCGCGACCAAGGCCAGTTTCCTCGAGGTCGCCTATCTGTTGCTCTATGCTGAGCTGCCGACGGAGGAGGAGCTCGACCACTTCGAGCACCTAATCACCAGCCACACCATGCTGAACGAGAACCTGAGACGGTTCTTGAGCGGCTTCCATTACGATGCCCATCCCATGGCGATCCTCTGTGGGGTCGTCGGCTCGCTCTCGGCCTTCTATCACGAGTCCATTGATGTCAATGACCCGCGCTACCGTGAGGTCTCGGCGCATCGGCTGATCGCGAAGATGCCAACCATTGCGGCGGCAGCCTACAAGCACTTCGTCGGCGAGCCGATCATGTATCCCCGCAACGATCTGCGCTACGGGGCGAACTTCCTGCACATGATGTTCGCGACCCCCTGCGCCGATTACGAGCCCGGGCTGCTCGCTGAAAAGGCATTGAATCTGCTGTTCATCCTGCACGCCGACCACGAGCAGAACGCCAGCACCTCCACGGTTCGGCTGGCCGGCAGCTCGGGGGCCAACCCCTTTGCCTGCATTGCGGCCGGCATCGCCTCGCTCTGGGGCCCGGCGCATGGGGGTGCGAACGAGGCTGTGCTCGACATGCTCGAGCAGATCGGCCACGTCAAGAATGTCGCCAAGTTCATCGACAAGGCCAAGGACAAGGACGATCCGTTCCGGCTCATGGGCTTCGGGCACCGCGTCTACAAGAACTATGATCCGCGCGCGAAGATCATCCGCGAGGTCTGCCACCAGGTACTTGAAGAGTTCCCGGGGGCCTCGGATAGTCCCTTGCTGGAGCTGGCGGTGAAGCTCGAGGAGATCGCCCTCAGCGACGAGTATTTTGTCGAGCGCAAGCTTTACCCGAACGTCGACTTCTACTCCGGCATCATCTATCGAGCGCTCGGTATCCCGCGCAACATGTTCACGGTGATGTTCGCGGTCGCACGCACCGTGGGCTGGGTCTCGCACTGGATGGAGATGATGAGCGACCCTGCCAATCGGATCGGGCGCCCGCGTCAGATCTACCACGGTCCGGGCGTGCGCGATTACGTGCCGATCTCCAAGCGTTAGGCCAGCGCCAGGCCCTGTCGTAGGCGCGCCCCGTCCTATCCGGGCTCGCCGCTCGCGGACTCGTTCTCGGGCTGCAACAGCCGCTCGACGGCCAACGCGTCGAGGCCGCGATCGGGGCGCTCCGAGATCGCGTTCAGCGGTGGATGGCGCCGTGCCCGGTCTGGCAGCACGACGAGCTCGACCGGCACCTCTCCGGCGATGAAGACGAAACTGGGATGTGTCTCACGGGTGCCGTCGGCATAGCGATGCTGGATGTCGCTCGCTTGCCACGGGATGCCTTTGTCGATCAGGCGAAAGACGATCGCGCGCGGGTCATCGGCGAACAGGTGCAGACGCACGCCATGCTCGATCGATGCGGTACCCGCTGCCGATGGCCCGACCAGACGTGGCTCGAACTCGGCAAAGGTTTGCATCGCCGCCAGCGCGTGCTCGCGCAACCTCGCCGTCACCCGAGCCTGGGTCTGCGGCTGAAACAGTCGGTATTCGGCCTCCAAGGCGGCCTGGATCTCGGCATTGTCGGGCCAGCAACGGCGGTTGGTGACGCCAAGTCGCTGCACGGCCTTGCGGCGCGCGTGATCGAGCTCGGTCAAGCCCTGCTCGCGAATGAGGCGAGCGGACTCTTGAGCGAGCCGCTGGCGCTGGTTGGCGCAGGTCCCGCGCGCGCTGGGCCTCGGCTGATGCGCCCTGGTCTCAGCCACCGGGCGGGTTGCGCGTGAGCGCCGCGCGAGTCGGTTCCCGTTACGTCTGGGCATGGGGTCGGGGGAGGGCCAGGTTGGTCGGTGCCTGTCTAGGGCAATCTGATATAGTCAGGGTAAGGCTCGGAAAATCTAGGCTTTTGGTCGTGCTCAGAGACGTGCGCATCCCGTGACGGTGTTCGGACTCGGTCGCAAAGAACCTCCGCTGCTCGGTGTCGATATCGGCTCGACCGCCATCAAGCTCGTCGAGCTGGCGCCGGGCGCTGGCAACGCGGGTACCTCGATCCAGCTCGCCGCGCTCGCCTGCGAGCCTCTGCCCAACAATGCCGTGGTCGAGAAAAAGATCGCCAACGTTGACCAGGTTGGCCAAGCGATCGCGACGGCCTTGCGACACTCCGGCTCGAAGACCAAGCGGGCCGCGGTTGCGGTTGCCGGCTCGGCGGTCATCACCAAGGTGCTCTCACTCAGTGCCGAGCTCTCCGACGCCGAGCTGGAGGCGCAGGTTCAGCTCGAGGCCGAGCAATATGTGCCCTATCCCCTGGAGGAGGTCAACCTCGATTTCGACGTCATCGGCCCAACTCGGGGCTCAGCAGGCATGGTCGACGTGCTGCTCGCCGCCTCGCGTGAAGAGAACGTCGACGAGCGGGTCGCCGCCCTCGAGCTGGCCGGGTTGAAGGCAGAGATCGTCGATATCGAGTCGAACGCGATCGAGAACGCCTGCGGGCTCTTGTTGGAAGACACCGATGCCAAGGCCGAGCGCTTGACCGCGGTTGCCGATGTCGGCTCTGCCACCACCACGTTGCACGTGCTGCGCGGTGCACAAAATATCTATACGCGCGAGCAGAGTTTCGGCAGTCAAGCATTGCTTGAGGAGACCCAACGCCGCCAGCGCCTTGGGCACGACGAAGCCGTTGCGCTGCTGGCCCGCAGCGAGGTCCCGCTCGACTTGCAGGCCGAGGTCATTGAGCCGTTCAAACAGGCCCTGGCCCGCCAGCTCGGGCGCGCGCTCCAGTTCTTCTATTCGACCGGTGGCGTCAACCGAGTCGATGAGCTCTTGCTCACCGGCGGCGCCACCCGGTTGCCGCGCCTGGAGCAAGCGATCGCCGAGCAGCTCTCGCTGCCAACGCGGCTTGCCGATCCGCTCTCGGCGATGACGATGGCCGCCGATCTCGATCCGCGCCGGGTCGAGCCAGTGCGAGGGACGCTGTTGATTGCTGTTGGGCTGGCGATGCGCCGCTTCCTCTGATCCATGGCCCGAATCAATCTGCTCCCTTGGCGCGAGGCGGCGCGGCAGCGTCGGCGGCGCGAGCTCGCCGTGATCGCCGCCGCCGCCCTGGGTGCGGTGCTGCTAGCCGGCGTTGTGGTGAAGCTGCAGCTCGATGCGATGATCGGCGCGCAGCTGGCGCGCAATACCTATCTGGAGGGCCAGATCGCTGTGCTGAATCGGCGTATCCGCGAGATCAATGAGCTCGAGAAGCAAAAGGCCGATCTCATCTCACGGATGGATGTGATCCAGCAGCTACAGGAGAGCAGGCCTGAGATCGTGCATCTCCTCGACCAATTGGTCGACGCGGTACCGGCGGGCGTCTTCCTGACCAGTCTCAAGCAAGAGGCTAGCAACGTGACCGTAGAAGGACGTGCACAATCCAATGCGCGCGTCTCGGCCTTCATGCGCAACATCGAAGCGGCGGATTGGATCGGCAAGCCGGTCTTGCTCCTGATCGAGAATAAGGACCAGACTGGAACCGGTTTCAGCCATTTCCGGCTCCGTTTCAGTCAGCAACGGCCGGTCCAGGACGAGGCTGAGGAGCGCCAAGCGCAGCGCGAGGCGAGCGGCTGATGGACCTCAACGAGCTCGACTTCAACAACATCGGTGACTGGCCACCCGTCGCCAAAGCGGTACTCATCGCGGTCGGCAGCGCGCTGGTTGGATTCGGCTGGTATTACCTGATCACCAGTGGCCAGCTCGAGCGCCTCGATCGGGCGCAACAAAAAGAGTCGGAGCTGCGAGAGAGCTTCGAGCAAAAGCAGCAGAAGGCGGCTAACCTGGAAGGCTACCGCGCGCAGCTCGCGGAGATGGAGGAGTCGTTTGGGACCCTGCTGCGCCAGCTTCCCGATCGTACCGAGGTGGCCTCGCTGCTGGTCGATGTCTCACAGACCGGGCTCGCGGCTGGGCTCGAGTTCGAGCTGTTTCAGCCCTCCGGCGAGATCGACAAGGATTTCTACGCCGAGCTGCCGATCCGGGTGCGGGTGACCGGGCGCTATCATCAGTTCGCGACCTTCATCAGTGGGCTTGCCGCATTGCCGCGAATCGTGACGGTGCATGATATCTCGATCGGCAGCAATAGCGGACGCGGCGCTGAGCCGATGTTGTTGACGGCCATGGTGAGGACCTACCGCTACCTGGACGAGCCCGGGGCGCGATGAGAGCGTTCCGGTGGCGCGGCAGCGGCTCTGGGCTGGCGGCACTTGGGGCCTTACTCATCGGTGCCTGCGCCGACCCGGGCCTGCTTGAGCTCGAGGCCTACACCAACGAGGTCATGGCCCGAGCGCCGGGTCCGCTCGAGCCGATTCCGAGGATCAGCCTGGTGGACACCTTTTTGTACATGCCGCTCGATCGCCGCGACCCCTTTCTGATGGATGAGCGCGCGGCCGAGGTGGTGCAGGGACGAAACCCCGACGCCATCTCGCCTGATCCACTGCGCCGCAAGGAGCCGCTGGAGGCCTATTCACTGGATTCGCTGCGCATGGTTGGGACCTTGGAGCAGCATCAGACGCGCTGGGCGCTGGTCGTCACCCCGGATGGGGTGCTACACCGGGTGCGGGTCGGCAACTATCTCGGGCGCAATAACGGTCAGATCATTCGCATCGAGCCCGGCGGTCTGGTGCTCAGTGAGATCGTTCCAGCCGGCCCGGGCGCCTGGGAGCAACGACGGGCCTCGATCGCGCTGAAAGACTAGATGACAGCGACCATGAACCATTCACTTGTTTCGGTGAGCGCAGGGCTCGAGCAACCGTCGGCGCGCCGCGCTGCCCGGCTGTGGATGCTGTTGCTTGCGACGCTGAGTCTCGGCTCAGCCCAAGCGTCGACCCTGGAGGTGGCCGAGTTTGCGGCCTTGCCAGGCAATCAGGTCGAGGTCGAGCTGGTCTTCTCTGGCTCGCCGCCGACGCCGAGCGATTTCTCGACCGAGGACCCGGCACGCATCGCGATCGATTTCCCGGGTACGGTCAATGGGATCGGCCGTGGGTCGGTGCCGATCGGTCTCGGTGTCGCGCATAGTCTGGTCGCGCTCGAGGCGAGTGATCGCACCCGCGTGGTGATCAACCTCAACGAGAGTGTTCCCTACCAGCTGCAGACGGTCGGCAATCGGGTCCGGGTGACGCTGAACCCGGAGCAGGCGACGCCCACACCGGCGCCGAGCAGGCGCTTCGACGGTAGCAGCCGTGCGGTGTCGCGGGGGGGCTCGGTCGAAGACATCGACTTCCGTCGGGGGGCCGATGGCGAGGGGCGCGTGATCATCAGCCTGCCGTCGGCGGAGACACGGGTCAACGTCATCGAGGAGGGGCGCGACATCGTCGTTGGGATCAGTGACAGTGACCTGCCTCAGCGCCTCGTTCGCCGGCTCGATGTGGTGGATTTCGGCACCCCGGTGGTGGCCGTTGAGTCGCGGCCGGTGGGCGACGACGTACGGGTGAATATCCAGACCACCGATCCGTTCGACTACATCGCTTACCAGACCGACAATCTGTTCACGGTCGAATTCCGCTCGCTGACCCCCGCGGAGCAAGAGCAGGCCGAGCGCGAACGGATTGTCTACGCGGGCGATCGGCTCTCGCTCAACTTTCAAGACATCCAGGTGCGCGCGGTTCTGCAGCTGCTTGCGGATTTTACCGGGCTGAACCTGGTGGCGAGCGACACCGTGGAGGGGAGCATCACGCTCCGCTTGGATAGCGTGCCCTGGGATCAGGCCCTGGACATCATCCTCAAGACCAAGGGGCTGGCGATGCGCCAGAGCGGGAATGTGATCATGGTGGCCCCGGCCGCCGAGCTCGCCGAGCGCGAGAAGCTTGAGCTCGAGACGCGCCAGCAGATCCAAGAGTTGGCGCCGCTGCGGACCGAGTTCATCCAGATCAACTACGCCAAGGCCGGCGAGATCGCCGAGCTCCTGAAGGGATACCGGGAGCAGGTTGCGGAGGTTGTCCCACTCGCCGCTGCCGAGGCCATTGAGCTCGTCTCATCGCGGCGCGAGGCGCCACTGCTCTCCGAGCGCGGCTCGGTCACCTCCGATCCGCGAACCAATACCCTGATCATCGAGGACACGGCCGCGCGCTTGGCCGCGATTCGCGAGCTGATCGCGCGACTCGATGTGCCGATTCGCCAGGTCTTGATCGAGTCTCGGGTGGTGATCGCGAACAACAACTTCGCGCGCGATCTCGGCGTGCGCTTTGGGGTGAGCGGCTCGACCGGGAGTCGCGATGGCAACCAGCTGCTCGTCGGCGGCGGACTCAATCCGGGCGAGGGCGGTATCGACGGTCTGGGCAATTTCGATGCGGGTCCTTATGGCTTCGATCTCTCGACCGGGACACCCTTCAACTCGATCATCCAGAATGAGAATGCGGCGCCGAACCTTTGGGTCAACCTGCCGGTCAGGGACCCGGCGGGTGCGGTCAACTTCTTGCTCGGTAAGGTCGGCTCCCACCTGATCACGCTTGAGCTCTCGGCGATGCAGCGCGAGGGCCGCGGCGAGATCATCTCGAGCCCGCGCGTGGTGACCACCGATCGACAAGAGGCGCAGATCCAGCTCGGCCAGCAGATCCCCTACCAGTCCACCGACGACCAAGGCAATCCCACCACGACCTTCCAGGACGCGACCCTGAAGCTCAATGTCACGCCGAATATCACCGCGGATCAGCGCATCATCATGGACCTGGAGGTGAGCAAGGACGAGGCCGATTATGCGCAGCCGACGGAGGCCGGCTTCCCGATCAATCGACGCACGGTCGAGACCCAGGTCTTGGTCGAGAACGGTGAGACCATCGTGCTTGGCGGTGTCTACGAGGGCACCAAGAGCCAGAATACCGAGCAGGTTCCGTGGCTGGGCAGCCTGCCCATGGTCGGTCGGCTGTTTAAGCGCACCGAGCGCCTGGAGACGAACCAAGAGCTGTTGATCTTCGTGACGCCGAAGATCCTCAAGGCGGACATGGCGGTGCGCTGAGCGATCACGATCGCGCGGTGGCAGGAAGCGCTCGATCCGGCCTCTGGCTTGCTAGCGCCCGGCAAATCTGGCATACCTACGGACCATGATCAAACCACCTAACATCTTTCTCGTCGGGCCCATGGGTGCCGGCAAGAGCACCGTGGGCCGGCAATTGGCCGAGGCACTCGGATACGAATTCCGCGATAGTGATCAGGAGATCCAGCGCCGCACCGGCGTCGATATCCCGACCATCTTCGAGTACGAGGGTGAAGAGGGTTTTCGCAAACGTGAGCGTGACGTGGTCGAAGAGCTCGCGCAGGAGGACGGGATCGTGCTGGCAACCGGCGGCGGGGTCGTGCTGACCCCGGAGAACCGGCAGCAGCTCGCCGCACGGGGCTTCGTCATCTATCTCCATTGCAGCCCTGAGCAGCAGTTCGCGCGCACGGCTCGCGATCGCAGCCGACCGCTCATCGACACCGATGATCCGCAGCAACGGCTGCGCGATCTGATGGCCGAGCGCGAGCCCATCTATCGACAGGTGGCCGACATGGTCGTCTCCACCGAGCGCCGAGGAACCTCGTCCGTGGTCAAGGAGATCCGTCGGCGTCTCGAGAGCGAAGAGCTTTAGGATGACGACGCCAGAGACCAGCGCGCTCGGCCCGATCACCGAGGCGACCGGCGCGACGCAGCGGCTTGACGTTGAGCTCGGCGAGCGCGGTTATCCGATCTTCATCGGTCCGAGCCTGCTCGACGATCCGGCCTGTTATCAGCCCTACATCAAGGGTCGGCGACTGATGATCGTCTCCAACGAGACGGTCGCGCCGCTCTATCTAGACCGGGTCCGTGGTGCGCTCGCTGGGCTCGAGGTCGACCAGGTCATCCTTCCGGATGGCGAGCGCTACAAGGACCTGTCAACGCTGAACCGGATCTTCGATGCGCTGCTCGAGCGGCGTCATGGCCGCGACAGCACGCTGATCGCCCTCGGCGGCGGTGTGGTGGGCGATATGGCGGGCTTTGCCGCCGCCTGCTATCAGCGCGGCGTGCCTTTCCTGCAGGTGCCGACCACCTTGCTAGCGCAGGTCGACTCCTCGGTCGGTGGCAAGACCGGCGTCAACCACCCCGCTGGCAAGAATATGATCGGCGCCTTCCATCAGCCGTGCGCGGTCATCGCCGATACGAGCACGCTGCAGACCTTGCCTGAGCGCGAGCTCGCGGCGGGCTTGGCGGAGGTGGTCAAGTACGGGTTGATTGCCGATGGCGAGCTTTTCACCTGGCTCGAGGATCGGATCGACGCGCTGCGTGCGCAAGAGTCCTCGGCCTTGGCGACAGCGATTGCTCGCTCGTGCCGGAATAAGGCGCGGATCGTGGCCGCCGACGAGCGCGAAGCCGGGCAGCGCGCCTTGCTGAATCTCGGACACAGCTTCGGACACGCGATCGAGGCCGGCACCGGCTACGGCACCTGGCTGCATGGTGAGGCGGTCGGCGTCGGCATGCTGATGGCCGCCGACCTGTCTGCGCGGCTCGGTTGGCTCAGCACCGAGGAGCAGGCGCGCATCGGCGCCCTGGTCGCGCGCTGTGGGCTGCCCGTGACGCCGCCGGCTGAGATGGGTGTCGAGCGCTGGCTTGAGCTGATGGCCGTGGATAAGAAGGCGCAGGGTGGACGGTTGCGTCTGGTCCTGTTGCGAGGTATTGGCGATGCGGTTGTGACCTCAGATTTCGATGCCGAGCTGCTTCGAGCGACGCTGACGTCGTTCCCGAGGCCGCAGCCTTGAGGCGGGCCGCCGCCGGTTCGCGGCGCTTGGGCGCTGACCCGGCAGCGTGCGCCAGTGGGCACGCGAATCGGCAACCCGGTTCGCACCAATTTGCCGCGTTTTCGTGCTCGCATGCACGCCATTGGTGCGCTGATTCGACCTTGGCCTGATTGTCAATCGGCGCGCCCTTGATCCGCACGCGTGGCATAGCGGCTGCATCCGAAGTATGATTCGCGGTTCGCCGCTGGCGTCGCACGGTCACCTGTCGGGGCGCTTGGTGTGATGCGCTCAACGCCGATTGCGGGCCGCGGAGCCTCGAGTCGCGCTCAGCCGTCAGAGCAGCCCCGTTGCGTGCGCCCAATCACTGTCTATATCCAAACCGGAACTTCCCCGACTGTTGAAGGCACTGAGGGGACGTCTTTATCGACCGCTATGCACCCGGTTTAGGGAGGTCCGCCAATGAACCTTCGTGCCTATCCAGCCGCCCAGGGCTTGTACGATCCCGCGCACGAGCGCGACTCCTGCGGGGTGGGTTTCGTTTGCCATATCAAGAACCAGCAAAGCCATCGGATCGTCGAGCAAGGGCTCGAGATCCTCGAGCGGCTGACCCATCGCGGCGCGGTTGGCGCTGATCCCAAGGCCGGCGATGGTGCGGGCATCTTGGTGCAGATGCCCGATCGCTTCTTCCGTGCCGTGGTGGATTTCGAGCTGCCAGCGCCCGGCCACTATGGCGTTGGCATGGTCTTCCTACCCAAGGACGAGTCGGCCCGAAGCGAGATGCAGGCGACCGTCGAGCGCCACCTCACCGAAGGCGGACAAGGGGTGCTCGGCTGGCGCGACGTGCCGGTCGACAACCGGGAGCTCGGCGAGAGCGTGCTGCCGACCGAGCCCGTGGTGCGCCAGGTCTTCGTGGCCTGCGGTGAGAACTGCCCAGACCAGGATGCCTTCGAGCGTCGCCTGTTCGTGGTGCGCAAGCGCATGGACAACGCCATCCGTGCCCATGGCTACGACAAGACCGCGTACTACGTGGCCTCGATGTCGTCGCGGACCATCAACTACAAGGGCATGCTGCTCGCGGGGCAGGTTGGCAGCTACTACCTCGACCTGCACGACGAGCGCTTCGAGTCGGCACTGGCGCTGGTGCATCAGCGCTTCTCGACCAATACCTTCCCGACCTGGGATCTGGCGCAGCCATTCCGGATGATCTGCCACAACGGCGAGATCAATACCCTACGCGGCAACGTCAACTGGATGGCGGCGCGCCGACACACCATGCGCTCGGAGGTCTTGGGCGAGGATCTGGACTCGATCTGGCCGCTGATCCCCGAGGGCCAGTCCGACTCGGCCTGTTTCGACAACGCCCTCGAGCTGCTGGTGATGGGCGGCTACTCGCTTGCGCACGCGATGATGATCCTGATCCCGGAGGCCTGGTCCGGCAACCGGTTGATGGACGATCAGCGCCGCGCCTTCTACGAGTATCACGCGGCACTCATGGAGCCCTGGGACGGCCCCGCCGCGATCGCCTTCACTGATGGGCGCCAGATCGGTGCCACGCTTGATCGCAACGGCCTGCGCCCGGCGCGCTACCTGGTCACC
>CAZTYV010000076.1:0-15576 GCA_964617675.1 uncultured Halochromatium sp. | reverse complement strand
TGATGCCGACTTGACTGCTGGGCACGAAAGGCTGATGCTCTAAGCGACATCAAGAGCGCCTCTTGAAGCTTTAAACGACATCATCGTGAGCCCTCCCCAGACCATTGCGGAGCAGCTTAGGGCCAGACGCGAGGCCCTCGGGCTCAGCCAGCGCGCCGTTGCGACGCTCACGGGGCTGCAGCAGGCCCAGCTGTCGAAGATCGAGCGCGGCACCATCGATCCTCGGCTGAGCACGGTGACCGAAATCGCCCGCGCGCTCGATCTCGAGCCTGTGCTTGTTCCCCGCCAAACGCTGGCCGCTGTCGAGCTCGTGCTCGGCATCCAGCCGAACAGCAGCGGGCCAGCCTATGGCTTGGATGACGATGCCTGAGCCGCTCGCCCTCGAGGTGCTCCTCCATCGACAGCCGATCGGCAGACTCACACTGCTGGATGGCGATCGCAGCATCTTCTCGTTCACAGAGCGCTATCGTGAGCAACCCGACCGCCCCGTCCTCAGCCTCAGTTTCAAGGACCGGTTCGGCCAGCTGCTCACCGAGCATCGCCCTTATCAGACCCGGCTCTCCCCGTTCTTTTCCAACCTCCTGCCAGAGGGACAGCTGCGCCACTATCTCGCGGCCCTAGCCGGGGTCAAGCCCGTGCGCGAGCTGTTCCTGCTGTGGGCGCTCGGCAGGGATCTGCCCGGCGCCGTGACCGTTCGCGCTGCTGGCGAGAGCAGTTGGCCGCCCGCCGGCGAGAAGGGCGAGCAGCAAGAGGCACCCGGTCAGGAGCCGAGGCAAGGGGTGCTACGGTTCTCGCTGGCCGGTGTCCAGCTCAAGTTCTCGGCCGTGCTTGGGGCACGGGGTGGGCTGACGATACCGGCGGAAGGCGTTGGCGGCGGCTGGATCGTCAAGTTGCCCTCGGCGCAGTTCGCGGGTGTTCCCGAGAATGAGTACACAATGTTGACCCTGGCTCAGAGGGTCGGCATCGAGGTGCCGGAGATCGCGCTGGTCGCCGTTGATGAGATCGGCAATCTGCCTCGGGGAATCGAGCGCATTGGTGGCCAGGCCTTGGCCATACGTCGGTTCGACCGCGCCGCAGATGGCGCGGCCATCCACATCGAGGATTTTGCGCAGGTGTTCGGGCTCTATCCGGAGGACAAGTACGCTCGGGCGACGATGCGTAACCTGGCCGTAGTGATCGGCACCGAGTGCGGTCTGGACGATGTCGCGGAGCTCATCCGCCGTCTAACCTTCAATACCTTGGTTGGCAACGCCGACATGCACCTCAAGAATTGGTCGTTGATCTATCCGGACGGTCGCAAGGCGCGGCTTGCCCCCGCCTATGACTTCGTCTCGACGATCCCATACCTGCCCGATGACAAGGCGGCACTGAAGGTGAGCCGCTCCGCGCGCTTTACTGACTTCTCCGTCGATGAGCTGACTCATCTGGCGGAGAAGGCTCGATTGCCCAGGCATCTGGTGTTGGAGACCGCCCTTGCGACCGCCAGCCGGTTCCTCGACATCTGGTCGCGCGAGAAGAAGCAGCTGGCGATGGCGCCTGCCGTGAGCAACGCGATCGAACAGCACCTGCAGCGAATCCCCCTGGTCGCCAGAGTGCGCTCCGGCACGGCTTGATGAGGACTGAGCGTCGGTAGGGATCAGGAGATTGATCGACGAGCCGGAATACGCACTCAGGGGCTCTGGCTGGCGCTCCAGGCCTCGAGCTGCGCGATGATGGGCGCGATCGCCGGTGGTGTCGGATCACCGGCGAACAGCCGGCGCAGCATGGTGCGATGGGCGCCGTTGACGATGAGCGGCTCCGGGGCGCCCTCGAGTCGCAGCGAGTCGACGCTGACGGCACCATCGCCGAGCCCGTCGCCGAGCGCCCTTAGCCAGGCATCGAGCTTGGCCCGCAGCGGCTCGGAGCCGACCTCGGCGGCGAGGGCGTCGAGACCTGCCCTGATGGACTCGGGGAGTGGATCGGCTGGCTCGTCGGTGAACGGGTCGGCGGACTGGCGATCGGACTGGCCGGCGCGCGGATCGGTTTTCTGGTCGGTTGTCTGCTCTGTCATCTGGCGTGGCAACGCCTCACGGCCTTGGTCGAGCGGTTGCGCCGGTCGCTGCGGCGCCGGTGAGGGAGAGGGCGAGGACGAGGGCGACTCGAGCAGCTGCGCGCCGATGATCGCGCGCGGCACCGAGGCCGGCCAAGGCCGTGCGTTTAAGGCCTCCAGGAAGGCGCTGCCGGGGCGCAGATCGATCTTGGCCTCGCCAAGCCCGTCGCGCAGCCCGGCGAACAGCGAGAAGCGCCGGCGCTGGGCGTCCTCGAAGTGCTCGCGCAGCTCGAGCCAGATGCGAAGCCGCGCCCAAGGCGAGCCCTGATTCGGGGTCCCGACCATGATCAGGCCGGCAACCGGGGCACCCTCGATCCGTGGCGACGCACCGACCGGATGGCGCCAGCGGGTGATGAAGTCGCGCGCGACCAGCCCGCCCATGCTATGGCCGATCAGGATGACCGGGCGATCATCGGGCAGCGCCCCCCACTGCTCGGCCAGGAGGTCGGCGCTGCGATCGATGCCTTGATCGTTCGGGTAGCGCAGCTCCCAGACCTCGAAGCCGGCGGCAGCCGCGGCCGGGGCAAGATCGTCCCAGATGATGCCAGGCTCATCGAGCCCATGGATCAGCAGCACGCGCGGGCGCACGACCGCGACCGATTCCGGTGCTGACTTAGGTGGCGGCTTAGGCGCTGCTTCAGCGGTGGGCCAATCACCCGCGGCCAAGGGTCGCAGCCCGAATCCGTCGCCGACGGGGGCCATCAGCTCGGGAAACCAATCGTCGAGCTGGTCGTGGACCAGGCTGCGCAGCGCGCGCTCCTCGCTTGGATGCAGCTCGGCCCAGAGGGTCCAGAGCAGGCTGAGCGCGACGATCAACGCCAGGGTTTGCAGCAGCCGGCGCCCGAGCACCTTGCGTCTCGAACGGGGCTCATCGCCAGAGGACTGGCGCTGGCGCCTCGGGGGGCCTGCCGCGGGTGCGCTTTGGGTGGATTGGCTTTGGGTGGATTGGCTTGACGGGGATTCGCTGGGCCGGGATTGGATTTGCGCAGACACTGGGTCGGCGAAGACCTCTGGCTCCGGCTTTGGCTCCGGCTTTGGCTCCGGCTTTGGCTCCGGCTCTGGCGGCGGCGCCGGTGTTTGCGCCGATGGAGGCTTGGGGGACGGACCCACCGATGGGTCCGTCCGCGGATCAACCGATGGACGCTTCGGCATGCGTCCCGCGGCTCAGTCCTCGAGCGCCTCGTAGGTGTGGGTGGTGCGGAACAGCAGCCAGAGGCCGAAGATGGTCGCCAGCACCTCGGCCGCCAAGACCAGCACCAGCGCCATCAGGCTGGCGAAGTCCACCGCCGAGACCCAGGAGCCGCCGAGCGAGGTCGGCGTGGTCTGGATGGTCGGCACGCCACCCTGCGGGGCGGCCAAGAAATAGAACAGCATCTGCGAGACCTCGATCAGCATCACCAGGATCGAGAAGATGATGCCCAGGCTGCTCGCGATCAGGCCGGTCCAGACCGTGCGCGTCACGCTGGCCTCACTGGGTCGCGTCGCCGGATCACTGAGCTTGCCGCCGACGCCCGGATAGCGCGAGAACCAGAACACCACGAAGACCAGCAGCAGCAGATTGATCGCGGTCAGATAGCTCACGATCGGCAGACCCTGGCGCGGACCGGTAACACTCCCGGAGAAGGTGAAGACATAGAGCATGAGCAGCACCGGAAAGGCGCCCATCACAACCTGAGTCCAGAAGCCCACGCGCCCAGTGCGCTGGAAGGTTCTGGCAAGACCATCGATCCTCGAGACGTGAAGATCATTGACGAGTTTCTTCAGCATGGTCGACCTCATTCGCCAGCGGCGAGCAGTGAACAGAACAAAGGCAAAACCCTACAAACCGAATGGATGAGCATAGTCCTCGCCCCTCCCCTGGGCAATGTCATCAGGCGCGCACCGTCCAGATGGCGCCCAGACAGATGGCCTCGTGGCGGCTCAGGGCGGTGTCGGTGCCGAGGCCGCATCGGGCTCAGGTCCTGAGTCCGCGGAACCGGTGGCCCCAGGACCCGCCTCGGCGCCCTTGACCCGCTCGCGCAGGGTCTGCACCAGCACATAGAGCGGCGGGATGACGATGATGCCGAACACCGTCGCCGCGATCATCCCGCCGAGCACCACCACACCGAGCGAGACCTGACTGGCCGCACCCGCACCGGTTGCGAGCACCAGCGGCAGCATACCGAGGATGAAGCTGAACGCCGTCATGAGCACCGCGCGGAAACGGATACGCGCCGCATCCGCCGCCGCCTGCTGGATCGGCAGACCCTCCTCGCGCAGCTGCTTGGCGAACTCGACGATCAGGATCGCGTTCTTGCTCGCCAGGCCGATCAGCATCACCAGCCCGATCTGGGTATAGACGTTGTTGTCGAGTCCCGCCGCCCAGGTCGCTGCCAGGCCACCGACCGCGGCGATCACCACGGAGAGGATGACCGAGGTCGGCACCGTCCAGCTCTCGTACTGGGCAACCAGGAACAGGTAGACGAACAACAGTGCCAGCGCCAAGACGATCGCCGCTTCACCACCGGCCTGCACCTCTTGGAAGGTGGTGCCGCTCCAGTCGATCGCGAAGCCCTCGGGCAGATCATCGCGCTCGATCTGCCGCAGCGCCTCGATGCCCTCGCCGGTACTGCCGACCGGCGTGACGTTGACACTCGCCGCGCGGAACATGTTGAAGCGCCGCGTGCTCTCCGGCCCCAACACGGGCTCCACCGTCACCAGCGAGGCCAGCGGCACCATCTGCCCGCGCGCATTGCGCACATGCAGCTTGGCGATGTTCTCAGGACTCATCCGAAACGGCGCGTCGGCCTGCAAGAAGACGCGGAAGGTGCGGCCGAAGAGGTTGAAGTCGTTGACGTAGAGTGAGCCGAGATTCGCCTGCAGGGTCAGGAACAGGTCCGAGACCCGCACCCCCATGGCCTCGGCGCGCTGGCGGTCGATATCCAGGAACAGCTGTGGCGTGCGCGCACTGAAGGTCGAGAAGGCGCGTTGGATCTCAGGGTTCTCGTTGGCGTTGATGATGAAGCCCTGCAGCACCCCGGCCAGCTCTTCTGGTGAGCGGCCGGCCAGATCGAGCAGCTCCATCTCGATACCGCCAGCGGTGCCGAGACCCTGGATCGGCGGCGCCGCAAAGGCAAACACCGTCGCCTGCGGGATCGACAGCAGCTGCGGCTGCACCCGCGCCAGCACCGCGTCAGCACTCTTCTCAGGCCCCGGTCGCTCGTCCCAATGTTTCAGGATCGCAATCGCCATTCCGCCGCTCGAGCGCACCCCAGCCAGGAGACTGAAGCCAGCAACCGTCAGCACATGGTCGACCTCCTCCTGCGCCGCCAGCATCTGCTGGACCTGATCCAACACCGCCCCGGTGCGTGCGACCGACGAGGCGTCGGGCAGCGAGACATCGATGAAGAAATAACCCGTGTCTTCGCTCGGGATGAACCCGGTCGGCACCTTGTTGAACAGCCAGCCGGTCCCGACACCACTGGCGATGATTACCAACAGCGCGATGATCGAGCGTTTGCCAAGGCTCTTGACTAGGGCGGTGTAGCCGTTACGGGTCCAGTCGAGTGCGTTGTTGAACCAGCGCAGCGGTCCGCGCGGCTTGCGCGACGGACGCAGCAACAGACCGCAGAGCGCCGGACTCAGGGTCAAGGCCACCAGGGAAGAGAGCGTCACCGCCACCGAGATGGTCACCGCAAACTGCAGGTAGAGCTGACCGGTGATGCCGGGCAGGAAGGCGGTCGGCACGAACACCGCGTAGAGCACCAGGGTGGTGGCAATGATCGGGCCGGTAACCTGCACCATCGCCCGCTTGGCGGCCTCCTTGGCGCTGAGCCCTTCTTCGTCCATCAGGCGTTGCGTGTTCTCGACCACGACGATGGCATCGTCGACGACGATGCCGATGGCGAGGATGATCGCGAACATCGACACCGTGTTGATCGACAGCCCAGCGGCGAGCAGGATCGCGAAGGCGCCGATGATCGAGACCGGGATCGCCAACACCGGCACCAGCGTCGAGCGCCAGTCGCCGAGGAACAGATAGGTCACCAGGATGACCAGCCCCAACGCCTGGAACAGGGTAATGACCACGTTGCGCATGCTGATGCGCACAAAGTCTGTCGTGTCGTAATAGATCGCGTATTCCAGATCGTCTGGGAAACGCTCGGCGAGTTGATCCAAGGTCGCGTAGACGCGATCAGCGGTCTCGAGCGCGTTGGCGCCTGGTGAGAGATAGATGCCGAGTGCGGCGGTGGGCGCCCCATCGATCCAGGCATTGGCGTCGTAGGTCTGAGCGCCGAGCTCGATGCGCGCGACGTCGCCCAGGCGGATGGTCGAGCCATCGGGGTTGGAGCGCACCAAGATGTCCTCGAACTCAGAGACCTCGGTCAACCGCCCTTGCGCCTGCAGGCTGTAGGTGAACGCACGACCCTCATTGCCCGGCGGCGCGCCGAGCCGGCCGACGGCGGCCTGCAGATTTTGGCGGCGGATGGCATCCACCACCTCGGCCTCACTGACGCCAAGCGCGGTCATCACCTGCGGGTTGAGCCAGATGCGCATCGCGTAATCGAGCGGTCCGAACTGGCTCGCCTCGCCGACGCCGGGGATACGCGCCAAGGCATCGCGGATGTTGATCTCCATGTAGTTGGAGAGGAACAACCGGTCATAGGAGCGATTCGGCGACAGCAGGTTGATGGTTAGCAGCATATTGGTCGACTGCTTACGCACCGAGACGCCCTGCTGGACCACCTCGTTGGGCAGCGTCGGGGTGGCGAGCGCAACCCGATTCTGCACGTTGACCGCGGCGATGTCCGGATCGGTGCCGAGCGCAAAGGTCACATCGAGCCGGTAGCTGCCGGTGTTATCGCTGGTCGAGGTCATGTACAGCATGTTGTCGACGCCGTTGACCTCGGCCTCGATCGGCGCCGCGACGGTCTCGGCAACGACCTCGGCATTGGCACCCGGATAACGCGCCTGCACCGAGACCTGCGGCGGCACGATGTCCGGGAATTGCGCGACTGGCAGGACTTGAATGGCAATGGTGCCGGCGATGATGATCACCAGCGAGATCACCATTGCGAAGCGCGCGCGATTGATGAAGAAGGCGGAGAACATCGCGCTCAGCCCTCGTCGTACAGGGTTGCCGGGCTCGGCTGCACCCGCATGCCCGGACGTGCCTTCTGCACACCCTCGACGATCACCTGCTGCCCCAGCTGCAGCCCAGAGGTGACCACCCAGTCGGTATCGACCCGCGCACCCAGCTCGACCCGCGCGAGCTGGACCTCATTATCGGCAGTGACCACCAGCACCAGACGCCCGGCCTGATCCTGCTGCACCGCGATCTGCGGCACCACCATTGCCATCTCGGGCTCGGCCGCCTTGGCCAACACGGTCACGAACTGACCCGGCAGCAGCACCTCACTCGCGTTGTCGAAGCTGGCGCGCACCCGCACCGTGTCGGTGGTCTGGTCGACCTCGGGATCAAAGAACTCGAAGCGGCCAGGCTCGTCGAGCATCGAGCCGTCGGCCAGGCGGACATAGGGCAGGAATTGATCGTCGCTCTCCTCCATCCGCCGCACCGCGAGCATGGTGCGATCATTGACCGGGATGTTGACGAAGACCGGATCGATGCGCACCAGTCGCGCCAGCGGCCCCGAGGTCGGCCCGACCACGGCACCCTCAGGGAAGGCAACGCGACCAATACGGCCATCGAAAGGCGCACGGATCTCGGTGTAGCTGAGCTCAATCTCGGCGCGCTGCAGTGAGGCCTGTGCCGAATCACGCGCGGCCCGGGCCTCCTGCTCAGCAGCCACCGCGGCATCGAGCTGGGCCTGGGTGGCACCGCCGCGCTGGATCAGCGGCTCGAGGCGCTCGCGCTGCAGGCGTGCATTGGTCAGCGTGGCGGTGCTGCGCTCGACATCGGCACGGCGCGCGACGACGTTCGCCTCGAACGGCTCAGGTTCGATGCGGAACAGTAGATCGCCCGCCTTGACCCTCGCGCCCTCTTCGAAGGTGCGCTCGGTGAGGAAGCCATTGACGCGCGCGACCAGATCGACGGCATCAATGGCCTCGACCCGGCCGACGAACTCCATCTGCGGCGTGATCTCGCGCTCGACCACAGGCGCAACGCCAACCGCTGGCGGTGGCGGAGGCGCAACCGGCGCCGCCGTTTGATTGCCGGGCTCGCAGGCGACCAGCCCGATCGCACTCGACAGGAAGAACAGACCCAGGATTCGCCGCATGAGGACTCCGAGATGGTTCAGTGAAGGAGAAGGAGAAGGAGAAGGACGAGCCTGCCGCCCAAGCCCTGGCAGCGGGCACCACTCAGGGCATCGCTCGGACAAGACAGGCCAGTGGAGGGTGCTCGAATGACGCGCGTACCCCTGATGGGACGTCGCTGCCGGCAGCGCGGCTCGGGCCAGCTGGGGTCGATCGGCGAGACAGTACTCGATTCGAGGCCAGACCGCGCAACAATCTCGCCGGCTCGATGAGGCGCCCGCACTGCCATCAGCGTGCATTGAGCACCTCGCCCCAGAAAGTCCCGCCCCAGAACGCCTCGCCCCAGAACACCAGTGCGAGCACGAGCAGGGCCAAGCCCGCCACCGGCCACTGCCGCAGCCCACGATCGAGCGCTTCGACAGCCGCGCCGAGCGCGCTGATCGCGCGCGTCAACGGCGCCGCCCAAACCAGGATGTCACCGGGTGGCACGCGCGGCAGGCGCTCGCCCCAGCGCCAGAGCGCGAGCGCCGCAATCGACCCCAACAGCAAGGGCCAGAGCGCCTTGCCGAGGTCCGCCGCGCTCAGCGACCTCGCCAGCCAGGTCGGAGCGGCACCGAGCCCGAGCCACGGCAGCAACAGCCAGGGCAGCAGCAGCGCGGCGAGCGCCATCAGCCACCAGGGCAGCAGCCGACGAAAGACGCCTTGGGCATCCGCCTCGGCGGCCTCGCCGCTGTGCCAGAGGCGGCGCAGGAAGTGCAACATCAGGAGCGTCGACCCGGCCGCCGAGAGCCCGGCCAAGAGGCCCAGCCAGGGTGTGTCGAACAGAGGCTTCAAGGCCAGTTTGGCCGCGGCCCCGCCGGTCAACGGCAGCCCGGCGATGCCGAGCCCGACCAGGGCGGCCGGCAACAGCACCAGCCAGCGCCGCCGGGTCACGCCCTCGGCCAGCACGCCGAGCCCGAGGAAGAGCGCGCCCTTGGCCAGCAGATGATGGGCCGCGTAGAGGGTCAGCAGCACCACCGCGACCGCCTCGCCCGAGCTCAGCGCCAAGCCGGCGGCCGCGGCGATCAGCCCCATCTGACTGATGCTGGAGTAGGCGAGCACCGTCTTGGCGTTGCGCTGGGTGAGGCCAATCGCGACCCCGTAGAAGGCGCTGAAGAGCCCGACCGCGAGCAACAGCTCCCCCCAGGCCGGCGCCCCTGCGTCGAACGGCAAGAAACGGATCAATCCGATCACGCCGGCCTTCACCGCGGCACCGCTGAGCACCGCGGCAGCTGGGAACGGGGCCGCCGTATAGGCCAGCGGCATCCAGACATGCACCGGCACCAGCGCGATCTTGAGCGCGAAGCCGATCAGCAGCAACGCCAGGCTGAGGCCCGACCAAGGCGAGCCGCTCAGCGTCCCGACCAGGCTCGTGATCGCCAGGCTCGGCCCCGCGCTGGCCGCCGCGAGCAGCACGAAGGCCAGCAACAAGGCGATCTCGCCGAGGATTGCCAGCAGCAGATAGAGTCCCGTCGCACGCCGTGCAAACGCGGTGCCGTCGTGCAGGATCAGGCCGAAGGCGGCCAGGCTGACGAGGCCGTAACTGAGGTAGAAGCTGATCAGATCGGCGGCGACGAAGACCCCGAGGCTACCGGTCAGGGTCAACAGCCAAAAGAGGGTGAAGCGCCCTCGGTTCGCTGATCGCTGCAGCATCGGCGCGGCATAGAGTCCCGCGGCGGCCCAGAGCAGTGCGGCCACGCCGAGCAGCACCGCGCCGGGCCGATCGACCACGAGCCCAATCGCGAGGCCATTGGGATCGAACAGCAGCGCGATCGCGGCGAGCTCGTGGTGGGTGGCGTCGCCAGGGCTGAGCACCATCAACGCGACGACCGCGGCCGCCAGCGCGGGCAGCGGGATCAGTGCGAGCAGCAGCCAAAGGCGCTCACGGATGGGCGGCGAAAAACAGGCCAGCACGGCCAGGACAGGCGTCGCCAGCCCAACGCTAACCAGCAGTTCGGCCATCGGCAGCGAGGCGATCATGGCAGTGACCCCACCGCACTTGGGACCGGCGTCACGCCGCTTGCCGGCAGCTCAATCGCGCTGAGTCCAACAACTGGCTCGGCCAAAGGCTCTAAGATCGCCATCGCCTCACCACCGCGACCAATCTGCAGGATCTCAAACGAGGTCAGCGGCACCATCCCGAGCGCAATCGAGACCAAGGCGAGGGCCAACACGATCAGCTCACGCGAGCGCGCAACCGGCCGCTGCAACCAAGGTTGTCCCTGGACCGATTGAACCTGACCCGTTTGCTCTGCCGGCTCAGGCAATGCCGCAGACTGCTGGTCAGATGGAGGCCCTACTCCAACACTGGCCCCAGAACCGGCAAAGCTCGCCGCCGCCAGCACCCGATACAGATAGGTTCCCGTGAGCACGCCGCCGAACAGGATCACCAACATCCACCACCATTGCCCGGTCTCGATCGCGGCGCGCAGCAGCAGCCACTTCGCTGCGAAGCCGCCGCTCGGCGGCAGGCCCATCAATGAGAGCCCGGACAGCGCAAAGGCCACCAGCGTGATCGGCAGCAGCCGGGCCAAACCGCCCAGCTCGTCGATACGATCATGGCCGAGCGCGATCAAGATCAGCCCTGCCCCCATGAACATCGAGGCCTTGGCGAAGGCGTGCGAGACCAGCTGCAGCACGCCGCCGGTCCAGGCCGCTGGCGCGCTGGCAGCAGCCAACCCCTCGGCCAACCCCTCGGCCAACCCCCCGACCAGCCCTTCAGCCGGCGTCGGCACCAGCACCGGACTAACCAACAACGGGAAGATCAGGAACAGATAGCCGAGCTGGGCCAGGGTTGAATAGGCGATCAGCATCTTCAGCCGCGCCTGACGGATCGCCATGATGCCGCCGAGCAGGATGGCCGCGGCACCGAGCGCGGCGAGCCCCTGTGCGATCTGCTGCGTATAGGCCAACGGCATCAGGTCGATCCAGAGCCGGAAGATCAGATAGAAAGAGCCCTTGACCACGAGGGCGGAGAGCACCGCACTCGCCGCCGCCGGGGCACCGGCATGCGCTGGGGGTAGCCAGAGATGCAGCGGCACCAGCGCGGTCTTGGCCAGCAGGCCGGCGGTCATCAGCACCACCGCGGCAATCGCCGCGGGCTCGGTCGAGACGCGCATCGCCGCGGCGAGCTGGCCGATGTCGAGCGTGCCATAGCTGCCATAGAGCAGCGCCGCGCCGAGCAGGTAAAGCACCGAGCCGAGCAGCGCGAACAGCAGATAGCGCAGCGCCGCCTGCAGCGTCTCCGCGCTGCCCTTGAGGCAGACCAAGGGCACCGCGGTGAAGGTCAGCAGCTCGATGGCGACGTAGAGATTGAACAGGTCCTGACCGATGAAGACCGCATTCAACGCCGCCCAGAGCCCGAGCAGCAGCGTCCAAAAGGCCAGTGGTGCGCGCGCCTCGCGGACATCGGCCGGCGTTGCGAAATCGGCGCGCGCATAGAGTCCAACCCCAGTGATGACCAACGCCGTGGTCAGCAGCAAGACGGCAGAAAGCCCATCGACGCGCAGCGCGACCCCGAGCGGCGGTGCCCAACCGCCGATGTCATAGCTCAGCGGCGCGCCCTGATGCAGCACCAGCGCGGCCACGGCAAGCGCGAGCGCCAGCCCGAGCGGCAGCGTCAGGAGCACGATGCGCTCCGCCGCGCGGCCACCGAGCACGAAGCCGAGCAGCATCGCTAGCAGCGGCAGCACCAGCAGCAGGACCAAAAACTCATCGGACCAGGCAGCGAGGGCGTTCAAGACGGCTCCTCGCCGGGTCGGGTCTCAACAGCCGCTTTCTCGATCCCTGCGTCATCGCTGGCTGGAGGCTCGGAGCCGAGCGCTTCCTCGACATCGCCAACCCCCGAGACCTCCGCCAGGCGAACCAACAGACCCACCGCCAGCGCGGTGGCGGCAAAGGCCACGACCAGCCCGGTGATGACCAAGGCCTGCGGCACCGGATCACCGCCGAATCCAGCGCCGGCCCCGCGCCGGGCAATGACCCCGAAGAGCAGGAAGACCCCAGCGCCAAGCAGGTTGAAGGCGATGATCTTGCGCAGGGCACTGGCGCCGACGATTAAGCCGTAGAGACCGAGCCCGACCAGCAACGAGCCGACCAAGCCGAAGAGCGTGACCGAGCTCATCGCCTCGGCTCCGAGGAGCCTGGTGCCTGAGGCAGCCCGGCGAGGATCAGCCCGAGCGCCGCCGCGACCGACAGCATCAGCACCGCCTCGATGATCAGGATCAGCGGCTTCTCGAACCCGCTCGGATAGGCCAGGAAGTCGCCGGCGAGCCAGAACCCGGCGAGACCGATGGCGAAGAAGACCGCGGGGCCGACGACGCTCAGCAACCGCGGCAGCCGCTGCGCGGCGGCGACGGGCAGGCTCAGCCCGGCGATCAGGACTAGGGCCCAGATGGCCGCGAGCAGCGCCCCGGCCTGGAACTTGCCGCCGGGTAGCGTGGTGCCGATCCAGAACAGGTGCACCGCGATCAGGATGCCGAACGGCGGCAGCACGCGCGCCAACAGCACCAGCGCCGGGTCCGGGTCAGGCAACGACAGCCAACTCGCGCGCCGCGTCCAGGCACCCTCGGGCACCAGCGACCAGAATCCGATCAGTGCAAGCACCAGCACGACGGTCTCGAGCAGCGTATCGACGGCGCGAAAGGCCATGAGCACCGCGGTCACCGGATTCTCGAGATCGACCGCGGGCAGCTCAGCAGCGACCGAGGCCGCGAGCGATGGCGCCGGCTCGGGCAGGCTCAGGACCACCATGGCCAACCCCACGCTGACCAGCGCAGCGAGCAGGGCGGCGAGCAGATGCAGCGGCCAGCGAGCCGACGACCGTGGCGCCGGCTCTGGCGGCACCCTTGCACTCGCGCCCAACAGCAGTACGGTGACCAGGCCGCCACCGATGATCGCCTCGGTCAGCGCGACATCCGGCGCACCGAGGCGGACCCAGATGAGCGCGATCAGCAGGCCGTTTGCCAGAAAGGCGATCACCGCCCGTAGGCGGTCGGCCGTGAGCAGGATCCAGAGCGAGAGCCCCAGCACCGAGACGGCAAGGACAAGGTCGATGATGAGCCCGAACGTCAGTGCCGCGCTCACGTTGGCAGCACCGCCCGGGGCTCCGGCTCCGCACCCGTCGCCAGGCCCTCACGGTCACCGGCACCGGCATCGGCAGCGCAACCAGCAACGACGTCCGGCGAGCCCGAAGGCGCGCGCCCAGGCGACCGGTCACCATCGAGAGTCGGTTGGCCCTCGAGTCGATCATCAGCCGCGGATAGGGTCGCGGCGAGCAGCTGACCGGCGATGCTCCCGCTGATCAGCACCAGCACCCAGAGCGCGACCAACTTCAGCGCGCCGAACGGCCAAGCCGCCTGCGGCAGCAGCCCGAGGACGATCAGCCCGAGCCCAAGATTATCGGCCTTGCTCAACGCATGAAGCCGCGAGAGCGGATCGGGGAACCGCATCAGGCCCAGGAGACCGGCAACAAAGAAGATCAGTCCGAGCGAGACGAAGGACAGCGTAAAGAGGCTCGCGACCAGGCTCATGACTGCACTCCGGCCTGCCGACCCTGTTCACCCGGGCGCGTTACTGCCAAGCGCCCAGGCTCGTCCTCGTCCTCGGTTGGGCCGATATCCGCCGCCGACGCCCAGACCTGCCTCGGCTGTGCGCCAGGTCTCGCGAGCCGCAACGCAAAGGCGACCGTCGCAAAGGCGGCGAGCAGGGCGAGCAGCAGCGCCAGATCAATGACGCCGGGGCTCGCGGTCGCGACCCCGAAGAGCAGCAGCGAGGCGATCCCCGCGGTGCCCAACACCTGGGCGGCCATCACCCAATCCACGGCGGCGGCGCTGAGCAGCAGCCGGGCCAAGGCAACCATCACGGTGACGAGCACCAGCGCAGCTGCGACGAGCAGAAAGGTCGTCATGGTCATGCTCGGCCCGTGTGATCCAGGGCCGGATCCAGAGCCGGATCCAGGGCCGGATCCAGGGCCGGATCAAGTGCTCGAGCCAGGTCCGGTTCAAGGGCCAGATCAAGGTCCTGCCCCCCGCCATCGACAGGACGGTCGTCGCCGAATGCCCGCCGCAACAGCCGTTCATCCTCGGCGAGTCCGTCCAGGACCGGCAACCGGGTATCGAGACAGTGATAGATGAGAGCGCCCTCCGCGTTGCGTCCCGCCGCCATCGTGCCCGGCGTCGCGCTGGTCAGGGTGGCGAAGACGGCAAGACGCGGCTCCGTGCGGAACTTTGCCGGAAATGCCAAGAATCCAGGCTTCAACGGCAGACGCGGATCAAAGGCGCGACGCGCGACGTCGACGCCGCCGAGCACGGACTGTTCGAGGAAGCGCCAGGTCAGGGCGAGCATCGCGCCGGTCCGCGGTGCACGCGGTCCGGGCGGCCACAGCCGGATGCTGACCCAGGTTGCGAGCGCCACGGCGGCAAGGGCGATAACGGCATCAGCCAGGGCCGCAAGCGGGTCGGCCGACAGCCCGTCCAGATCGGGCGATGACAACAGCAGCCAGAACCCCAGGAAGAACAGACCTCGCCCAAGCACCGACCCGAGCCATCGCCCAACCCCAAGGGGCGTCACCGCCCGCGACCCGGGCTCTGCCCCTCCTGACCCGAGCCGCTCGGACCTCAAACCAGGCGCCGCTTCAGCGGGGGCCGGAGCGCCGTCCGTCATCGGGGCGGTCGTTGGGACAGCGTCTTCAGCCGGCCCTTGCCCCTGGCGCCGCGTGTTGGCCCTCGTGACACCCTCTCCACGCCGAGCACGGATGGCGATGATCACCGGCACCAGGATCGAGGCGACGATGCCCGCCGCAAAGCCATTGTTGTAGAGATTCAGGCCGCCGTGGACCGCACCGACGCTGAGCGCCGCCGAGGAATGGATAAAGCCGGCGGCAACGCCCCAGTGCCAGCCGAAATGCCCGGCGATCGGCGCCAGGTTGGTCGCGAACAGGGCCGCGAGCAGGATAGACGGGTCGGCAACACCCCAGGGCTTGGCGAGCGAGCCCAGGAACACGCCGGCCATGATCGGGACGATGTTGCGCGGATGCTTGCCAAAGGCCGCGAAGCCCACGATCGACAGAAGCGCGCCGATGGTCGGGCCGTTGAGATCACCACCAACCGCGAGGAGATAGGCCAGCCCCACGGCCCCGCTCAGGCCCATGTTCACCAGGGTGGCGCCCAGGCCGGCGCTGGCCAGGAAGTCGCTCGGCGCCTGCCCGGATAAGCGCATCAGCTGCCAGAAGCCCGAGAAGGCTCGCCGGTCAA
>CAZTYV010000075.1:0-15634 GCA_964617675.1 uncultured Halochromatium sp. | reverse complement strand
GCGAGGACGGCCCGACCCATCAGCCGGTCGAGCAGGTCTCGATCCTGCGTCTGACGCCGCGCATGTCGACCTGGCGTCCCTGTGATGCGGTCGAGAGCGCGGTGGCCTGGAAGCTCGCCATCGAGCGCACCGGCGGGCCGAGCGCACTGATCTTCTCGCGCCAGGGCGCGCCGCACATGCAGCGCACCGAGGAGCAGATGCGCGCGATCGAAAAGGGCGGCTATGTGCTGCGAGACTGCGACGGTACCCCGGAGGCGATCATCATCGGCACTGGCACTGAGGTCGAGCTGGCCGTCGCTGCCGCCGAGCAGCTTGCCGCGAAGGGCCGCCAGGTGCGCGTCGTCTCGATGCCGTCGATGGACACCTTTGATGCTCAGGATGCGGCCTACAAGGAGGCGGTCCTGCCAGATGCGGTCAAGGCGCGTGTCGCGGTCGAGGCCGGTGTCTCCAATCTCTGGCCGAAGTATGTCGGCATGCACGGCAAGGTGATCGGCGTGGATCGTTTCGGTGAATCCGCGCCTGCAGCCGAGGTGTACAAGGAGTTCGGCGTGACCGCCGAGGCCGTGGCTGAGGCCGTCGACAGCCTGCTCTGAGGCGCCCCCTCGCTGCCCGTCGCGCGGGGTCTTCGGGCCTCGCGGGGCCTCGCCCGACCAAGCGCTGTCGATGAGGCTCACCCATTCAGTAATGCTCGTTTACGAGGAATCTTCCAATGACCTTGAAAGTTGGCATCAACGGCTTTGGCCGTATCGGCCGGATGGCCTTCCGCGCGATCTCCAAGGAGTTCCCGGACATGCAGGTGGTCGGTATCAACGACCTGCTCGATCCCGAGTACCTGGCGTACATGCTCAAGTACGACTCGGTGCATGGCAATTTCGACGGTGACATCAGCGTCGATGGCCACACCATGATCGTCAACGGCAACAAGATTCGCCTGACCGCCGAGCGCGACCCGGCCAACCTGGCCTGGGGCGATGTCGGCGCCGACCTGGTGCTCGAGTGCACCGGTTTCTTCCTGACCACCGAGAGCTGCCAGGCGCACATCGACGCCGGTGCCAAGAAGGTGGTTCAGTCCGCGCCTTCAAAGGACAGCACCCCGATGTTCGTCTATGGCGTCAACCACAAGACCTATGATGGTCAGGCCATCATCTCGGCTGCCAGCTGCACCACCAACTGCCTGGCACCGGTCTCGAAGGTGCTGCACGACAACTGGGGCATCAAGCGTGGCCTGATGACCACGGTGCACGCCGCCACCGCGACCCAGAAGACCGTCGATGGCCCCTCGCAGAAGGATTGGCGCGGCGGCCGCGGCATCCTCGAGAACATCATCCCGTCCTCGACGGGTGCCGCTAAGGCGGTCGGTAAGGTGCTGCCAGAGCTCAACGGCAAGCTCACCGGCATGGCCTTCCGCGTGCCGACCTCCGACGTCTCGGTGGTCGACCTGACCTGCGAGTTGAACAAAGACGCCAGCTACGACGACATCTGCGCGGCGATGAAAGCGGCGTCTGAGTCGGGCGATCTGGCCGGTGTGCTGGCCTATACCGATGAGAAGGTGGTCTCCACTGACTTCCGCGGCAAGGGCACGCCCTCGATCTTCGATGCCGGCGCCGGCATCATGCTCGACTCGACCTTCGTCAAGGTCGTGGCCTGGTACGACAACGAGTACGGCTACACCTGCAACTTCCTGCGCATGGCGCAGCATGTGGCCGGCTAGGCTCATCGCCGGGGCCTCAGCGAGAGGCCCCAGCGCACGGCCCAGCGACGATAAGCAACGATAGGGAACGCTGAGCGCGCCTCGGTCAGTCAGACTGCCGTCTGTCTGACCGAGCGCCAGCGAGCCCATCAGAGTGATGCGGAAAGCTCGATCGGCTTTCCAGATTGCTCTCTGCTCAACCTGAACACCATCTCCACGAGGCGCCTATGTCCTTCACCAAGCTCACCGATCTCGATCTTGCCGGAAAACGGGTTTTGATCCGCTCTGACCTGAATGTCCCTGTGAAGAACGGTAAGGTGACCTCCGACGCGCGGATCACCGCCTCGCTACCAACCTTCGAGCATTGCCTCAAGGCCGGGGCCAAGGTCATGGTGATGTCGCATCTGGGCCGTCCGGAAGAGGGCGTCTACTCGGAGGAGAACTCGTTGGCACCGGTGGCCGCCGACCTGGGCGCCAAGCTTGGGCGCGAGGTCCGCCTCATCAAGGACTATCTCGAGACCCCGCCCGAGGTTGCTGACGGTGAGCTGGTGCTGCTCGAAAATGTTCGCTTCAACAAGGGCGAAAAGAAGGACGAGGAGGCGCTCTCGAAGCAGTACGCGGCGCTCTGCGATGTCTACGTGATGGACGCCTTTGGCACCGCGCACCGTGCTCAGGCCTCGACCCACGGTGCGGGTAAATTCGCACCGCTCGCCGCTGCTGGGCTGCTGTTGGCCGAGGAGCTGGATGCACTGAAGAAGGCCCTGGCCGAGCCCAAGCGCCCGATGGTTGCCATCGTCGGCGGCTCGAAGGTCTCGACCAAGCTGACCGTGCTCGAGGCGCTCTCGACCAAGGTTGACCAGCTGGTGGTCGGTGGTGGCATCGCTAACACCTTCATCAAGGCCGCTGGGCACAAGGTCGGCAAATCGCTCTGTGAGGATGATCTGGTCGACACCGCCAAGGCGCTGATGGAGAAGATGACCGCCAACAATGCGACCATCCCGATCGCCACCGATGTGGTCTGCGGCAAGCAGTTCGACGAGCACGAGCCGGCGGTGACCAAGGCGGTGGCGGAGGTCGAGGATGACGACATGATCTTCGACATCGGTCCAGACAGCGCGGCAGCGCTGGCCGAGATCATCAAGCAGGCCGGGACCGTGGTCTGGAACGGGCCGGTCGGCGTGTTCGAGTTCGATCAGTTCGGCGAAGGCACCAAGACCATCTCGATGGCGATTGCCGAGACCGACGCCTTCACCCTCGCTGGCGGTGGCGACACCATCGCCGCGATCCAGAAGTACGACATCTATGACAAGGTGTCCTACATCTCAACCGCCGGCGGCGCCTTCCTCGAGTACCTCGAGGGCAAGACCCTGCCCGCGGTCGCCATGCTCGAAGCACGCGCTAAGGACTGAGCCCTTTCATGCCTAGACGCACCAAGATCGTCGCGACCTTTGGCCCGGCGACCGATGCCCCTGGGGTCCTTGAGGCCATGGTGGATGCTGGGCTCAACCTCGCCCGGCTGAACATGTCGCATGATACGCATGAGCGCCACCGCGAGCGCGTCAAGCGCGTGCGCAGCGTCGCGCTCGAGAAGCGCCATCCGCTCGGCGTGCTGATCGACCTGCAGGGGCCGAAGATCCGGATCGGTCGGTTCGTCGACGGTGCCATCGAGCTCGAGCCCGGCGCGCCCTTCGCCATCGATGCGAATTGCCCGCTTGAGGGGGGCGATCAGACCCGGGTCGGCACCACGCTCCCGAGCATGGCGAATGACCTCACCGCCGGCGACATCCTGTTGCTTGATGACGGCGCGATCGAGCTGCGCGTCGATGCCGTTGCCAATGGGCGCATCGACTGCACCACCCTGGCCGGCGGGCGCCTCTCCAACAACAAGGGCATCAACAAGAAGGGCGGTGGGCTTTCGGCACCGGCGCTGACCGAAAAGGACAAGACCGACATCCGCTTCGCCGCCGAGGTCGAGGCCGATTACCTTGCCGTCTCCTTCGTCTGCAATGGCGACGATGTCCGGCTCGCGCGGCAGCTGCTCGAGGAGGCCGGCGGCAAGGGTGGCATCGTCGCCAAGATCGAGCGCGCCGAGGCCTTGTCCTCGCTCGAGGACATCATCGACGCCTCGGATGCCGTGATGGTCGCGCGCGGCGATCTGGGCGTGGAGATCGGCGACGCCGAGCTGCCGGCGGTGCAGAAGCGCCTGATCAGCCTCGCGCGCGAGCGCAACTCGGTGGTCATCACCGCGACCCAGATGATGCAGTCGATGATCGAGAACCCGATCCCGACGCGGGCCGAGGTCTTCGATGTCGCCAATGCGGTGCTCGATGGCACCGACGCGGTGATGCTCTCGGCCGAGACCTCGGTGGGCAAGAACCCGGCGAAGGTGGTCGAGTCGATGTCGCGCATCTGCGCCGAGGCCGAGAAGGAGCGCTTGGTACAGCGCTCCAGCCACCGCCTCGATACGGTCTTCGGCCGTGTTGATGAGGCGATTGCGATGGCCACCATGTACACCGCCAATCACCTCGGCGTGAAGGCGATCGCCGCGCTCACCGAGTCCGGCTCCACGGTGAAGTGGATGTCGCGTATCAGCTCCGGCATCCCGATCTACGCGATGACGCAGCAGGTTGCAACCCGTCGAAAGGTCACCCTTTTTCGCGGCGTCTATCCGGTACGATTCGATGTCTCGAGCACCAACATCCACGAGGTCAACCGGGAGGTCATCGAGGAGCTGCTGCGCCATGGCACCGTGCATGAGGGCGATCTGGTGATCATCACCAAGGGCGATCGCTGCGGTGTCGAGGGGCAAACCAACATCATGAAGATCATGCGTGTTGGTGAGCATCGGCTCTTGACCGACGACTGATCGGCTCGCGACCGCTTTCCATCTTTCAACGACAGAGGAGAACCGCAATGGCTCTTATTTCGCTTCGCCAATTGCTCGACCATGCTGCTGAGTATCAGTATGGCGTGCCCGCCTTCAACGTGAACAATCTTGAGCAGATGCGCTCGATCATGGAGGCTGCCGACGAGACCGACTCGCCGGTGATCGTGCAGGCCTCGGCCGGCGCGCGGACCTATGCGGGTGCTCCCTTCCTGCGTCACCTGATCCTCGCGGCGATCGAGGAGTGGCCGCATATCCCGGTCGTGATGCACCAGGATCATGGCGCCTCACCGGCCGTTTGCCAGCGCTCGATCCAGCTCGGCTTCAGCTCGGTGATGATGGACGGCTCCCTCGGCGAGGACATGAAGACGCCGATGGACTACGACTACAACGCGACAACCACCCGCAAGGTTGTGGACATGGCCCACGCCTGCGGCGTCTCGGTCGAGGGTGAGCTCGGCTGCCTTGGCTCGCTCGAGTCCGGCATGGCCGGTGAGGAGGACGGCTCCGGCGCCGAGGGCAAGCTGTCGCACGATCAGCTCCTGACCGATCCGGAAGAGGCCGCCAAGTTCGTCAAGGATACCCATGTCGACGCGCTGGCGATCGCGATCGGCACCAGTCATGGCGCCTACAAGTTCACCCGTCCGCCGACCGGCGACATCCTGGCGATCCAGCGTATCCGCGAGATCCATGCCCGCATCCCCGATACCCATCTGGTGATGCACGGCTCCTCATCGGTGCCGCAGGAGTGGCTGAAGATCATCGATCAGTTCGGTGGTGCCATGGGCGAGACCTATGGCGTGCCGGTTGAGGAGATCGCCGAGGGCATCAAGAATGGTGTGCGCAAGGTCAACATCGACACCGATCTGCGCATGGCCTCCACCGGCGCGATCCGCAAGCACCTGGCTGAGAACCCGAAGAACTTCGACCCGCGCAAGTTCTTGGCCGCCTCCACTAAGGCGATGAAGGAGATCTGCAAGCATCGCTACGAGGCCTTCGGCACCGCTGGCAATGCCAGCAAGATCCGCGCGCTCTCGCTGGAGGTCATGACCGAGCGCTACAGCAAGGGCGAGCTCGACCCGAAGGTCAACTGACCGCTTGGTTGATCTCGACACCTCGAAAAGGGCGCTTCGGCGCCCTTTTTTTCGGCCCCCACAACCGCTCGCGAGCCCCTTAACGCGCCAGGAAGCGCTGCAGCGCCTTCGGCTCCGAGAGGTCGCCGTACAGTACCTCGGGCTCACAACCCGAGCTGGTTCGCAGCAGCGCGGGGGTGGCGAAGATGCCATGGGCGAGGCTTTGCGCGGGGTCATCGACGAGATCGATCTCCCGGGTCTCGATGGCGAGACCGGACTGTTCGAGCGCCTCGGCCAGGTTGGCCCGGGCTCGGCGCGAGCGCGGCGCGTCGCCGGTGACGAACAGCGTCAGCCGCGGTTGGCTCATCAGGGCAACCTCTGGTGAGTGTTTGGCACCTGCGGGTCACGCCGATGCTGCACATCCCGCGAGTGCTGCTGGGCGCTGCTCTCGCGAGCCGACTGCTCCTCTTCGAAGGCCTCGAGCTCGAACTGCAGCCGTTCAGCCTCGGCCTGATTCTGCGCGAGCTGCTGCTCGAGCGTGCGGCGCCGGTGAGTATCTTCGAGTGCCTTGAGGCGTCGGCTGGCGGCCTCCTCGCTCTCTTTCTGCATCCGTGCAGTCCCCATCAGGACCTCGGTTCCAAACTCATAGCTATCGGCCAGGTCGATGCCCTTGGTGCTGAGGATCAGCTCCCGCACTTGATTCGAGTGCGCGGAACCGCGTGATTTCACAACCGATAATGAACGATTGCGCTCGCCGCCGTTGACATTGAACCCGAGCACGATCCAGCTATCGGCCAGCGTCGAGGCATGGCTCAGCGTGGCCTCGCTGCTGAGATCCATCTGAGTGCCGAGGGAGGTGAGGACCGTGGTCATCCCTCGTGCGCGGGCGTTACTGAGTAGGCGCTCGATCACAACCGGGGCGCTGTCAATGCCTTCGGCCTTGAGCAGGGCGGAGACCGGGTCGACCACCAGGCACGCGGGATCGAATGCCAGTATCGCTTGCTCCAGCGCATGATAGTGCTCCTCGATCAGGCCGCTCCAGGCCTCGCGCGCGCAGAATCGAATCAGACCGGCCCGGATCGGCGCCTCGAGCTCGATACCGACGGAGGCGAGGTTGCGCACCACCGGCGCCTCTCGCTCATCGAAGCTGAAGAAGAGCACGCGCTCGCCGCGTGCGGCGGCCGCGGCGGCAAAGCTGCAGGAGAGGGTCGTCTTCGCGGTGCCCGGCTGCCCCGAGATCAGCAGGGTCGAGCCGCGGTAGATGCCGCCGCCGAGCACGTTGTCGAGCCGGGCGATCCCCGTGCTGAGTCGCTCCGTGGGTGCCGCGCCGGGCTCGGCTGTGACTTGCTCCGCGTAGGGGAACTGGGCGCCGTTGTCATCGAGGACCATGGCCACCTCGTCAGTGGCATGCGCCGTCCCGCGGTACTTGGCGATTCGGAAGCGTCGGCTCAGCCGACCGGTGATCAGGCGGGTTGAGAGAATCAGTACGGTCGGCAGGAGGAATTCAATCCCTTCCATATACTTGGGTGCGAGATGGTCCTGGCCGAGCTTTCCAGTCATCACCAGCGTCAGCTCGCGCTCTTCGCTCCAGTTGCTCAGCGCATGAACTTGATCGATGGCCGTGAACGGGTCCTGGTGACGGCGCAGCAGCTGGTCGATACCGTCGAAGACCAGCCATCGGGCAGCGGTGCGCTCGACGCACAGACCGATCGCCGCCATTAGGCCCTGCAGATCGAAATCACCGGAGACCTGAGCCCCGGCCGTCGGGCGCGCGTCGATCAGCTCGAAGCGTTCAGCGTTCTCCAGATGACGGCTCCACGAGAAGGAGGCGGCATCGCGCAGTACCTGGCGTTTTGACTCCTCAAACGAGATGAACACGGCGCCCTCGCCGCGCTCGATCGCATGGGCGACCAGTTGCAGCGCGAGCACCGTCTTGCCAGCGGCGGGGCGCCCAAGGACCAGGGTGCCGCCAGCCCCAGGCAGTCCGCCCCGGGTCATCGCGTCGAGTCCGGCGATCCCGGTCTTGCGTTTCTTCAGCGTCTCGACGGTCTCAGTCACGCGGCATCTCCGGTCTCAGTGGCATGCTAGGGGTGGCAGCGGTTGTTGCTTGTTCGGACAGTGGGAGTCGCGAGCCTCGTTCGAGCAGCCATCGAAAGTCCTCGGTCTCCAGTGGCACCGAGAACAGATAGCCCTGGCCGCGCTCGTAGCCGAGCTCCAGTAAGGCCCTGCGCACCGCCTCGGTTTCGATACCTTCGGCGATCAGTTCGGCACCGAGCGCCTCGGCGATACCCTTGACCGCCGAGAGCACGGTCCGACTATAGCGGTCGTCTAGCACGCGCGCGACGAAACTGCGATCGACCTTGATCTCGTCGAATGGATAGTGTTGCAGATAGGCCAGTGACGAATAGCCGGTGCCGAAGTCGTCCAACGAGAGGCGCACGCCGCAGGCCCGCAGCGCATTCAATTGACCGAGGAGCTCTTGCGAGGCCTGTTCAAAGACCGACTCGGTGATCTCCAGGATCAGCGCACCCGGGGCAATGCCATAGGTATCAAGGGTCTTTCGCACCACCTGCACGAAGTCGGCCGAGCGGAACTGGATCAGCGAGACATTGACCGCTGTTGCCACCACCGGCAGGCCCGCGGCTTGCCAGTCACGCAGGTGTCGACAGGCCTCTTCCAACGCCCAGGCACCGATCAGGCTGATCTGTTGACTCTGCTCGGCAACGGGGATGAAGACGCCCGGTGGGAGCAAACCCCGTGTGGGGTGATTCCAGCGCAACAGGGCCTCGCAGGCCACCACCGCGCCATTGGTGAGATCGACCTTGGGTTGGAAGTGGAGCTCGAGCTGATGGTTGGCCACAGCTGCTCGCAGGTCCTGTGACAGGGCGATGCGCTCATGCACCTGAGCGTCGAGCTCTTGATTATAGGCGATGGGCGTCTGCGTGCCGTGCTGGCGATGCTGGAACAGCGCTAGCTCGGCTTGCTGGAGGCGCTCTTCGGCCGAATGCTCAAGGTCATCGAGCAGCGTGTAGCCAAGATCGATGACCACCTCGATCCCGAGCTCGGGCGCGAGGAAGGGATGCTGATGGATCGCGCGCAGCGACTCGATCAGCTCCCGCGGTGCTTGTCCAGGACGCCCTGGCAGGAAGACGCTGAACTCGTCGCCCGCGATGCGGCCCACCAGGCCCTGCTCGCCCGCCCGCTGTTCGAGCCAACGGGCGACCTCGACCAGGAGGCGATCGCCGGTATCAAAGCCATGGGAGTCATTGACGTCGCGCAGATCCTTGATGTCAAACATCGCGATCACCGAGCCGGGCGGGCAGTCGCCGGCAGCGAGCCGACCGGCCAACGCCTTGGTGAAGCCATCGCGCGTCAGCAGCTGCGTCAAGCGATCGCGATTGACCAGTCGGCCCAGCTCGGCCTTCTGCGACTGCAGCCTGCGCACCATCTGGCGGCGCTCGCTGACGTCCTGAAAGTACACCGCGAGTCCCTCGGACGACGGAAACGCGCGGATCTCAAACCAGGTGCTGAACGGGCGATAGTACTCCTCGAAGGTCACCGTCTCCTGCGAGAGCATGGCCTGCCGATAGGCGTGCTCGATGCGGGTTCCAACCATCTCTGGGAGACAGCTCCAAAAGTCGCGTCCAATGAGTCGATTGCGCGGCTGCTGCAGTAGCCGCGCCGCCTCCTCATTGAGATAGGCGAAGCGCCACTCGCGGTCGAGTGAGAAGAAGCCGTCGGTGATGCTCTCGAGGGTCGTGCGCAGGCGCTCGCTGGCGGCCGCGGCCTCCTGCTCGGCGGCCTTTTGCATTGAGATATCTTGCAGCGCCCCCTGCACGACCGTGATCTCGCCGAGCTCGTTGCGGACCGCCTCGCCACTGGTGCGAACCCACCGCTTATTGCCCTTGGCGTCGATGATCCTGAGCTCGACGTGATAGGGGATGCCGTGTTCGGCACAAGCGGCGAAGGCGTGCTGGATGGTCGAGCGATCCTCAGCTGCATAAAAACTGATGCCGTCGTCGATCGACGGTGAATAGCCCTCGGGCATCCCATGGATCTCGGCGACCGTGCGCGACCAGCGAGCCTGGTTGGTGTTGAGGTCGACCTGCCAGCCGCCGACACGAGCGAGCCGCCCGGCGATATCCAATAGCTGGGACTGCTCGCGCAGCTCGGTCTCGACCTGCTTGAGCTCCGAGATATCGGTGATGACCGCAACCACCTGACGCTCGGAGGGCTGCCTTCCCGCGACGGGAAAATAGCGTGCAAGCAGCTGTCGGCGCGCGCCATCGCGATCCCGGCGCTCGGTCTCGAAGCGCTCACTCTGGCCGCTGAGGCAGTGATCGAGCTTTTCCTTGAGCACGGCGTCGAAGTAGCCCCGACCGAGAATCTCCCAGAGGTAGGCCCCTTCGATCTGCGCGGGATCGCGCCCGAACATCCGTGCGTAGCTCTGATTGACCAGCAGATAGCGATACTCGGCGTCGGCGATCGCCATCAGGTCATCGCTGCCCTCGACCAGCTCGCGATATTGCTGCAGTCGTGTCTCGCTGGCACTGAGCTGATCCAACATGCGGTTCAGGGCCGATGCGAGCATGGCGAGCTCGTCTCGACCCTTGACCATCGAGCGGGCGCTGAGATCGCCCTGGGAGACGCGCTCGACGGTCTTGGCGAGGCTGCGCACGGGTGCGGCGATGCGCCAATAGATCAAGCTGAACGCGCCGATGCTGAGCAGGCCCAAGACCAGGGCCGAGAGGGCGAGTCTGACCACAATGCGGGTGCCTTCCCGCGTGATCGCTTCTCGGCGCTCGGTCAACATGAGCCCCATCGCCTCGTCCACCATCACGCCATGGCCCGCGATCTGGCTAAGCAGGATGCGCGCTCGCTCCGACATCTGCAGCGGCTCGATCTCGCCGTCACCGGTTGCTCCAGGCGTCTGGGCGTGCCCGATGGTGCCCGCGGACGTGGCCCGTAGCATCGTCAGTGCATCGGTGAGCGTGCGGATGCGATAGGCGACACCGGCCGCGTCTGGCTGCTCATTGCTGAGCGCTTGCAGCCGTTGCTCGATGTCCTCCGCGTCGGTGCGTAGGCGCTGCCAGAGCGTTGGGCTTGCACCGAACAGCAAGATATTGTCGGCGGCGACGGAGAGGTTGTCGATGCGATGGCGAAGCTCGAAGAGCGCATCCAGATCGGTCTTCGCGCCATTCAGTGCGCTTGTGCTCTGAATGGTGATTGCCAGCAGAAGCAGCAGCCCGACGGCCGAGCCGAGGAGGCTGGCAAGCGATAGGTGCAGCAGTCTCATGGCTTGCGCTGCGAGGGGGGCGGAATACCGACGGCTTCCGGCATCAGGGCCTTCAGGGTTCGCTCATCGATGAGGACCATCGGGTCGATGAGGCCCGTGTGGATGGTCCCATCTGCCGCGTCTTGGTGCTGCTGCGCCCAGCGCAACTGAAGCTGCAATGCACTCAGCAAGGACCAGTCGAGGCTCAGCTGATGGTCGAATGCCCGCCCAACGCGGCCTTCGTGGACCTGCTCCACAGGGAGTGCGGCGCGCTTGGCGTAGATCGCCAGCGCTGCGTCATGATCGCGTCGGATCAGCTCGATCGCATCGCGATAGGCGGCAACCACCGCTGCGCAAAGCGTTGGCTGCTCGCTCGCCGTGCGTCTCAAGGTGACCAGCACCCACTTCGCGGCATAGAGGTCACTCAGCGCAAACTCGCCGAGCTCACCGCCGAGCTCCATGCGCAGGGAGGTGAGCCATGGCTCCCAAAGGATTGCCGCGTCGACGGTCTGGGAGGTGAGGAGCGCGGGGATCTCAGCGATCCCCTGGTCCTGAACCTCGACGCCGCTGCAGTCGATCGCGTGGAAGCTGCAGAACAGCCACCAAAGGAGCTCGGCGTTGGTGCCGAGGGGCAAGGCGACCCGCTTCCCCTCCAGGTCGGCCGGCGCTCGGATCGAGCCGCCGCGCGGGTAAATGAGGCTATTGATCAAGGGAGCATGCACGAGCCCGGCGAGGATGACCGGGTCGTCCGCACGACCGGGCGTCGGATCGGCAACCCGATCGAGGGCCAAGGGTGTCAACGCCATGAGCGCGAAATCGACATCGCCGGCACGCAGCCGCGCAAGATTTCGCTTGCCAGATTCGTCCAAGCTGACCTCGGCGGCCAGGCCGTGCCGGGCGAAGATCCCCTTGGCCTCGGCGACCATGGTCGGCAGATCACCGAGGTAGATCACGCCCGCGATGCGGACCTGCTGCCTGGGAGCGACGCCGGTCGCCGCCGCGGGTGGAAGGCTGAGGCCAAGGACCAGTATCAGGAGGAGGGCGCGCCGCGCCCAGGCCAAGCCACAAGTGCTCAGTCGGAGGGCGCCTCGGGGCGGAGGACTACGGTTTGACCTCGAAGCCAGCATGGGGGCGCCTGTGTCGCTCATCGATTCGGGTCGCGTGTACCCGGCGGACGAGCCCGGGCCACTCACTGATTATCGCTCATTCCGGCCGCCCCCGCTGAGATGAGACGGCTGCGGCTTGACCATCGCCTTCGGGGTCCACGCCAAGACCTGTCGATGTACGATAGTACGAAGTGCAAACGAATCGTCGAGTCATCCGCTTCCGGCAGAGGCGCTTATCCACCACCCGGATCAGCATCCCGGCCGATGGCGACGACCGGCTGATCATCGACGATGCCAAGCCGGCCCGGATCAGCGACAGTAAACGCATCGCCATCGACAACACCGACAAGGTCTTCGAGCTCATCAATACCTTTCGGGATCGCGCCGACATTCGCCTGCGCGGCGTGATCATCGTCATCGGCGAAGGCGAGCATGGCGTACAGATCCGCTTCAACGAACGCGAACTGACGCCCACCGCCATCGAGACCGCCATTCGTGGCGTGCGCGAGGCGATCGGCGACGAACAGGCGAGCCTGCAGGTCACCATCCGCGGTGGCATCGACTTCGGTGACGGCTATGCCCTGAAGCGATTCGCCGAGCTGGTGGGGATTGGGTTGGCGGCTGGCGACGTGGATCAGGAATAGCCTGTAGCGGGCTATGCGGGTGCTTGCTAGTATCCAGTCTTTGTCTTACTGAGTAAGAAGCGGGGGGATCGATGTCAACCGTGACGATCTCCGACAAGGGCCAAGTCGTCATACCCGCCGCCATTCGCCGGCGGCTTGGTCTCGAGCCAGGCAGCAAGCTCGATTTCGAGCTGGAAGGCGATAGCATTCGGGTTCGGCCACTGAGATCGATCCCCCGATCGCGGACCGAGGATGGCTACGGACTCCTGCGGTGCGAACGGCCCGGCGAGCGGCGGTTGGCGGATTTCGATGTCGCCAACGCGATGCGCGAACAAGCGCAACAGGCTGGGGAATGATTGCCCTTGATACCAACATCCTTGCGCGTTTTTACGTCGATGATCCTGGCGATCCTGAAGCGCTCGAACAGCGTCCCATTGCCAGACGTATCCTGATGGACAGCCCGAGTCTGTTCGTCCCGCTCACGGTGACGCTCGAGCTCGAATGGGTCTTGCGGGCCTTCTACCGTTTCGCCCCGAGTCAGATCGTTGGTGTCTTTGAGCATCTGCTCGGACTCGATCAGGTGAATACGGAAGAGGCGGATCGCATCGCCGTCGCCCTACCGCTGACCCAAAGCGGCATGGACTTTGCTAATGCGTTGCACTTGGCGGGCAGTGGCCACTGCCAGACGCTCTACACCTTCGACGACCGAGGTTTTGCGCGCTGGGCTCGGCGGTTGACCGACGCCACCCCCGTCGTGGTGCCAACCCAGCACCTCGACAAGCCGTGACCGCGCGCCATGGGGCCGAAACAGGTCGGCCAGCCCAGCGCGTCGCCCACGCCCACCAGACGCTGGGCTTCGGGGTACCGGCCACCTCCGACCCAGACCACTTCGTCGTCCGAATCCCACGCGGGAATACCACCGCCGTGCTGATCAGCGAGCACTTGGGCATGGGTGCCGGCACGGCCCCAGAGCAGGTATTGGATCGGGTGATGCTGCAGCGCCTGCGCTGGAGCGGCATTCGCGCCGAAGTGCAGCGTGCCTTCAACGCCCGGCTCAAGGCGCACAACCTAGCGTCCAGCACCTGGAAGGTGGGCGACAATCTCGTCGACCGTCTGCTCGGCAAGGAGCTGTGCGTGCTGGCCTGGGCCATCGAGCAGCTCGATCCAGAAAAGATCCCGCTCGCCGTGCGCAACTGGCTCGCCCTGCGCCCGGAAGAACGCTGGTGGCTGTTTGGCATGGCTGCCGTCGCCAGTGGTGGCCTGCAAGATGGCGAGAGCGGTTGGCGGGTCGCCTTGCGGTATGCGCTCGGCGATGTGGCGCAGAATGAGCTGATGCACACCCGTCGACTGCTGACGAGCGCAGAAAAGCGCCCGCAACCGTCGCTCGGGCTGTTCGACGACTAGGCCCACCCAGGGAACAGCAAGGAGGTCATCATGCGGTCCTCGGACGAGGAGTCAGGCGTTGCCGTGGCGCTCTACATCGATGCTGACAACCAGCCGGCGCACTGTGCGAAACCGCTTGTGGCCCTGTGCCGCGCCGACTTCAGCGCGCGGATCATCGGAGCCACGGTGGCCGGCAATAATCTCGGGCAGCAGATCGACGGTTGGCGCGAGGGATTGCTCGCCGAGCAACCCGATCTGGCCGTCCAGGCGTTGCCTGTGCCGCCGCGTAAGGATGGTGCGGATATCGCGTTGCTGATGGCCTTGGGGGCGGATCTCGAGGATCACCTGCGCGATCAGGTGTTGGTGATCATGGTCTCACGCGATGACCTGCTGATCGGTGCCGCTGAGCATGCCAAGGCGCGCGGCTGCAAGACCTTGATCGCCTATGCAGACAGCGATCTCCAGACCGCTCGACGCAGCCAGCTCACCACGCTACTGCTGCCGGTGCCCAACAAACCGACGGCAGTTGCCGCGTCTGCGCCGACGGCACCGAGCGCATCAGCTCCGGCATCGCCGCACGCCCAAGACGATGTTCAGGCGCTGCTGCACGAATTGCGCAGCCTGTGTCAGCCACAGCCCGGCGGCGGCTATCCCGCCGGGATCGTCGGTCATGCCCTCGCCAAGCTCGGCTATGACAAGGCCGCGAGAACCCGGTTTTTGACCACCACCCCTGGCATCCGCAAGCAGGGGAGCGGTGCCTCGCTCGCTTACCTGTTTTGACTGCAACATGTTGCTCTTGGCATCGGTGAGATCACGACCCTGGATGCCCAAAAAAGGGGGGCTCTACCCACTGCAGATCGAGCGGGTTGTCTCCGAGTCAGACGCCTGCCGAAAAGTTGTGCAAGCCAGCCAGGTTCTGGCCGTGGCCGCGATCTTGGTGGATTCGAAGGATGCATCTGCAGCCGCTTTCTATCAGCACTTCGGGTTCCTGTCCTTCCCCGGTTACCCGGAGCGCCTGCTGCTGCCCTTTAACGTCTTGAAACGATTTGCGTCGGCAAAAGAGGCGCCTTGACGCGTCCCCTCTGCGAGCAGTGGCAAACCGAGCTGATCGACAAGCTCGGCATCCCCTGCGCGCGCTGGCACTCGACGCGCAAGGTCTGGCTCGATCCCGAGGAGCGGGCGATCTCCCCGAGCGGACCCGAGCAGATCGCCCGCTGCCCGTTGCGCATCGGTATCGTCTCCACCGGCCTGATGACCCAGCCCTCGCGCGAGAAGGAGGTGCTGCTCGGGATCAGCTACACGCTGGTGATCCTCGATGAGGCGCACAAGGCGCGCTCACGCCAGGGCATCGGCGCCAAGGCCGGCGAGCCCAACGCTTTGCGGGGCGTCATGCTCGCGGTCGCCAACCGGATCGTCCGCATCGGGCGCATCAAACGCTTTGGTCAGGCGCGCTCAGCGGTCGATATGCTGAATCTGGTGCAGCAGGGCACGGTCGATGAGGTGGTCTATGCGCGGCTCTCCGAGCGCATGCGCAACCGCTACGACCTCTTCGGCGGTCTCCCCGACACCATCCGCGACGACTGGATCGATGACATCGAGA
>CAZTYV010000074.1:0-15904 GCA_964617675.1 uncultured Halochromatium sp. | reverse complement strand
CCCCTCGACCTTCGCACCTCGACCCTCGACCCTCGACCCTCGACCCTCGACCCTCGACCTAGCAAGCAAGCAAGATGCGCCTGCAACCAACAGCCCTACTGCTCACACTCATGTGTCTGTCCGCGCCACCAAGCCCCGCCGCCGAGTCGACGCCTGTACCGCCCGCGGCCGTCCTGTTCGAGAACGTGCGCGTCTTCAACGGCACCTCCGAGCAGCTGTCCGAGCCGAGCCACGTCTTGGTGGTGGGAAACCGCATCGAGCGCGTCTCGCTCGAGCCCATCGAGGCGCCGCCCGAGGCCGAGCTGACGCGGATCGGCGGTGGCGGCCGCACCCTGATGCCAGGGCTCATCGATGCGCATACCCATGTCATGTTCGCGACCCTGCCGCAGCAGGCGATCCTCACCGGCGGCATCGGCTTCCTGAACGTTGCCGCCACTAAGGCCGCCGGCGACATGCTGATGCGCGGCTTCACCAGCATCCGCGACCTCGGCGGGCCGGTGTTCGGGCTCAAGCGCGGCATCGACCTCGGGCTCGTGCCCGGGCCACGGATCTGGCCGGCCGGCGCGTTCATCTCCCAAAGCGGTGGGCACGGCGATTTCCGCCTTCCCACCGAGCTGCCCGCGGCACCAGACGCCTTCTCCTTCAGCGAGCGGGCCGGCGCCGCGGTCATCGCCGACAGCCCAGATGAGGTGCGCAAACGCGCTCGAGAGCAGCTCGCGCTCGGCGCATCGCAGATCAAGCTGATGGCGGGTGGCGGCGTCGCCTCGAGCTACGACCCGCTCGACGTCACCCAGTACACGGTCCCCGAGCTGCGCGCCGCGGTCGAGGCGGCCGAGAACTGGGGCACCTACGTCGCCGTGCACGCCTACACGCCACGCGCGGTGCGCCAGGCCATTGAGGCGGGTGTCGCCAGCATCGAGCACGGTCAGTTGCTCGACGAGGAGACGGTACAGCTGATCGCCGAGCGTGACCTTTGGTGGAGCCTGCAACCGTTCATCGACGATCAGCCCTCACCCTATGCCGAGGGCTCGGTGAATCGGCGCAAGCAGCTGACCATGTTCGCCGGCACCGATCGCGCCTACCGGCTGGCCAAGGAGTACGGGGTCAAGACGGCCTGGGGCACCGATATCCTCTTCAATGCCCAGAACGCCAAGCGCCAAGGCGCCAAGCTGGCCGTGATGGAGCGCTGGTATACGCCCGCGGAGGTGCTACGCATGGCCACCGCCGACAATGCCGAGCTCCTCGCACTCTCCGGCGCACGCAGCCCCTATGAGGGTCGGCTTGGCGTCGTCGAAGAGGGCGCATTGGCTGATCTGCTGCTAGTGGACGGCAATCCGCTCGAGGACCTGTCACTGGTCGCCGACGCGGAGCGCAACTTCCTGGTGATCATGAAGGATGGCAAGCTCTACAAGAACCAGCTCTCGACAGAGCGCGCGACCCCTGTATCCGAGGGCCGCGATGGCTGACCAGGCACCGGCTATCAGGACGGTCACCCGATGAGCGCGAGACGCGGCGAGCGCTTGGGTTGGCTGATCGGCTGGGCCGGTGGCTACCTCTGGATCATCGCCCTTGCCATCCTATTCCTGGTCCGCGGCCAGCTCGCGATCGGTCTCATAGGAGCGGCCATCGCCGGTCTTGGCTATGCGAGCGTCATCTTCTTCAGCCCCTGGCGCCACCCGCGCAGGCGCTATTGGCAGCTTCTGCTTGCGCCCTATCTGATGATGCTCGCAGGTGTGCCCTGGGCGATCCTCGGTTTCGGCCCCGAGGCTGCGAGCGCGCTCAACTGGTGGCAGGCCCTGATCCTGTTACCAACGCTCTCACCGTTCATGACCATCGGCCGACTGCGCTGGGACCATGCCTGAGCCAGGGGCCAGCGAGCCTGTCCGCCAGCAACCCGGCCAGCAACCAGGCCAGCGACCCGGCCAGCAGGACCGCCAGCGAACTGGGCAACCCGGCAGGCGCGGGCAGCAAACGCGGTTGCACTGGGCTGCCGCTGTCACCGTGCTGCTGGCTGGCCTCCTGCACAGCGGCTTACAGCTGCCGGCGACGGCCAGCGCCCAGGAGCAGCGCGACGAAGGGTTTTCGACTGACCGGGTCCTTGGCTTCGATCCGTCAACGCTGGACGCCAACGGTCTCGTTGGCCCAGCCGATGGTAAGCGCGCCCTGAGCTACGAATTCTGCATCCCCGCCGACCCGACCTCCGCTGCCGAGGTTCGGGCCATCGACCCCAGCGCCCGTGTCTACGAGGCCTCACCGGGGCGCATCGGCTGCTCCCGCGAGCAGGTACTCGTCATCGGCCACAGCCATCAACCCGGCTTCGCCGCCATCCTGCAACGCCTCGCCGACCTGCCCTACGTCCACCGCATCGAAGAAAGTCATTTCGAATGATCGCCCAGGCGTTACGCGTCCGGCGGGACAATCTCACAGACGTGAACGCGGTCACAGTCGTTGGGCAGCTGTGCGCGCCGGCACCGTCTACACTAAAGACGCTGGCTCGACGCACGCCGCAACGGTCGCGAAATGGGCGCGGTCCTTTCGCAAGAACCCAAGGTCAATAAGAGAGGATCACGTGAACATTCGCTTCAGAATAGGACTCACAGTGGCACAGGTCGTAGCGCTCAGCCTGAGCCTATTCACCGTGACGGCTCCCACACGTGCGGCACCCGGAAACGTCCTCGCCGAGCTCGAGGCTTACGCGGTTGGCCTCATGCAAGAGCAGAACATCCCGGGTATGGCCTACGCGATCGTTAAGGATGACAAGGTCGTCTACGCGAAGGGATTCGGCGTCAAGGACGCGGCAGCCGAGGAGCCGGTTGGAGTCCATACGGTCTTCGAGATCGGCTCGACCTCGAAGGCCTTCACAACGACCTTACTCGCGATGCTGGCCGACGAAGGTCAAATTGACTGGGACGACCCAGTGCGAGCGCACCTGCCTGAATTCTCGCTGATGGACCCATGGGTCACGAACGAATTCCAGATCGCCGATCTGGTTTCGCAACGCAGTGGTATGCCGCCCTATTCGCTGGATCTCATGGCCTTCATCGGCTTCGGCCGCGATGATATCGCGCGGGCGGTCCGATTCGTCGAGCCGATCACCAGTTTCCGTTCGACCTTTGGCTACGTCAACACGCTGTTTCTCACAGCGGCCGAGATCATCGAGGATAAGACGGGATTCGCCTGGGAGGACAACCTTGATGTCTCGATCTTTGGCCCTCTCGGCATGACCGAGACGACGGCACATCCTGAGGTCGTCGCAACGCTCAGGGACATTGCCCGCGGCCACATCGTCAGCGAGTCGGGTGGGCTTTGGCCGATCCCTGATAACTGGACCTACGCTGACTGGATCGACATCTACGGACCGGCCGGCGGTATTCGCTCAAACGTGATGGACATGACGAAGTGGATCCGCATGCAACTGAATGATGGCCAGTTCGAAGGCACACGAATCGTCAGTGAAGAGAACATCGCCGTCATGCGTGAGCCGAGAATCTTCGTGGGAATCCCCGTGTTTGGTGACGTCGCCTCGTACGCGTCGGCCTGGATCTACAATACCTTCTCGCCCTATCCGGTCGTCTGGCACAATGGTGAAACCAGTGGGATGCACTCCATCGTCGCACTGATTCCGAAGGCCAACGCGGGCCTCGTTGTCCTCACCAATTCCGCGCCGAACAGTCTGCCAGAGCTGATGCTCGCGAAGGCATATGCGCTCTACTTCCATCCAGAAGGCACGGAAGGCTTGAGGCTCGAGACCCAAGCCACGGCCGCTGATTCAGCGGCGACGACCGGCCCGGGAGACCTCTTCCGGCGACCAGCGCGCTCGCTGGCGATGGACGAAATCGACCCGCAAATAGGCCTTCCACTAGACCGCTATGTTGGGGTTTACACGAACCCGGCCTATGGAACAATCACCGTCAGTCTCGTCGATGATGCCCTGCATGCCTTGATTGGTCCGAAAGAGCTCATGGTCCCGCTCGTCTCATACAGCGGCAACACCTTTAGCGGCCAGTTTCCCGATATGCCCATGACATCCGACTCCGAGCTACTCATCACCTTCATCGTTCCGAGCGGAGAGAATGCTCGCGAGCTTCGTGTTGACCTCTTTCACGACGTCGATCAAGGTCGGTTCACCCGGGTGATCGATCAGCCATGACCTAACCCACGCTGCTGCGGATGGCCAGAGCGAGCTCAGCCGCGCTGGTCGTCCAAGGGCGCGGGACCATTGATCGGTAACCGGCGATCAATAGGATGATCAAGACCTGGGGGCGCTCGCACTCCGCAACGCGAGCCGTTGCTTGCTTGACTGCTTCGTTGCGACCACTAAACACGTGATCGATGAACCGCTGAAATACGCACCCGAACGCTACGACGACTCCCTGTGCCTGCGGGTGCCGCTCACCCTGTGGCTGGGGCTCGTCTTCCTGGTACGGCATCTGCTGTTGCTCGGCGTCACCTTCCTGCCAACGACTGGCGAGGAGATTACCGTGCTGCGAGAGCTGATCCGACCCGAGTACCTGCTCGCCGACCTGATCGCCGTCCCCGTGCTGGTTGCCGCAATCCGCCGTCGCCCCCGAGCGGCGCGCTGGATGCCGCGCCTGTGGCAGAGCGGACGCGGATTGCTCGTCGCCTCGGCCGCTCTCTACCTCCTGCTGCTCGGCGCGACCCTGTTGGGCTCGGCGCGTCCACTGACCGCGACGCTGAACGAGGCGACCCTGATCTCGGGGCTGCTCAGCCTCGCCCTCATCGCCTATCTCTTTCGAAGCCCGTTGATTCGAGATGTCTTCTCACAATGGCCGCAGGACGATCGTCCTCTGCCGTCCTCAAGGCCCCCGCTCTGACATAGAATCCCGGGCTGCGTCCTATGATGCCCGATCATGCCAACTCCGAGAGGACCCCATCAATGCTCATGCAACCGCTTCTTCGACCCCTCGCTACCGCCAGCCTTGCACTCGGACTCTGTCTCCCTGGTGCCGCCTTCGCCTATGGCGAGAAGGACGCGATCCGCGATTGCAACGAGCGCATGCGCTCGAATTACAACCTGACCGACTTCCGCAGCGAGTCAGCTGAAAAGCTCCCGGGGGGCGGGCACCGCTACAAGGTGGTCGGCAAGACCAAGGTCGACGGCAAAAAGTACGACTATTCTTGCGAGATCAAGGATCGCCGGGTCGTCAAGATCGAATACAACGGCAAGGAGCCCAAGGGGCTCGGCACGGCCGAGAAGCTCGCGATCGGCGCGGCAGCAGCGATCGCCGCAGGCGCCGCCGTCTCGGCCATGTCGAAAGACAAGGCGCCACCCGCGGCCGAGGTCCAACCGGCACCCACCCCGCAGCCAGAGATCAAGGTCCGCCCCAACGGTGAGATGGAGGTCCTGATGGCAAACGGCTGCACCGTACTCTATAACGATATCGGCCTGCGTAAACGCTACAGCAATAGCTGCAGCCAAGCCCAGCTCAACACCGCTAAGCAGGCGATGACCCACTACCTCGCGAAGCAGAGCGCGAACTGACTCGGGGCGAGCCGCGCTGGACAGCCCAGTCTGAGCAATTCCATGGTCAGCAAGGCTCGGCACTGGACCGAGGAGACCACGCCGCTACTGCTCACACTCATCGGCGGCAGCGTCGACGCCATGGTGATCCTCGGCTTCAACGTGCTGACAGCGGCGCAAACCGGCAACACAGTGCTGCTCGCGGTTGCCATCGCGCGCGGCGATCTCGTCACCGGCGCGAGCGCGGCCACATCGGTTGCCGCGTTCGTGGTCGGCTGCCTCATCGGTGAATGCGTGATCGGCTGCGGGCGAGGGCCCCAAGCGCGCGAGCGCGGCATCTTACCGGTGCTGCTTCTGGAGCTGCTGCTCTTGGCCACCTTGCTGCTGCTTTGGCACAACAGCTCGCTCGTCGCCGCCGATGAGCACAGCCTGCTGGTCGTGGCCGTCGCCGCCTCGGCGATGGGACTTCAGAGCGCCGCCGTGCTGCATGCTCGCGGTCCCGGGACCACCTACATGACCGGCATGCTCGCAACCTTCAGCACGGGGCTTGCCGGTTGGATCAGCTCGCTACCCGGCGCTGGCTCAACGGCCGCCTTCCCCTGGCGCAACGGCCTCGGCTGGCTGATCTATCTCGCCGGAGCGATCCTGTGCGGCATGCTGTTCCTTCGCTTCGGCGCCATGGCGCTCCTGTTCCCCATCGGCATCGGACTGGTCTTGGCCGTGCTGATCAGCACGCGCTCGACCTGATCCATCAATCGGGCGACAAACTGGCGGCACAGTGCATCAGGCGCCTTCCAGTTGGTCTCGGCCGGAACAAGATCGGAGCTGTTCGTAGCCGTGATCGTCTTTGGGCTCCGTCTTGGGTCGACTCCGTTGGCTCGGCCAGCATGATCCTCATCCTCCTGGCGTTTTCGGCGGTCTGTACGACGCACTGGCGCACCCCGACTCTGCCGTCGGGCGCAGCGCTTGCGCCAAGCCTTGGCTAGACTAGAGCCAGAGCGCCCTAACCCCCATCCGGCGTTCAGCAACACGAGGAGAAATCATCATGTCGGCACGAAGACTGATCCATGTCACCGCGCTCGCGGCCCTCGGCGCCTTGGCGCTGCTGTCTGGCCTTGTGAGTGCACAGGAGCCCAAGGGCGATGCCGCCGAGGTACTGGAGCTGAAGGTCTTGGGATCGAGCGTGCAACCGATCGCTGGGAACGGCTTCGAGGTGCGCTATCAGATGGAGGTGCTGTCGGTCCTCAGCCGCTCATCCCGGGTCAATCCTGGGGAGACCATCAGCGTGCGCACCTCCAGTCCCACCGATGAGACCTTTGAAAACGGACTGATGGTGACGGGACACCTCGACCCTGATCCGACGGCGGCCGGCCCGAGCGGCGCGCAGCAGTTCGTCACCGTCCCAGGCGGTCCCGGGTTGGTGCCGATTCCCCCCGGTCCGCCGTCGCTGACCTTCGAGCGAGAGGTCGTTATTCCGGCACCCAGAGACTAGGTGACCAGAAACCAGGTCATGATCCGCATCGGCCCGGGCCGAACGCACTGCCGCCCGGTTCCGATGCGCTGGCCCGTTGAGTGTCTATCGCGATGAACAAGATTGCGTTGGAAGAGCATTTCTCCGGGCCAGGTTTCGAGCAGTACCTGGCCGGCGTTGGCGGTCTATTTGATCCTGGTGTCCTGGCAGCGATCGAGGCGCGGCTGCCGGACTTCGAGCAGCAGCGATTGGCAATGATGGACGCGGCCGGCATCTCGATCGCGGTGCTGTCGCAGACCGCGCCTGGCGTACAGCAGGAACCAGAAGCGGCCACCGCTGTCGCGATGGCCCGGCGTAGCAACGATTTCTTGGCCTCACGGATCGCCGAGCACCCCTATCGATTTCGCGGGTTCGCAGCCGTTGCGCTGCAGGATGTGGATGCGGCCATTGCTGAGCTACAACGCTCGGTCACGGAGTTGGGCTTCGTCGGTGTGCTGGTCAACGGCAACACCTGTGGCCACTACCTCGACGAGCCGCAGTTCGACCGGTTCTGGTCGGCGCTGACCGAGCTGCAGGTCCCGCTGTATCTACACCCGGGATTGCTGGTCGATGAGCCGGCCATGTTTGCCGGCCGGCCCGAGCTGAATGGGGCAACCTGGAGTTGGACCTGCGAGACCGCCAGTCATGCCTTGCGCCTGGTGTTCGGCGGCGTGTTCCTGCGCCATCCGACGGCCACCGTCATCCTCGGGCACATGGGCGAGACGCTCCCGTTCGACCTGTGGCGCTTGGACTCGCGCGCGTTGACCACCACCCCCGGCCGGGCGATGCCGAAACCGCCGTCGCAACAGATCCGCGAGAATATCCTCATCACGACCTCTGGCGTCTGCTCCGACGCCGCGCTGCAGTGCTCGCTGGCCGAGCTGGGACCGGACCGGGTCCTGTTCGCCACCGACTATCCCTACGAGGATGCCCAGATTGCCGCCGATTGGATCGATCACGCCGAGATCGACGACGACACCAGGCAGAAGGTCTGCTGGGATAACGCGGCCGCGCTGTTCGGGATTTGAGCGGAATCGACCGCGCCGGCCTCAACCGATGATGGCGAACTGGCGAACGATCGCGCTAAGCTCCGGTCTTGTGGAAACCAACGACCAGAGTAACCAGGGGTATTCGATGCGCCTTGGTTTGAGCGAGACCAATCGCCTACTGGTTCGTGCCGCTTCCCAAGAGCCAGGAGCACCGCTATGGACGCCTATCGACGCCGAGCGCCCTCATCACGACCAAGGTCGAGCGCTGCCCGCGAGTCCTTTCGCCTAGACCCCGAGGTAGCCCCGGCATTCGATGCCCGCACCCTGAATCGCGTCACGCAGGAACTCGTCAAGCTTCATGATAGCGGCCGCCTGAGCGACCGCGCACTTCAGGCTTTGATCGGCGCGACCACCGCAACGTTCGTCGAGCAGACGATCACCAGCAAGGTCGATCAAGCGCTGCAGCGATCCTTCAGCCGTGCCTTGACGAGGCGCGGCGTCTGATGTCTGAACCGGACAACAGTCCCTCGTCGAGCGGTATAGCGGGCACAGGCGACCGCCACAGTGACCCCGCTGATGCATTCGAGGAGATTCCGCAGGAGGTGATGGATCGCCTACCTCCCGACGCGCAGAAGCTTGTCAAGATGAGCCTTTCGATGCACCGGGTGGCACCGGCGCCAAACCCCATCTTGAACCAGGTCAATGCTGAGCACATCACTCAAGTGCTCGATCTGTCTGAGCGAGAAACACGACTCGAGTTCTGGGATGCGTTTCAAGCGCGATTATTCACGGCCTTCTATGTGCTGCTCTTCGTGGTCGCGCTCGCGGGACTCGCATGGTTTCTCGTTCCCATCGACAAAGAGCTGTTTCTCGAGATTTTCAAGTTATTCGCGATCTTCGCCGGCGGGTTCGGCAGCGGCTTTGGTGTAAAGACGTTGGTAGACCGCCGCTCGGCGTAACCTGACGCTTCATCACCCCTTGGTGCTTAATGCACCGTGCAGACCATACAAGGATCGAAGGAGCGCACGATGTGCTGTGCGGCGATCGCGGTTTGCTCGCCTGGGCGGATCGGCGCGCCGACGAGGGCTTGCTCCAGCGGCCCGGGAACACCCTGCCCATCGCGCGGTGAGAAGTTCCAGGTGGTCGGCGCGATGATCTGGTAGTTCAGTATCCGGCCATGGCGCACGTCGAGCCAGTGGCCAAGGCTGCCGCGTGCGGCCTCGGTGAGGCCCACCGCCTCACCGTCGTTCAACCGTCGCACCGGCTCGCAGAAGGGCTCGCCCGGACGCAGGGCGCGCACCCAGGCCTCCATCGCGATCAACAGCCGGGCGCTTTCGATCAGGCGTGCGACGACGCGGCTGTGTACGTTGGTTCCGGCGGATGCGACCAGATCGCGAATCAAGGGCTGCCCGTCGATGTGCTGGCGCGCAACCGCGCCGACCTCGACCGGCTGGCCCGCCAAGCGCGGTGCCTTGCACCAGCTGTAGGCGCCGGGCTTGTCGGCATCCGGCTGGGTCAGCCCTTGGCTCGGGTGCAGCGGTTCGGTGCCACGCATCCAGCTCGCGCTGAGGTCCTCGGTGACCTGGCCAAGGTCGAGCGGCTGATCGCCGCCCGGCCCTTGGTCGCTGGCCGCAGACCAGAGGCCGCCGCGGAAGCCTGCGTGGCAGAGCGGCTCGCCGTCGCGCAGGAAGCTGCCGACACTCATCAAGCGGCCCGGACCAGGACCCAGCCGCTCGAGCCCAAGCGCCCGCGAGACCAGCAGGAATCGGCGCAGGTCGCCCTGCTCCACCGGCGCCGAGGCCGCCCATGCCTCGAGCGCCGCGGCACTATCGAGCCCAATCAGCGTCTCGAGCCGATCACCGAAGGTCTGCTGCTCCAGAAAGGCCCGCACACTCGCCAGAGTCGCCAACAGCCGCAGGCGCTCTTGCGGTTGCACCGGCTTGGTGGAACCGCCCGGCTGCAGGCTGAGCGAGTGCGGCCATTTGCCGGCGAGCGTTCCCATCAGGTGTAGCAGCTCGGCGCGGGCCTGGATCATGGGTTGGGCAGCGGTCCCGGTCAGGGCGCGAAAGCGCCGCTCGATGCCCGCGAACCAGGGCTCGGAGGCATAGACCTCGCGGGCGAAGTCCGGCATGAAGAACAGATAGAAGTGGCTCAGATGATCGGCCAGGTTCTCGCAGGCCAGGATCAGGTTCGTCGCCAACGCCCCATTGGGCGGCATCCGCGCCCCACTGAGTTCCGCCAGGGCGCGTGCCGCGGCCACCGATTGGCTGACCGAGCAGATGCCGCAGATGCGCGGCACGATCACCAGGGCGTCGAGCGGCGCCTTACCATGCAGGATCTGCTCGAAACCGCGATACAGCGGCGAGTTGACCCGCGCCGAGCGCACCACCCCATCAGCGATCTCGAGCCGGACCTCGAGATCACCCTCGACCCGATTGAAGGGACCGAGCACCAGCGTCTTCATCAATAGCGCCTCAACGGGACCTCAACGCGGCCTCGGCTTGCGAATGCTGGGCGGCAACGCGATGTGATCGCTGACGGCGTTCTGGCGCAGACGCTCGGGGGTCGCGGCCTTGCTCAGCGACGCCAGCGCGATGAACCAGGCGCGCGGCATGTCGGTGGGCAGGCCGATCGGGATGCCGGCGACGTTCGGCGTGCGTTGAAACGGATGCCCAGGCTCCTCGAACTCCGGCGCCGTGCAGTTGATGCAGGCGTAACCCCCACGGGTGCAGCTGCCCTCCCCATTCCAGAGTCGGATATTGCAGTCGGCGTGCGCCTGGGTGCCGAGACAGCCCAGATGCTCCATCAGACAGCCGAGGTCCGAGGGCTGCTCGGCGCTGGCCTTGAACTCGTAGAACTCGTTGCGGGGACAGCCGTGGTGGACCAGCTGATCGGCGAAGAGGCGCGGCCGACCGAAGGCATCCAGCCCCGACGGCTCGAGCTCGCCGAGGGCGATCGCGGTGAGGGTCTCGGTGACCCAGTTCGGGTGCGTTGGACAACCGGCGACGTTGACCACCGGCAGCCCGGCGGCTGAGCGATAACCGGAGCCAAGCAACCCGCCGGGCTGGGCGCCATCGTACTGCAGCCCGCAGGCCTCGGTTGGGTTCGAGCCGCCGGCAGTGATGCCGCCGAAGGCCGCGCAGGTCCCGATGGCCAGCGTGTACGTGGCCCGTGCCGAGAGCCGCTCGACCCAGTGGATCATCGGCGTCTCGGTGCCGGCCAGGCAATGGAAGCGGCCGCTACCATTCGGGCCGCGCAGCATCGAGCCCTCGATGCAGAGCAGATCCAGCGGCTGCTCGCCGGCCAGGATCGACTCCAACAGCTGCAGCACCTCAGCCGCGGAGGCCTCACTCAGCGACGGATGCCAGAGCAGCTCGATACCCGCTGCGCGCAGTCGCTGTAGCAGGTCCGGCGACTCGGCGCAGAGCAGCGACATGGTGCAGCCGCCACAGCCACCGGATTGGAGCCAGAGCAGCTTCATGCTGGCAGCAGCACGCGCGCGATCAGACCACCCTCGAGATGATTCTCCAGGGTCAGCTCGCCGCCGTGATCCTGCAGAATCCCATAGCTGATCGACAGGCCCAGCCCGGTGCCCTTGCCGACCGGCTTGGTGGTGTAGAAGGGGTCCATCACCTTGAGCAGATCGGCCTCGGCGATGCCGGGACCGGTATCGCGCAGGCTCAGCCAGGGACCACGCTCATCGCGGCCGGCGGCCACCTCCAGGCGGGCGCTGTCGCGCTCCTGCATCGCATCGAGCGCATTCTGCACCAGGTTCATCACCACCTGATGCAGCTGCCCGGGATGACCGGTGACCAGGAGCCGCTCCGGCAGGTCCATCACCGTCACCAGGTCCCGACGGCTGCCCTTGGTCACCCAATGCACCGCGGTCTGGACCACGTGCACCAGATCGAACTCGGTGAAGCCATCCTGCTGGCCGGAGGAGAAGCGCTTCAGGTCATGAACGATATCGCGCACCCGTTCCGCGCCCTCGAGCGTGCCCTTGATCAGGGGCTCGAGATCGGCCAGCAGCGGCTCGATGCGCAGCTCCTGCTTCAGCGCCATCAGCTCGGCGGGCGGGTCGCTCGCATCGACCGCCTCACAGTAGCGCAGCAGCCGCTCGCGGTAGCGCGAGAGCGCATGCACGTTGCCGTAGACAAAGCTGATCGGGTTATTCAGCTCATGGGCGACGCCGGCCACCAGGCGCCCCAAGGAGGCCATCTTCTCGGCACCGATCAGCCGCGTCTGGGCCTGTTTCAGCTGGGTATAGGCGAACTCGAGCGCACGATAGGCCTCGCGCAGATCGCCCACCGGACGGCCGATCAGGACCATGCCGACCAGTCTGCCACGGTGGTCATACCGTGAGTTGCAATTCATCGCCAACGGGGCCTCATCGCCGTCATGCCCGATCAGCGCCACCTCGCAATCGTGCACCGCCTCGCGGCGGATGCGCTGGGCGAAGCCCTCGGCCTCGACACGCGAGGCCGGCGCCATCAGCTCCAGGAAAGAGCGTCCGCGCAGCTCGGCCTCGGTGCGTCCGACGAGCTCTTCGAGCGCCTGATTGACCTGCTGAACGCGGCCGTCGACATCACAGACGATCAGCACATCGGTCATCGAGGCGAGCACGCTGGCGATGAAACGCTGGGCGTCCTCAAGCGCGCTGTTCTTCTGCTCCAGCTCGACCTGGTAGTGGACGAGGTCCGCGTAGGTCTCGTCCATCTTGCGGATCACCTCGATCCAGGCCGCCTCGCCCGCTGCCAAACGGGGGTCGACGGCGTCGAATCCGGCGCGCTTGTCATCAGTCGCGGAAGTCATTGCCATGCGCCGCCCTCGACATCGTCGCACGCGATCGGACGTGGATTCGCGCGCCGCCGGCCAGGCTCAAAAGAAAACATTGATGCCGGTGACCAAGACATTGCGGTTGGCCCAGTCATCACCGGCGCGGAAGCGATTCCAACGGTAGCCCAGCTTGAGCTTGACGCCCTTCGCTGGCCGCCAGGCCAGCCCGCCGCCGAGCCAGTTGGCCTCGATCCACTGGTTGCTGGTGCTATAGAAGATCTCCTCTTCCAGATAGGGGGTCAACCGCAGTGGGGTCAGCTCCCAGGGCGCCTCGACGGTGATCTCGTTGCGAAGGCGCACGTCATCGCTGCGCCAGTCGAAGGTGCGCACCTCGACGCGCGCCCGATTGGTGACGCGGAAGCCGCCGATGCGATCGGCGAAATAGCCTTCCAGATAGCCACGGTTCTCGGCCTGCCAGTCGTCGGTGAAACGGAACCAGGCGCGCCGATAGCCGAGGCGCAGACTAAAGCTCGGGGTCAGCTGATAGCCGATCCCGAGCCCTGTGTAGGCCAAGAATTCGTCCTCGAAATTGTTACGCGAGGCCAGGTTTGAGCGCGAGATCAGGAACCAATCGTCCTTGATCGGGGCCTTCAGCAGCAGGTTGTAGCTCGCGCCCGCATCCTGCTCCGCCAACAGCGCCGGCGCCGAGGCCAGCGGCAGGATCGCAACGAGCGCGGTGAGCGAGCGACGAACTCGGGCAGCGCCCAACCTCGAAGCCTTTCGCCTGCGCTGAAGGTCGGACGCGCGCATGCGCGACGGGACGGGCTCGAGGCAGCGGGACATCATCATGCGCTCGAGTGTATCCGCACACCAGGATCCCATCCAGAGCCGGCCCATCCCTCAAAACCCTGCAGGTCGTGAGACAATGAGGGCCGATCCTCGCCCTGATTGGAGCCCGCCGCCATGTCCCCGTCGCCCTTCGACCTTCGCGCAGAAGACGCCTATCAACGTTGGCGGGAACGCAAGCTCGCTGACGCACCCACGCAGCTCGCGCAGCTGATCGTCGAGATCAACGACCCACGCCAGCTCAGCCCCGCCGAGCACCAAGCGATCCTCGATCGCTGCCGCCGTGCGAACATGGCGATCTACGTCGGCAAGACCGGCAATGATCCGGACAAGGCCATCCCGACCCTGCTCGGCGCGGCCTTTGGCCTGCATCGACTCGACCACAACCGCGGCGCCGACGACGATGCCATCACCTCGCTCACCGTACAGACCGACGCCCAGCATCGCGACTACATCCCCTACTCCAACCGCCCTATCGCCTGGCATACCGACGGCTACTACAACGCACCTGGGCAACGCATCGACAGCCTCTTGCTGCACTGCGTCCAGCCCGCCGACGACGGCGGTGCCAATGCGCTGCTCGACCACGAGATCGCCTACATCCTGCTGCGTGACCACTCAACGGCGTACGTCGAGGCGCTGATGCATCCGGAATGCATGTGCATTCCGGCGACTGAGGTCGATGGCGAGCAGGTGCGACCCGATCGCACGGGCCCCGTGTTCTCGCTCCGCGCAGACGGCCAATTGCACATGCGCTTCACCAACCGAGCGCGCAACATCCGCTGGCGTGATGACCCACTGACCAGTGAGGCCGTCGCCCGCCTGAAGGCACTGTTGGAGCGCCCCACGGCTTGGCACCTCGAGGGCCGCCTCGACGCTGGCTGGGGCCTGATCAGTAACAATGTGCTGCACACCCGCAGCGGCTTCACCGACGGCGCGGTGCCGCGATTACTCTACCGGGCGCGTTACTACGATCGCATCCAAGGCACCTGAAGCCGATCAAGCAGCTCAGCCGCGCCGGCCGCGACGACGCTCAAGGCGGGCGACGAATTCCGCGATGAGGCGCGCATAGAGCTCCTCGCCCAGCACCAGATCCTCGACATCCGAATCCAGACTCGGATTGTCGTTGACCTCGATCACCACCGGACCGGCCGGGGTCTCCTTGAGATCGACCCCATAGAGGCCGTCCCCGATGAGCCCCGCGGCCTTGAGCGCGGTTCTGAGCACGGATTTCGGGACCGCATCGACCGCGAGGGTCTCGAAGCCACCCTGCTCGTGACGGCCATCGCTCTCGTGCTTGACGATCTGCCAGTGGTCTCGGCTCATCAAGTACTTGCAGGCATAAAGGGGCTGACGCCCCAGCACGCCGACGCGCCAATCGAATGGCGTATAGAGGAATTCCTGAGCCAAGATCAGATCCGATTGTTTGAACAGTCGGGCCGCGATCCGGGTCAGGCCGGCGCGGTCCTCCGCCCGGAACACCCCGCGCGAGAAGGACCCCTCGGGGATCTTGAGCACCACCGGATAGCCGATCTGCTCCTCTGCCTCCAGCAGCGTCTCCTTGCGCAGCACCAGCGTCTTCGGGCGCGGGATGCGGTGCGCGGCGAGCAGCTCGGCCAGGTAGACCTTGTTGGTGCAGCGCAGGATCGAGTCCGGATCATCGATCACCACCATCCCCTCGCTATCGGCCTTCTTCGCGAACCGGAAGGTATGGTGGCCGATGCGGGTGGTCTCGCGGATGAAGAGCGCGTCGTACTCGGCCAGGCGGCTGTAGTCCTTACGCTGGATCAGCTCGACATTCACCCCGAGCGCCTTGCCGGCCTTGACCAGCCGCTGCAGGGCCTTGCCATCGGACGGCGGCAGCTCCTCGTTAGGATCGTGCAGCACGGCAAGGTCATAGCGATAAGAGAGCCGCGCGCGGGGCTGGCGCCAGCGTCTCGACAGATACCCCTCGAGCGCCGCGAACAGGTCCGGCTCGCGCTCGGTCGGCACCGTGGCCAAGGGCAGCGCCTTGACCGCACCGATGCGCCAGCTGCCCTGGTGTCGGAACTCGACGCGCAGGATCGGGCAGCGGAAGGTCTCGAAGATCTCGCGCGCGAGCGGCTGCAGCTCCTTGACGTCGCATTGGCCGAAGCAGATGGTCAGCTCGTAGGCGGTTGGCGCCAAGGCCGAGGCCTTGCGTCGACCGAGCAGCCGCTGCACCAGTGCATCCAGCTCCTCGGTCGCGAGGCTGTAGAGCGCGCGGCTGGAGAGTTCTTGGATGGTGCGCACGGTCGGGATCACCTTGTGCCCGCGCGCCTC
>CAZTYV010000073.1:14272-16047 GCA_964617675.1 uncultured Halochromatium sp. | reverse complement strand
ATCGGTGCTCAATGGCAACTGGCAGCCACCTGGTATCCAGGCTGTACATTAGCCGGATCGATCAACCTGGTAAAACTGGGGTGAGCGAGCGAAACCGAGCAAGCACCGAGTGATGAAATGTCGATCGCCGGGTTTCGTCCCTCACCCCAGCCTATGAGCAATACTTGGGCAAGCGTTCCAGTCAAGGGCCTATTGATGAAGAAAGGATCTCTTTTTAGACCAATGATCCGCGCGCAAGTCCAGTTAATGTTTCCAAAGTCAGTAGTCCGACTCGACGAGCGGCTCGCCCGCCGAACTGGGCAAGCACGCGCCGCCCGCCGCCATGGCCGGGGCTGGCGCCAGATCAGAACGGGTTGAAAATGTAGTTCAGCAGGCTCTCGGACTGGATCTCGATCATCCGCAGTACCTGCACCAGGTCGATGGCTTTGCTGATGAAAATAGCCACCAGTCCGCTGGCGCTAAATTCGAGTGGCGTGGCGCTGAAATCGCCTTCCGGATCCAGCTTGACGAACAAGGTTTTGCTCGTCCCAAATTGCTGTTCGGAAGGCAGGGCACCCGTGGCCGTGAGCTGGGCGCGACCCGTGGCCCAGGCCACTGAACTCCACCTTGGCCTGGAACAGCTGTCCAGGATACATGCTGAGCGCGAAATGTGCCCTGTGGCACCAGTTTGACTGCGTCCTCGAGTTTGCGCTCAGCCTCTGCGAGCTCAGCCCCGACCGATTTCTGCTCCTGTACCGCACCCGCCAGCTCACCGCTCGCCTCGGCCAGCTTGTTCTGCCACGGGGTCGCGTCCATGCTGAAAATCGGCGCTCCCTTGGCAACGGGCACATTCGGCTTGGCATGGACCTCGGTCACCAGTCCGCCGAATTCCGGAGCGAGCTGAATCACATAGCGCTCCACCACCAGCTCCTTGGAGTAAGGCGTGGTCTGGCCAAGGACAATGATTTCAGTGAGGGCCGCGCCGGCGTAGAGGCCGAAGACGATGAAACTCCAGAACAGATTGAACCGCAACAGATGGAAGCGGAAGAAGACCAGCCAGACCAGGGAGAAGTAGGCAATCGTGACGAGCAGTTCCATGTGCTATGCCTGCGCTTCCATGTTGGCGGGTCGGGTGGCTTGCGCGGTCACCGGTCCAGCATCCGATTGTGGCGCCGAGTCCGAGACGACCACGGAATCCTCGTTGGGTCCCTGTGCCAATTCCCGCACCGGTTCAGGCTCTGGCGCCGACTCCGGGTCGACTGCACTGCCGCCCTGATCAGCCAGCGCCACCGACAGCGTGAAGGGCCTCATGTAGGCCCAAACCAGCGCCGCCATCCACAACGGAAAGATCAGCAGCCCGAGCAGGGACAGGATCTCGATGGCCTCGGTCTGGGCACTGCCGCGCTTGCGGGCGATCTTACCGGGCATCGTGTGCACAAAGATGATGAACAGGATGATGACGACGACGCAGGTCAGGATCAGACCCAGGGAAACCGCCATCAGCACTTGGGGATTATCGGCCACGGACATCTCTCAGGTTTGTCGGTTCAGTTTCGCGACGACCGGCCATCCGACCGCCATCGCGACAAGCATGTCCAATGGGTATCGCCCCGAACCGCCGCGTACACCAGTGCTCATCGAGAACTCCTCTTTAGAAGAGCAGATTCACACCGAATACGGGGCCGTGGAACGCCAAATCCTGAACCGTTTTGCTTTGCCCCTGATCATAGTAGAGGTAGCGATAGGTCAAGGTCAGCTCGCCCCAATCGAACGCATAACCGACACCGGTATACGCG
>CAZTYV010000073.1:10238-14262 GCA_964617675.1 uncultured Halochromatium sp. | reverse complement strand
GGACGTAAGCTCGGAGTCGCCGGCGCCGCCGTTGATGAACCGATCGAAGGCCGTCAGGAAATGAGCCGAGGAAGCAACCTGGTGATTCAATCGACCAACGAGCATGCTTCTGTGCGTACCATGACTTAACCCAGCGATCATAGTGCGAGTCCACAGCACTGCCAATGAGTGCCACCACGTACACTACTTACGTAGCTGCGCGAGAAATAGGCTCGATGGCGCAGCTGACGGTGTCGTAGTGCTTTTGCAAAGACGTTCGTTCTGTGCTGTAAAATCCGTCATCTGGTGTTGCGTGCGTAGGATACAAAACAGCGATGACCTCGTTTTTCTATCAAATGCCGATTTGGGCCGTCGTACTGCTGTTCTTCGGCCTCGTGATGATCGCCATCGAGATCGGCTTTCGCGCCGGACATCGGACCAGGGAGCACTGGCAGAGCGCCGAGGCTGGTGGGGGCAATGTCGTGCTCTCGTCGATGTTGCTCTTGCTGGGTCTGGTCCTGGCGCTGACCTTCGCAACCAGCGTGGGCAATCACCAGTCCCGACAACAGGCCGTGATCGACGATGCGAATGCGATTGGCAAGGTGTTCTTGTTTGCCGACCTGGTCGCGAAGCCTGGGGATGAGGAATTGAAGAGCGCGCTGCTCGCATACGCGCGAACGCAGGTCATCACTCAAGGCGCCGCGCCCACGCCCCAGCAGCTCCAGAACTTGGTCGACGCGTCAACCCATGCGGCTGATGCGGTCTGGCGGGTGACCCAAGGGATTGTGGACGCCAAGGAGGCGGGTGCTTTCGACGTGCCGCTCGGGTTAGCGGTGGCGGATCTCTTTAGCTCACATCGGCTTCGCAACTGGAGTGTGTTCTACCGGCTACCGGGTATCGTGCTCACCATCTTGGTGCTGATTGCCACTGTCTCGATGGCGATTGGCGGCTATAACGCTGGCATTTCTGGGAAAATCAGTCGCTCGCGGATGACAGCACTCGCCCTGGTACTGTCCGGGGTAATGCTGCTACTTGTGGACCTTGATCACCCTGTGTCGGGATTTATCCAGGTCGACCAAGACAGTATCCAAATGCTGATAGCCCGAATGAGCCAGGATCTTGGCCAGTGATGGGTCCTTGGCAGCCTATGGGCCAAAGTCACCTCTGCGGATCGGAGGCTGGTCAAGTGACCGAGAGGCCGCCCGCCTAAGGCTTATTGTGAACGGCTGTCTCCAACGGCGGGGCTAACAGGGACAATAACGCCTTCGACGAATCGACCGCGCACTTACGCAGCACATTGCGCCGATGTACCTCGGCCGTGCGCGGACTGATCTCCAACGCCATGGCAATCTCTTTGCTCGTCTTGCCGGCGAGCAGGTAATCGAAGACCTCGCGCTCTCGCGCGGTCAGCGTTGAGACCCGCTGCTCTAGCTGGTCTTTTGTCTCCCTCAGTCCGCTACACTGGCTATCGATGGCCAAGGCCGCGTTGATGCTATCGAGCAGCGCCTGTTCACGGTAAGGTTTCTGAAGAAAATCGACCGCGCCGGCCTTCATGGCTTCGACCGCCATGGGTACATCGCCGTGGCCAGTCAGCACGATCACGGGAAGCGTGCAGCCGCCTGCCTGAAGCCGCTGTTGTAGCACCATGCCACTGATGTCGGGCATCCGTACGTCCAGCACCAGACAGCAGGGATGCTGCGGCGCGTAGGCATCGAGAAAGGCCTGCCCAGAGCCATACGGCTCGGCTCGCATCCCAACCGACTCCACCAACTCGGCGATGGAGTCCCGCACCGCCGCATCGTCATCGACGATGTAGACCGTCTGCATCTTGCGCTCACTCATGTGACAGCCGTTCTCAGGGTGAAACGAAAGATCGCGCCCCCCGCAGGATTCGGCTCGTGCCAGAGCTGGCCGCCATGGGCCTCGACAATCGTGCGAGCGATGGACAGCCCCATCCCCATGCCGCCCTGCTTCCCAGAGTAAAAAGGTTCGAAGATGTCCTCGGCGCGCTCTGGCGATACGCCGGGGCCAGAGTCCATCACGCTGACCTCGACCAGATGCTGGCCTGCAGAGCGCACGTCCACCGACACCGTCTTGTCGTCGTCATTACTGGCGGCGAGGCTCTGCGTCGCGTTCTGTAGCAGATTGACGAGCACGAGCTGCACCTGAAGCGGGTCGGCCAGCACCAGCGGGGCCGCGCCGACAAGGGCACAACGAATGTGGCAGCCACGGTTCTCGACCTCGGGCTCGATCATGCGGATCACGGCCTCGAGCAGCGGACACAAGGCCACAGGCTTCAGCTGCGGCTCACCGCTGCTCACCAGGGAACGGACCCGCTGCATAATGGTGCCAGCACGTTCTGCCTGCCCTTCGACCTTCGAGACCAGCTCGGCGATCTTGGCCTTGTCGGCATAATGGCCCTGTAGCCTGCGCTTGGCCGCCTGCGCATAGTTCTGGATCGCGATCATTGGCTGATTGATCTCGTGGGCGATCGTCGCCGCCATGGTGCCGAGACTGCGCTCCTTGCTAAAACGGGCCAGCCTGCCCCGCAGCTGCGCCGCAAGTGCTTCAGCCTTATTGCGGCGCACGCATTCATTCGCTAAGACGACCTGAGTCTGGCGTAGGTGCCGTTGCTTCAGCAACAAGGCCGCAATCAATGCTGCCTGGGCCAGGATCAAGGCGAGCACGCCGAGGATCTGCTGACGATACTGATCCCAGACGCTGAGCTCGCGGAACCGGACCTCGCAGTTCGCCGGCAGCAGGTCCGGGTCGATGCCCCAACGCTGCAGCTGCCGCCAGTCCGCCATGCAGCTCGATGCCACGGGCGGCTGTATACCGATGTCGGCCGGCTCCTCGCCATTGAGCAAGCGAGCAACGATGTGGCCGGTTTCGCGTCCCTGCAGCTCGAAGCCCGCGATCGAGCCCGCAAGGATGCCGTGGCCCATGTAGCTTCCAAAGACCGCAAAGATCGGCACCGGAGAGACCGCATTGATCTGCTCTAGCACATCACGGGGCACCTTAGGTTGGCGGTCGACATCACGATAGATCGCCAGATAAAGCACGATTGCGTCGGGAGGCAGCGCCCTCACCGCGGCCAGGGTTTCGGCGATGCCGAGACCGACGAGATACCTCGTGCTAATGCGGCCTTCCCTTTCAAGGGGCTCGAGGGCCTCACGAGCAAGCTCGAGATAGTCGCAACACGGACGCGGAGAGCCGCCGACGACGGCAATCGTTCTTGTTTGCGGCCTTAGCCGCAACGCGAGGTCGAGTGTTTGACCGAATTCAAGACGATGCGGTAAGCCGATCACATCGGGCGGGATCTTCTGTTGGCTGAGAAACCCAGCCGATACAACACTGAACACGATCGCAGCATCAGGCCAGATCGCCTCCCGGTGACCCTGCGCGAAATCTAGGGCCACGGGCGCGATGGTCACCACCACGTCGATCTCAAGGTTGTGGTACTTCCGTTGCAGTAACGCGACCACATCGGTATCCAGTCGCGTCTGCGGGAAGCGATGCATGTCCAGCGTCTCAGCGTAGAGCTCGACAGGGTTTGCGCTGTTGGCGAGTATCGCCGCCCGAAGCGCATGCTCGAAGACCAGGAAGGCAGGTAGGTATGGATCGGTCGCATTCAGGATGACGACGCGGTGCGGCACCGCTGATCGTTCCGGCTGATCGGCCAGCACCGAGGCCTCCGACGAAAGCACGACCGCGACCAGGAGAGCGAAGCGCTCGATCCGACAGGTCCTAAACCAGGAGAATCGTTCCCGTAACCTAAGCGGACCGAAGCTCATGAGGACCTGAAGCTGTTCTGGCGGTGCAGACGCAGTACGATGCCCACCACGCAACCGAGATCCCGCGGGCAACCCTGTCAAACCCAGGCACCTTCGAGCGGCCAAATGTGAGCACACCGGCGATTGCAAGCAGAGATAACGACAATCAGCTGCAAGGGAGACTTCGTCCTCGCGAGCAGTTTGCCAGCCTCCGAGCCGTGCTGGGGTGCTCGGCTCGGAGACAATCTCGATCTTATCCCTCCGATTTCGGC
>CAZTYV010000073.1:0-10228 GCA_964617675.1 uncultured Halochromatium sp. | reverse complement strand
CGGGCCTCGATGCGCTTGGATTTGGTCTTCATCATCGCTTCATCTTCCGTCCAAGAGGCACGCGATGTACGGCGCAAACGCCGTACAACGCAAGGCGGACCGTCAGTCGGCCCCGCTCGAAGACGAACGATCCAAGCAAATTACGACCGACAATGATCGCCCGGACCACCCAAGGTATCGGAGACAATCTCCATCTTATCCCTCCGATTTCGGCTTGGCCTCCGAGGGGATCTTCTGGCGATGCGGCTCGATCCAGGCGCCGATCTTGTCGCCGATCCATTGGAACATGACGTAGAGGCCCGGGATCACCAGGATGCCGAAGATGGTCGCGGCCAGCATGCCGCCGAGCACCGTGAAGCCGAGGTGAATCCGTGAGTTGGCGCCGGCGCCGGTCGCCAACACCAGCGGCAACAGACCGATGATGAAGGCAAGCGCGGTCATCAGCACCGCTCGGAACCGCATCCGGGCACCGGCGAGCGCCGCCTCGAAGCGGCTCTTGCCATCCTCGCGCTGCTCCTTGGCAAACTCGACGATCAGGATCGCGTTCTTCGCCGCGAGACCGATCAGCAGGATCAGGCCGATCTGGGTGTAGAGGTCATTGTCGAGCCCGACGATCCAGAGCGTCAGCAGCGAGCCGAGCACGGCGATGGTCACCGAGGTCAAGACCGCGAACGGGATCGCCCAGCTCTCATAGAGCGCGACCAGGAACAGATAACCGAAGAGCACCGCCAGCCCGAAGATGGCCGCCTCGCTGCCAGCACTCTGCTCCGCCTCCTGATAGGACATGCCAGTCCACTCGTACGAATAGCCCTCCGGTAAGGACTGCTTTGCGGTCTCCTCCATCGCCGCCATGGCCTGACCAGTCGACTTGCCCGGCGGCGCACCGCCATTGATCGCCGCGGTGAGGAACTGGTTGTAGCGGAAGATCAGGTCCGCACCCAGCTCGTTGCGGATATTGGCCACCACCTCGATCGGCACCATCTCGCCCGTGTTCGAGCGCACATAGGTCGAGCCGATGTCAGCGGCCGCCGAGCGCGCGCTCTCTTCGGCCTGGAGATTGACCTGGAAGGTGCGCCCTAGGTAGGTGAAGTTATTGACATAGGTGCTGCCGAACACCGATTGCATGGTGTTAAACACAGCCGAGACCGGCACATCGAGATACTGCGCCTGGGTCCGATCCAGATCGAGATAGATGCGCGGCGTATCGGCATTGAAGGTTGAGTAGGCGTTGGCGACATCCGGGCTCTGGTTGGCGGTCGCCAGGTAGCCCTTGAGGACTTGCGTGAGGTCTTGAGGTGACTGCCCGCCCAGCGCCTGCAGCTGCAGGGCAAAGCCGCCGGCATTGCCGAGACCTGGGATCGGCGGCGGTGGGAAGAGCAGGATATTCGCCGCCGGGATCGCGTTGAACTGGCCACCCATGCTCTGCATCAATCCGCGGATCTGGGTCTCAGGGGTGGTGCGCTCATCCCAGGGCTCGAGCACGATCACCGCCAAGCCCGCGTCCGACGAGGGTGAGCTGGTCAGCAGGCTATAACCGGCGACCGTGAGCACGCTCTGCACGCCTTCGGTCTTGGCGGCGATGTCGCGCACCTGCGTCAGCACCTCGCTGGTGCGCGGCAGCGCGGCGCCAGCAGGCAGGCTGGCATCGAGGAACAGTACGCCCTGATCCTCGTTCGGCAGGAAGCCGGAGGGTAGCCGATCGATGATGAAGACCGAGGCCCCACCGGCCAAGACAATGATGAGGCCGGCGACGGCGGAGCGCCGCGCGATCAGCGACACCACCTTGACATAGCCGTTGCGGGTTGAGTCGAGTCCGATGTTGAACCATCGGAACGGACCACGCTGCGCCTCTTTGGGTGTACCGAGGAAGAGCGAGGTCAGCACCGGCGAGAGCGTCAGCGCATTGAGTGCGGAGATCGCGACCGCCGCCGAGATGGTCACCGCGAACTGCCGGAAGAGCTCGCCGGAGATGCCAGGGATGAAGGCCACCGGGGCGAAGATCGCAAACAGGACCAGGGTGGTCGAGATGATGGGTCCGGTGACCTGCTGCATCGCCTTCAGGGTGGCGGCACGGCGGTCGAGCCCCTCCTCAAGCATGATGCGCTGCACGTTCTCGACCACGACAATGGCATCGTCGACCACCAGTCCGATCGCCAAGACCACCGCGAACAGGCTGATGGTGTTGGCCGAGAAGCCGACCGCAAGCAGGACGATGAAGACGCCGATCAGCGAGACCGGGATGGTCACGGCCGGGACGATGGTCGCGCGCAGGTCCTGCAAGAACACGAACACGACGATGAGCACGATCACCGCGGTGATCGCCAGGGTCACCATGATCTCGTGGATCGAGGCGGTGACGAACAGCGTCGAGTCGTACATGATCTCCGCCGCCACCCCGTCCGGGAACCGGGACTTCAGCTTCTCGAGCTCGGCGCGAACCCCGTCGGCCACGCCCAGGGCGTTGGCGCCGGGCGCCTGGTAGATGGCGATCGCGGCGGCAGGCTTGCCGTTGAAATTGGTCACCGCGGTGTACGACTGAGAGCCGAGCTCCACCTCCGCGATGTCGGAGACCCGGACGATGCCGCCATCCTCAGCGGTCCGTACCACGATCTGGCCGAACTCCTCCGGCGTGATCAGCTGGCCCTCGGTGACGATGGTGAACTGCGAGACCTGGTCATCGCTGACCGGTGGCCCGCCGACGGAGCCGAGCGCCGCCTGGATGTTCTGCTCTTCGATCGCCTTTTGGACGTCCTGTGGCGAGATACCGAGCGCCGACATCCGACTTGGCTGCAGCCAGATGCGCATCGAGTAGTTCAGCGGGCCGAACTGATTGGCTTCACCGACCCCCGTCACCCGGGCCAACTCGTCCTGGATGTTGATGGTCGCAAAGTTCGACAAGAACAGCGCATCCTTGCTCTCATCCGGCGAATAGACCGCAACCACCAGCAAGAGATTGGTCGATTCCGCCTGAACGGTCACGCCGAGCGCCTGGACCTCTTGCGGCAGCAGCGCCAAGGCCTGAGAGACCCGGTTTTGGGTGTTGACCTGGGCGATGTCCGGATCGGTGCCAACCTCGAAGGAGACCGTCAGGGTGTAGCTGCCGGCGCTGGAGGCCACCGACGACATATAGAGCATGTTCTCGACGCCGTTGACCTGCTGCTCGATCGGGCTGCCGACCGTATCGGCGATGGTCTGGGCATCGGCGCCCGGATAGCTCGCCGTGACCTGGACCACCGGCGGGGTGATGTTCGGATACTGGGCCACCGGGATGGCGAAGATCGCCAGCAGCCCGGAGATCACCAGCACGATGGAGACGACAGCCGCCAGCCGCGGCCGCTCGACGAAGGTCTTTGAGATCATTTCGAGTCGCTCGCGCCGTTGCGATCTGCTGCTGCCGACGAGTCTCTGTCGGCGTCGGCATCGGAACTGCCGGCTGCATCGGCTTCCTGAGCGGCCCCGTTACTGCTCGAGTTGCCGCTCGAGTTGCTGCTCGAGACGCCACCCGGATCGCTGCTGGAGTCGGCGGGGCTGCTCGCGTCGGCACCAGCCTGACTCTGCGTGCTGCCGGCGTCATCGCCTTGGCCGGAGCCACTCGCCGACGCCGAGCTCGAGGTGCCAGAATTGGTGCCAGAATCAGCACCAGAATCGGCGCCGGAGTTAGCGCCAGAATCAGCCGATCCGCTGTCGCTCCCGCCACCGGACCCGTTCGAGGCGCCGCCATCACTCGGCGCATCGGCCGCGCTCTGCCTTACCGGCTTCACCTCCATACCGGGCTTGACCTTCTGCACGCCCGAAACGATGACAATCTCACCGCTCTGCAGACCCGAGGTCACGGCATAGCCAGTGCCAACCTGCACGCCGGTCTTGATGCTGCGCTGCTGGACGCGATTGTCGGCACCGACCACATAGACCTGCTCTCCATCACGGGTTCTCAGGAGCGCCGAGGCCGGCACCACCGGCTCCTCCTGGGTCTCGGCGCTGCGCACCAGCGCGGTGACGAACTGCCCCGGAAGCAGCAGCCGGTCCGGATTCGGGAAGTCAGCGTAGATCGGGATGGTCCCGGTGGATGGATTGACCTGGTTGTCGGCAAAGGCGACCTTGCCCTTCTGGTCGTAGGTCTTACCGGTCGGCAAGATCAGCTGCGGTAGGAACATATCGCGGGCATGATCGGCGCCGTCGTCGGCGATGTTCTCTTGCAGGCGCACGAAATCGGCACTCGGGATCGAGAACACCGCCCGGATCGGGTCGAGCTGCACCACCGTCGCCAGGACCCCACTGCTCGGGTCAACCAGATTGCCCTCGGTATACTTGGTCGCCCCAATACGCCCGGCGATTGGACTGGCGATCGTGGTGTAGCCGAGATTGATCTTGGCCTGCTCGATCGACGCCTGCGCCTGCTTGATGCTGGCATTGGCGCTGTCGACGCTGGCTTGGGCCTGATCGCGCTGCGCCCTGGCGCGATCGAAGTTGGTCTGTGAGGTATCGCCCTTCTTGACCAGCACCGCGAAGCGCTCGAAATCGGCCTGCTTGTCCTCAAGGGTGGCCTGAGCGCTGGCCAGCGACGCCTGAGCGGCCGCGAGCTCGCCTTCGGCGCTCGCCAAGGCCGCCTCATACTGATCCTTTTCGATCTGGTAGAGCAGCTGGCCGGACGTGACCGTGTGTCCCTGCTCGAAGGCGACCTCGTCGAGGAACCCCTCGACCCGCGCCCGCACATCCACCGATTGGATCGCCTTGATGGTCCCGATGTAGCGTCGCTCGGCGGCGATATCCTGCTCCTCGACCGCGGCCACCACAACCGAGGGGATGGGGCCTTGCTGCGCGGCGCTCTTGTTGTCCTTGTCGTCCTTGCCATCCTTCTCAGAGGTGGCATCCGCGATGGCCAGGGCGCTCAGCATCAGCGCGCCGCCAAGGAGTAAGGCGACGGGGAGACGGCGGCGGTCGCCCGCTCTACCAGGCTCGGCCCGACAAGACGTTTTCTGCTCAGCGGTCCCCGTCTCGGCGGTCGCGTCTCGAGCACGCAACCCGGGCTGCAATGGCGTCCGACTCATCAAAGCTCACTCCTCAAATAAGACAAATGCGATAAGGGTGAGTCTCGGCAACTAGAGACTCTGATCCGTCGGCGGGGGCTGAGGCTTCGGCAGGCTGCGCAGGACCGTGGCCACATCGCGGCTAAACCGCCCGAGGCACCGGCTCATTGCGGCTACGATCGCCTCGGAATCCTGCGCGACCACCTCCATCGCTAGGGTGTTGGCTGCCGGGGCTGGATCGGCGCTGTTGGCAGCTGGCACGCGCTCGACCGGACAGCGATAGAGATCATCACGCGAGGCCAGGGTCTGCTCCAGGCGTGGGTCCATCACCGCCCAGCGCACCTTGAGGACCGCCTCCCCGCCCTGACGACCCTCAAAATTGATCACCTCGGCCGTGATACGAAAATCAAGCGGCGCCCGCGACTCCGACGGGAAGATCAGGATGCGGCTGGTGTCGAGCAGATAGCTGAGATTCTCGCCCCAAACCCGCAGGAAGTCGTCCTGCAGCGTCCCGCCCCAGCGGTTGAACTCCTCCAGGTCGAGCCGATTCGAGCCATCGCGCACAACCAACTGAGGACGGTCGAGAAACTGGGGGAAGACCACCGGCCCGATGCCAATCGACAGGTCGCCCCCACGGATGTCACTGCCGCGGCCATCGGCCTCGGGCAGCGGCGTCAGCACGTAGAAGCGTGATGGCGGCGAGGTGGCGCAAGCGCTCAGCAGGCCCAGCAGCAGCAAAGGCAGCAGCACCTGCGGCAGCCCTGGCAGCAGCCCTGGCAGCCTCCGGGTCAGTCGGATTCTCATCGCTGCATACCCCCTTTGCCCCGGATCAAGGCTTCTGGATGTCGGTCGAGATAATCCGCGAAGGTGCGGACCGAGCGCGCTGCGGCGCCGATGTCGCGTATTGTACGCACGCTTTCAACGCTCAGGGGCGCTTCCGGCCCGATCAGCCCGTTGATGCTCGCCACCACCTGGCGGCTCTGGCTCAGGATCGCGGTCAGCTCTGGGGCGATGCTCCGATCGAGCTGGCGGGAAACCGCGCTCAGGTCAGCGATGGCCTGCCTGATCTGCTCGAGCGCCTGCTGGGTCTGATCGGACTCGACCAGGTCGCGGGTACCGCCCAGGATTCCGGTCAGATCATCACCGATCTTCTCGAGCGGGAAGGCCTCGACCTTGGCCAGGATATTCTTGACCTTGGTTGTCACCTCTTCGATCGGCGCCGGGACCGTCGGCAGCACCCGGTAACCGTCCTGTTCGCCCAAGGCCGCCTCAGGGGCATCCTTGTGGAAGTCCAGGTCCACGTAGAGCTGACCCGTCAGCAAGCTGCCGGTCTTGAGCTGACCGCGCATACCGCTGGCGATCAGCTCATTGAGGATGTTCGGATCGTTGGCCAGCGCCCGCTCGACCCCGCCGGCAACGTTGATCCGCTCGGGCTCGATCTCGATCAGCACCGGGATCGAGAAGGTCAGGGCAACGGGGTCGAAACGGAGCTGGATATCCAGAACCTGACCCACCTCAATCCCCTGCAGCAGCACCGGTGCGCCGATACTGAGCCCACGCACCGAGCCGTTGAACACCATCAGGTAGCGCTGCTTGTTGAGATAGATCCGTTCATGCGCCGCGGCCCGGCTCGCATAGAGCGGAAAGAACTGATCGGCCTTCGCCTGCGCCCCCTTGGTCTCGAGGGTATCCGGCGTGTCGAAGGAGACGCCGCCGAGCAGCACCGAGATCAACGATTCGGTATCCAGGTTGACGCCATCGGCGGTGAGTGAGAGATCGATGCCGCTCGCGTTCCAGAAGCGCGTATTGACGAAGACCAAACGATCATGAGGCTTGGTGATGAAGACGTCGATCGTCACCGCCTGGCCATCGCTATCGAGCTCGTAATTCACCACCTGCCCGACCTGGATATGCCGGAAATAGACCGGGGAGCCCAGATTCAGCGAGCCCAGGGTCGAGGAGCGCAGCCGAAAGCGCGTGCCCGGCTCATTGGTGGTGATCACTGGCGGCTCAGCCAGGCCCTTGAAGCGACGCGCTGACTTGCCGTCGAGCACCGGGTCGACGGCGATATAGGCCCCGGACAACAGCGTCTCTAAGCCCGACACCCGACTCGCGGTAATGCGCGGCCGGGCGACCCAGAACTGGGTCTTTTCGGTCAGGTAACGCTCCGAGCCGCTGGTCAGCTCCGCGATCACCTTGACCCCCTGCAGGTCTTCGGTGACGTTGATGCGGGTGACCTGACCGATGTCGACATCCTTGAACTTGACCTTGGTCTTTCCGGCTTGCAGTCCGGAGGCGTCTTGGAAACTGATCGTGATGGTCGGGCCCCGCTCGGACCAGGTCTTGTACGCGAGCCAACCGCCCACCACCAGCGCCAAGACCGGCAGCAGCCAGACCAGCGACAGGCGCTCGCTCTTGACCACCCGCGCTTCGGGCAGCTCGGCGGTCCTCGAGTCCTCGGCGGACGCCGTGCCGGACGGCTGAGGCTGATCGGCGTTAACGGACATCGGCAACGCCCTCGGCCATCGGCACCCAGGATGCCTGCGCCGCGCGCGCGGCGTCGCCATCCGGCTCCCGGCCGGGTCCGTTGCGACCCGCCGCATCCCAGATCAGCCGCGGATCGAAGGCCATGGCCGCAAACATGGTCAGGATCACCACCGCACAGAAGAACACCGCGCCGGCCTCGGCTTGGATGCTCGCGAGGTTCCCGAGATGCACCAGGGCGACGAGGATGGTGACCACATAGACATCGACCATCGACCAGCGGCCGATCGCCTCAGTGATGCGATAGAGCCGTGTGCGGTCAACGGGACGCCAAGTGGAGCGCAGCTGCACCGAGAGCAGCAGAAAGATCAGGATCACGAGCTTTAGCAGGGGCACGAAGATACTGGCGATAAAAAGGATTGCGGCCAACGGCAGCATGCCGTGGTTGAACAGAAAGACCACGCCGCTGAAGATCGTATCCGATTGCGTCTGGCCAAGACTGGTCACGGTCATCACCGGGTAGATATTCGCCGGCACATAAAACGCCAGCGCCGCCAGCACCAGCGCCCAGGTCCGCTGGATGCTCATCGGTTTGCGATGGTGCAGGATATCGCTGCAACGCGGGCATCGGAGATAGCGCAGGCCCAACCGCGCGCTCATGAGGGTATCCACCCGCGCCTCCTCTTCCGGCACCACCAGCTCGCAGACATCGCAGCCGAAGACACGCTCACCCACCCTCGGCGCCCGCCGCACCCGCTCGGGCAGCACAACGCGATCCCAGACGATGTCGGGGTCGAGTGAGGCCTGAGCGGCCGCCAGCACGAAGATCAGAATAACGAAGGCGAACAAGGAGGTCCCGGGCACGATGGTCGCCATGTCGGCGAGCTTGACCACCGAGACCAGGATGCCGATCAAGAACACATCCATCATGCCCCAGGGCACCATGGTCTTAAACCAGCGGAACAGGGTCGGGTAGCCAGGCGGCAGCCCGCGGCCGAGCTTCAATGGGGCCAGCACCACGAACAGCAGTAACAGCTGCAGGCCCGGGGCCAGGATCGCGGTGAAGAAGACCACTGCCGCCACCTCGCCCTTGCCCTGCTCGGTCAGATCGGCGACGCCGCTGAACAGGGTGGTCTCGGTGCGTTGCCCCTGCATCTCGAACGAGAGGAACGGGAAGCTGTTGGCGACGACGAAGAGGATCAGTCCGGTGAGGGCGAAGGCCAGGGTGCGATCCAGGCTCGCGGGCCGATGTCGATGCAGCTGGTGCCCACAGCGCACACAGCATGCCGTGCCGCGAGGCGGCAGCGGCGGGGTGCGCTGAAGCAGGTCGCACTCCTCGCAGAGGCTGAGGTGGGCGTCGCACATCGCTCGCGGTCAGCGTTTCCTAAGGCCGCGCGAATTCAACGCGCTCGGGGTCCAGGTGCAGGTTGCTGGAGTCGGACTCGCTGGGCGCGTAGCCGTCGCGATACGCGAGCGACAGCAGCTCATGGCGGTGGAAGACGGTGCGGCCATCCGCGGGGCGTCGAATGAAGGTCCAGCGATGGTGCAGATCCGCGATCAGGTGCTCGGCGCCACCGTCGCTGCGCCGGCGCTGGGTGTCCCAGACCATCCGCGTGGTCATCACCAGCGGCGGCCCGGCCGACTCGACCTGGAAGTCGTAGTAGAGATGATGCTCGTCGAAGAACTGCTCCTTGAGCGGGTGGTGAGCCTCGAGCCCTTGCAGACCGCGGAGCTCGGTCTCGCCGAACCGGATCACGAAGTCCTCGCCCGAGGTATAGCCGTAGACGATCAGCGGCGAGGCGTGGGCGTCGAACAGCGCGGCCCATTGCTTGATCAAGGCGACCCCATCGTAGTGACTGATCATTGCACTCCCCATGATTGCGGACTTCTCATGCCTGCGAACAGAGTCGTCAGTCCCCATGGCCGATCACCGGCGCCTAGGCACTGAATCGCGACGTCTGCGCTGTTGCTTATCTGTCGTCGTCTGGCTCAGCCAGGGTCAGTCGGGCTCGGTCGGGCTTAGCCGGGTTCGGTCGGGCTCAGCCAGGGGCGCGATAAATGGGCCGAAAGCTGGTCGCATCCTGCCAGCGGATGGCATCGCCAACCCAAGCGTCCCAATCGGCATTCGAGCCGTAACGATGCGGCGCGCGCATCAGTGAGAAGGCCTCGTCCAAGGCCGCCACCGACTCGACCTCGTAGACGGTATGCACCCGCGTCGGCTCGCGGTCCAGACTCCGATACCGCCGTGTTGCGACCCAGGCCGGCACATCGGCCATGATCTTCGGCAGATACTCCTCGTGATACCAGTGATCGAAGGCCTCGGTCCGCGCGGGATCAGTCTCGACCGAGACGCGAAAGAACGGCCGTGAGGCGAAGATCCCGCCGGTCGGCTCGCGCCGATGCCGATAGATCTCGCGATAGCAATGGCGCTCAAGGTCGACCAGGTGGGCGTCACGCCACCGTGCCCACTCCTCCTTCTCGGGCTCACGCCCCGGCCGTTCAAGGGCCTCTTCAATCTGAGCCGCGCTCACCCCTGGCTTCAACAGGTACTGTGTGAGGTATTGCTTGTTGAACCAGCGCAGATTCCCGGCGACACCGAACTCCTCGTAGCGCCACACCGCCTCGATCTCGGGTGCGACCCGCAACAGCGCCGGGAGATAACGATGATGGTAGAAATCGTTGAACGCGGCCTCCTGCGCGGGTGCGATGCGTAGCGA
>CAZTYV010000072.1:1620-16054 GCA_964617675.1 uncultured Halochromatium sp. | reverse complement strand
GTGATGTCGACGACGCCTGCGCCGCTGCCGGCATTGAGGCCGTGGCCGAGGCGATCGAGTTCGGCGCGGATTGATAGATTAAACGGCACCGGTTTGCCTGGGTCTCGAACATTGGCACGGTCGTCGAAGCCGACATGCCAGCAGCGCAGGCACGAAGACCGCCCATGCGAAGTCGAACCAATCCGCTCCCAGTAACCATCCCCCGGTAAAGCCGGGGATGGTTACTCCGATACTGGATATCTTTTAGGGCGAAATCGTCAAAGATATCAATACTATAGTATCCAAGATTTGCTTATAAGAGCGAGGATATATGGTGTCGCTCTGATCAGGCTAGGCCGGCTGGTGAGTTAGAGTGCTGCGATCCGTTCACGCTGCTGGCTGAGGTTCGCAAGGGCCGCGCTCTGATCGGCAACGCGGTCGCGCTCTTTCTGGACGACTGCTGCTGGCGCCTTGTCGACGAAGCTCGGGTTGGCGAGCTTCTTTTCGATCCGCTCGATGTCGGCTTGTAGCCTGGCAATCTCCTTGTCGAGGCGCTTGAGCTCGGCGTCCTTGTCGATCAGGCCGGCCATCGGGATCAGGATCTTCATGTTGCCGACCAAGGCGATGGCCGATTCGGGTGCCTCTGATTCGTCGTCGAGTAGCCTGATCGATTCGGTTCGGGCGAGGAAGTCGAGGTAGGGCCTTGCCTGCTTGATCCACAGCCGGTCGCGCTCGCTGGCGTTGGCAATCAATACCGGCAGCGGCTTTGAGGGCGCGATGTTCATCTCGCCCTTGATGCGGCGCACACCGAGGATGAACTGCTGAACCCAGTGGATCTCGGCCTCGGCGTCTGCATCGCCGAGGGTGCTGTCGACCTCGGGGTAGGGCGCAAGCATGATGGTCGCAGCCGGATCCTGGTCCGGCGAGCTGGGATCGCGGCCGCGCTCCGCGCCGAGATCCTCCAGACGGGCGAGCGGACGGACCTTCTGCCAGATCTCCTCGGTGATGAAGGGCATGAAGGGGTGGGCGAGGCGCAGGAGTGATTCCAGGGTCTGCACCAGGGTCCAGCGGGTGCCGCGTTTGGCGGCCTCCGAGGCGGTCTCGCTGGTCAAGACCGGTTTCGAGAGCTCAAGGTACCAGTCGCAGAACTCGCTCCAGGTGAACTCATAGATGGCCTGGGCGGCGAGGTCGAAACGGTAGCCGTCGAGTGACTCGCGGACCGTCGCAATCGCTGCATTCAAGCGACTACGAATCCATCGGTCGGCGGCACTCAATTCGAGCGTTCCCGTTCCAGCATTCAGTCCAGCCCCACAATCCTGCCCCTCGGTGTTCATCAACACGTAGCGCGAGGCGTTCCAGAGCTTATTGCAGAAGTTGCGGTAGCCTTCGACGCGGCCGAGGTCGAGCTTGATGTCGCGGCCGGTGGTGGCAAGCGCGGCAAAGGTGAATCTCAACGCATCCGTCCCGAAGGCGGGGATGCCCTCGGGGAACTCCTTGCGCGTCTGCTGAGCGATCTTCTCAGCCAACTGCGGCTGCATCATGCCCTTGGTGCGCTTGGCAACCAGCGGCTCGAGCCCGATGCCGTCGATCAGATCGATGGGGTCAAGGACATTGCCCTTGGATTTGGACATCTTGTTGCCCTGGGCATCGCGCACCAGGCCGTGGATGTAGACGTCACGGAATGGGACATCGCCCATGAACTTCAGGCCCATCATGATCATCCGGGCGACCCAGAAAAAGATGATGTCGAAGCCGGTGACGAGCACCGAGGTCGGGTAGAAGGTCGCGAGGCGGTCCGTGCGTCCATTCTGTTCAGGGGGCCAGCCGAGCGTACTAAAGGGCCAGAGCGCGGAGCTGAACCAGGTGTCGAGGACGTCCTCGTCCTGACGCAGCGGATAGTCTGCGTCGAGACCATGCTTGGCGCGCACCTCGGACTCGGAGCGGCCGACGTAGATGTTGCCCTCATCGTCGTACCAGGCCGGGATGCGATGCCCCCACCAGAGCTGGCGGCTGATACACCAGTCCTGGATGTTACGCATCCACTCGAAGTAGGTGTTCTTCCAGTTGTCGGGGACGAACCGAATCTGGCCGCGCTCGACGGCCTCGATCGCGGGCTTGGCGAGCGGCTCGATGCGCACGTACCACTGATCGGTCAGATAGGGCTCGACGACGGCGCCGGAGCGATCGCCGCGCGGCACCGGCAGGCGATGGTCGCGCACCTGCACCAGCAGGCCCTGGGCCTCAAGGTCGGCCAGGATGCGCTTGCGCGCCTCAAAGCGGTCGAGACCTGCGTAGGCGCTGGGGATGAGCTCGCCTTCCTCGGGTGCGTTGGCGCGGATGGCCGCATCGGCGGTGAAGATGTTGATCAAGCCGCCATGAGGCTGGTCGGCGATCGCGGTCTCGTCGCGATGGCGCTGCCAGACCGCGTGGTCGTTGAAATCATGTGCTGGGGTGATCTTGACGCAGCCGGTGCCGAGCTCGGGGTTGGCGTGCTCGTCGGCAATGATCGGGATGCGCCGGCCGGTGAGCGGCAGCTCGACGGTCTCGCCGATCAGGTGCCGGTAGCGCTCATCCTCGGGATTCACGGCGACAGCGCAGTCCCCGAGCATGGTCTCCGGGCGGGTGGTGGAGACGATCATGGCGCCGGTGCCATTGCTGAGCGGGTACTTGAGGTCCCACATGTGCCCCGCCTCTTCCTCGGCGATCACCTCCAGGTCCGAGATCGCGGTGTGCAGCACCGGGTCCCAGTTCACCAGCCGTTTGCCGCGGTAGATCAGCCCCTCCTCGAACAGGCGCACGAAGACCTCGATCACGGCCTTGGACAGCCCCTCGTCCATGGTGAAGCGCTCGTGCTGCCAGTCGAGCGAGGAGCCGAGCCGGCGCAGCTGTTGGGTGATGGTGCCGCCGGACTCGGCCTTCCAGTCCCAGATGCGCTCGACGAAGGCCTCGCGGCCGAGGTCGTGGCGCGTCTGCCCCTGGGCCTCTAATTGCCGCTCGACCACCATCTGGGTGGCGATGCCGGCATGGTCGGTGCCGGGCTGCCAGAGTGTCGGCTCGCCGCGCATGCGGTGGTAGCGCACCAAGGCGTCCATGATCGCGTTGTTGAACCCGTGCCCCATGTGCAGGCTGCCGGTCACGTTCGGCGGCGGGATCATGATGCAGAATCGGCCCTGGTCCGGCTCCGGCTCCGGCTTTGGCTCGGTCGCATCCGCCCGCGGCGATTGGCTTGGCATCCGCGGTGCGAACCAGTCGGCCCGCTCCCAACGGGCATACCAATCCTTCTCGATCTTATGGGGGTCGTAGGTCTTGTCCAGCATCGATGGTTCCAGGGTGCGCCCGACTCGGGAAAACCCCTTAGTCTACCGCTAACGGGCGCATTGGTCTGAGGTGGCGCGGCCGCGTCGGGCCGCGCTAGTCCAACGGGGGCAGGTCCTTGCGGGGACGGATCTGGGCCGGGACACCGACGGCGATGTGACGGGCCGGCACGTCCTTGGTGACCACGGCGTTGGCGCCGATCCTCACATCGTCGCCGATGGTGATGCGGCCGAGGATCTTGGCGCCGGTGCCGATGTCGACGCGGTCGCCGATGACCGGCGAGCCGCGCTCGTTGCTGCGCAGCAGACCAACCGTGACGCCATTGCGCACGATGCAATCATCGCCGAACACGGCGTCGCCGCTAATGATGATGTCGCTGAAGTGCTCGATCAGGAAGCGGCGTCCGACCGTTGCCTCGCAGGGCAGGTCGATGCCAGTCATGATCTGCGAGAGCAGTTTGAGGATCTTGTAGAGGATCGAGAACGGCAGGCGCAGCCAGCGTGATTTGATCCGGTAGCGCCAGCGCCCAAAGCGGTAAACCAGCATGACCCAGAGCCCTTGCCGTGCTGGGTCCCGATCGTAGGTGCGCCAGTCTTCTTTGATCAGCTCGAACATGGAGAGGTTTCTCGCTACCAGGGTTGTGGCGGTGAGGTGCGCCCGCGCTCGGTCTCGCGCCAGGCCTGACGCCAGAGATCCACGATCACCGCGGACTCCTCGGCCTTGGCCTGGCGCTCCGCGGAGCCGTCCCTGCGGTTGCGCCAGCGCCGGAGCCGATGCCAGAGAGACTCGAGCTGCATCGATAGCCAGGCGCCGAGCAGGCCGTGGTGCTTGCGATAGTAGAGCGCTTGGCTGCGCATGCGCCACAGGGTGAGCTGGCTGCCGGAGCCGGAGAAGGTCAGCCGCTTGATGGTGCGCGAGGACTCTCCGCCGATATGCACAACCCGGATCTCGGGCCAGTAGACAATGCGGTAGCCGGCGGCCTTGATCCGCTGGCAGAGATCGACCTCTTCGAAGTAGAGGAAGAAGCGCTCGTCGAAGGCACCGATCTGCTCGAGCACCGATCGGCGGATGATCGAGTAGGCGCCCGGCACCCAGTCGACGTCGGCCGGCTCGAGCGGATCGGCCCAGGTCCGATCGACCCGGCCGAAGAAGCGCGACCCTGGCCAGCGTGCCGAGAGGCCGCTGATGGTCAGTAGCTCATTGAGCAGCGAGGGGAATCGGCGCGCGGAGGGCTGCCATTCGCCCTCGCGCCCCACCAGGCGACCGCCGGCGAGACCCACATCGGGCTCGGCGTCCATGCGCTCGAGCGAGTGCCTGAGCGTGTCCTCATCGATGAACGCATCAGAATTCAGCAGCACGACGTAGCGGCCGGTTGCGCGCTCGAGGCCTCGATTATTGGCTGGGCCGAAGCCGAGATTTGCGCTGCTGCGAATCAGGATAACCTCAGGGAATTCGGCAGCGACCATGTCTGCCGAGCCGTCCTCAGAGGCATTGTCGACGACAATGGTCTGCAGCCTCAGCCCAACGCCATGCCGGAACAGGGTCTGGAGACAGTCTCGCAGCAGGTCTCGGGTGTTGAAGGAGACGATGATGACGCTGAGGTCGGCCTCGAGCGCGGTCTGGGTCGCATCAGTCATGACGGGGCTCCTCGCCAGATTCCCGGTGGGTGCGAACCCAGCTCGCGTTCTGACGGGCGGAGCGCCCGATCAGCCGCAGGACGGTCAGCTTCCAAAGGATGTAGAAGGGGGCGATGGCCAAGGTCCCCAGGTCGCGCAGGCTGCCGCCGCCGACCCGAATCGCCACCAGTGTATGGAGCAGGACCACGCCCAGCGCGAGCACGGCATAGACGCGGGCGACGCCGACCGGCAGCGCCAGGGTCAGCAACAGCAGCAGCACGTGGTAGCTCAGCGGCAGCAGCAGCAGATCAAGCATGGGCTCGACCAGGAGTCGCTCGCCGGAGAGCACGCGCTTGAGCAGGCCGGGGACATGGCTGCCGATCATCCGCAAGCGGCCGCCCTCCCAGCGCGCGCGCTGCGTCTGGGTGCCTTGGCCGCCAGTGGGCATGTCGGCCTTGACCCAGGTGAGATCGGTGAAACGCACGCGCCGACCGGAGGACGTCAGCAGGATGTGGTACTCGAGGTCTTCGACCACCGAAGAGGCGGTGTAAGGCACGGCACGCAGGCTCTCCGCCGATAGTCCGAAGCCGTTGCCGAGGATGCCGGCGGAGAGTCCCAGCGCACTGCGTCCGCGTGGGCGCAGGGCGTTGAAGGCCATCAGCGCGACGTTCATCAAACGTGTGCGCAGGCTCGCCTCGACGTTGAGCGGCGTGTAGCGGCATTGGACGGCATCGGCGCCTTGCGCGAACAGGCTCGCCATCACCGGCAGGAAGCGATCCTCGACGACACTGTCGGCATCGACCACCAAGAAGGCATCGAAGCCCTCCGGCATCAGGGTCTGGAACGCGAAATCGAGCGCGTAGCCCTTGCCGCGGTGGGCGTCGTCGCGACGCTCCAGGACTCGAGCACCGGCCTCGCGGGCGCGCGCGGCCGTCTCATCGTCGCAGTTGTCGGCAATGACGATGATCTCGGCGTCGACGCCCCGGCGCGAGGCGGCGATGCTCTGGATGCAGCGTTCGATCGTCAACTGCTCGTTGTGCGCCGGGATGATCACCGCCAGGCGCAGCGGCTGCGCGGCGTCGGTCAAGGGGGCATTGCGATGAAACAGGCTGGCCAGGGTGAGCAACAGCAGCTCGAGGGTGCCTGGCAGCGTGAGCGCGATTAGCGCGAGGGCAAGGAGGGTCAAGAGCATCAGTGGCTTCGCTCCATAATGGGGCGCTCGCCGAGTCGTCGCTGGAAGGTCTCGGCGAGGCGCTCGGTATTGCGCCCGAGATGGTACTTGTCGATCACGCGCTCGCGTCCTGCATGGCCGATGCGGCGGCGAAGCTCGGGGTCCGCGGCGAGGCGGGCGATGGCGTCGGCGAGCTCGTCATCGTCCGAGGGGGCAACCAGGATGCCGTCGACGCCATCGCGGATCAGCTCCGGGATGCCGGTGATGCGGGTCGTGACGCAGGGGATCGCCATCGCCATCGCCTCCATCAGCACGATCGGGATGCCCTCGGCGAAGCTGGCGAGCGCGAAGATGTCGGCGTTGCGGTACAGGGCCTGAACCCGATCGAGGTTCACCGCCCCCTCGAAGACCACCCGATCGGCGAGACCAAGCTCGGCGACCTGGCGCTCGAGCGAGGGGCGATCGGGGCCGTCGCCCACCAGCCGTAGCCGGACCTCGGTCCCGGCATCGCGCAGCTTGCCGATCGCCTGGACCAGGATGTGCTGCCCTTTGGCCGGGACCAGGCGGCCGACGCAAATCACCTCCGGCGGTTGCGGACGCTCGCGCGGCTCCACGGGCTGGAATCGCTGTGGATCGACCCCGAGCGGACAGACGTCGAACTTGTGCCAGCTGCTCGGTGGCGACAGCTTCATCAGCTGGCTGCGCGCGTAGGTGCCGATCGCGAGCACGAAATCGGCGCCCTCGATCTTCTCGCTCAGCCGATAGCCAGGCGCATCGTAGAATTCGTCCGGCCCGTGCACCATGAACGAGAAACCGATCGGAAAGATCTGTTTGGCGATGAGGCCGACGGTCGAGGCCGGGGTGGCGAAGTGCACATGCAGGTGCTCGAGGCGCTCGCGCCGCATCCAGCGCCCGATCATCAGCGCCTCGATGAAGTAGAACAGGCCGAAGGCGATCTTGCCGAGATCCGCGCCGCCGAGCCTGAGTGCGAAGATCAGGCCCTTGAGGGTGCCGACGGGTCGACGCACCAGGGCGGAGCCTAGCGCCAGCAGGGCGCCCTTGGGGCCATCCGCCTTGACGTAGTAGGTCAGCCGCGCCTCGCCGGCCTCGTCCGCGGTGAAGTCGCTCGGCGGGCGATCGGGGTCATTGATCGAGGCGACGCGGATCTGGAAGCCCAAGGCCTTTAGGCGCAGCACCTCGTTCAGGATGAAGGTATGCGAGAAGGCCGGGTAGCGGGAGACGAGGTAGGCCAGGCGCGGGTGCGGGCCTGGCGAAGGGGCCGATGCGGCAGTACTCATGGACGCATGCTCATGGTGACGGATGTCGGCGCCAATGGCCAGGTTATCGATTCTGGCACAAGCGCACACAGCAAGGCGCGAGCGCAGGGCCGCCTGCGGCGACTAACGCGGGTCGCACGAGCCTCTAGTTTAGCGCGCAATCCGCCGCGCGCATCGAGGGCTCGTCACACTGGGCTTGCGCCCGCCGGCTTTCATCGTCTCGGTCAGTCGCTGATCCTTCTGTACCTGTTACTCTTAGTGCGAATCGGAGTATCGTTAGAGCGATGCGTGCTACCGGTTCGTGCTATCGGTTCGTGCTATCGGTTCGTGCTTGACTCAATCGTGCGGGCGGGTCGTCGCCCAGGGCGTCCCGGTCTTCAGCGGCACCGGCGTTTGACACCAACGCTTTGGATCAATCGGCAACCTCGATGCGAGGCTGGAGAGTTGATGGGTCACCTGTACTGGAGTTGCGTTCCTGGCTCGGAGGCGGCTCTCGGCGATCTTGCCAATGCTCCCCCTGTTCCTTCCTACCCACGCTAAGCGTCTTCGAGCGATTCCGATCACGCGTGTTTGAGAGCATCCTGTCATTGAGCGGTCGTCAAGATCATCGAGCGCCTGACTGTCAGCGGGTGCGGCCCTGCGCGGTCGGCGCGAGAGGTTGCGGGATCGTCTTCAGCATCGCCGTCGTCTTGCTCGGACTGACCGCCTGCGGCGGTTGGGAGCGCATTCCGGGGCCAACGCCCGACGCGATCGACGCCTTTGAGATTCCAGAGCGCCGTATCGAGTCCTCGAGCCGCGAAGCGCTGATGCGCTTTGAGCAGTCTGGTGACCCCGTGTACCGCCTCGGCCCTGCTGATGAGATCGAGCTGAACGTGGCCGCGCGACCTGAGATCTCGGGTCCGCATAAGATCGGCCCGGACGGTATGATCACGGTGCCTTTCGCCGGGCCGGTCGAGATCGGCGGTCTCACGCGCGAGGCCGCGGCCGCTCGGATCACCGAAGCCCTGACGCCCTATTATCTCGACCTCGCGGTCACGGTGGGCGTCTCGCACTTCGGCTCCAACCGGATCGTCGTCCTCGGGCGCGTCGAAAATCCGGGTGCGTTGCAGTTCGACAGCCCGCTGACCTTGCTCGAGACGCTGGCGCAAGCGGGCGCGTTGCCGCTCTTGCGGCCCGAGCAGTTGTTGACGCGCGCGGCCATTATCCGAGGTGACCAGATCCTCTGGGTGAACATCGCCCGGCTGCTGAACGGTGACCTCGATCTCAATATCACCTTGCAGCGCAATGACCTGGTGTTCATCCCCGACTCACTGGATACCCCGGTCTACGTGCTCGGAGCCGTGCATTCGCCAGGCGTGTATCGGTTTACGCCGCAGATGTCGTTCCTGGATGCGATCAGTCAGGCCGGCGGGCCAACCGAGGAGGCCAACTTCAAACGGATCCATGTGATCAGGCCTTCCGAGCGCGTCCATCTGATGTTTTCATTCGAGCAACTGCTGAAACCGGACCCGGGTCTCAACGTCGCCATGCGAGAGGGCGATGTCGTGTTCGTGCAGCGCAGTGGAATCGCACAGTTCGGTTGGTATCTGGACCAGCTCAATCCGTTCAGTACCCTGCTCTCGCTCAATCAGTTGATGTCGAGCGAGTAACCCCCGTCATGCGCATCGTTAAAGATCAAGCGCTCCGGCTGAGCACGCGGCTGTGCCCGCGGCGATACAGGCGGATGGGCATCCATCGCCCGCAATCGGCGGCCCGGCGATGAGCGGCAACGTCCCTAGCGCACCTGCATCCACGGGGGCCTTCCAGCCCCTGAACAGCGTTTGGAACCACAAACTGCTCGCCATCGCCGTCGCGCTCCTGGTCATGACGGTGGGGACCGCTGTGGCTTATGTGATGGGGACCGCGGTCTACCGGGCAACGGCCGTGGTCTATGTGGCCCCGCGCTTCGCCAATATCCTCAGCGGATCGAGCGAGCTGGAGTTTCAATCGAGCACGCAGTACTACCAGTTCGTCAACCAACAACTGCGAACCATCAATCGTTACGACATCATGCTGGAGGCGCTGCGGCGCCTCGGTGATCGACGTTTCGTCTTGTGGCAGCAGGAGGGCGAGACTGACCGCAAGGCCGCGGAGCGACTCCAGTCGAGCCTCGAGATCAAGGACGTCCGCGACACCTACTTGATCACGGTCAGCCTCGAGTCCGAGCAGCCGAAGGGGTTACAGGATCTGGTCAACAGCGTCGTCACCGTCTACCTTGAGCAGGTCAAGACCGACGAGCTCTACGCCAGCGATCAGCGCATCGAGATCCTGCGCGAGAACCGCGCGGAGCGCGTCGCCCGGATCGCAGAGCTGGTCGAGCGACGCAGCGAGCTGGCCCAGAAGTTGGGTGTCACGACCTTCGCGGATAGCGCCATCAATCCCTACGATAACCTCCTCATCGAGGTCAAGTCCGTGGTCTTCGATGCCGAGCGCGCCCGCATCAACGCCGAGGCCGAGCTCGCGACCTACGATGCGACGATCAGCGGCGAGGTCGCTGCGCAAGCACTCGAGGCCGCGGCCGGGGAGGCGGCCTCAAGTGACGCCGGGTTGAATAGCCTGAAGGCCAATCTATACAAACGCCGCAGTGAGCTCCTCGAGCAGACCACCGGGCTTGGGCCCGAACATCCGGTGCGGCGCAAGGCCGAGCGTGAGCTGCGCGATCTTGAGGCCGAGGTGCAGCGAGCGACCGCCGAGCTGATCGCTGAAAAGGCGGCGCTGATCCTGGATCAGCGCCGCGCTCGCGTGCGCGAGACCTCCGCCGTTGAGTCGGTGCTGCGCAAGCAGCTGAAGGCGCAACAGGACGACGCCGCCTGGTATTCGACGCACTATAACGAAGCGCTTGATGTCACGGATGCGATCGACCGAGAGCGCAGGGCCCTCGACTCGATCGACGATCGTGTCGAGTTCCTCACCCTGGAGTCGAACGCGCCGGGCCTGGTGCGCTTGGCGAACGCGGCCCTGGAGCCGTTGGAGCCGGTGAGTGGCGGGCGTACCAAGCTCGCCGTGCTCTTCGCCATCGTGGGTGTTGTCGCTGGATTGGGCGCAGCCATCGCGGTCGATCTGGTCGATCGTCGGGTGCGAACGACCGGGCAGGTTCGTGCGATCCTCGGTTTCCCGCCGCTGGCCTCGTTCCTTGAGCCCTCGACCGATCCCGCGCGCCAGGCGTTGATGGCCGACCAGATGCGCCGTCTTGCGATGGTGCTCGGGCGCGAGCATAGCGCCAACCAGATGCGACGGGTCATGGTCACCTCGGCCCGCCATGGCTCTGGGGCAACCACTGTCGTCCTCGATCTCGGTCGGGAGTTGGCGCGGCAGGGGCTGCGGGTGCTGGTGGTCGAGGCCAACCTCTTGATTCCGGACCCGCGTTATCAGGGCGACCAGGCGCGGCCGGCGCTTGTGGATGTGCTGAATAACGACAGCGACCCATTCGCCGCGATCAGCCCCGCGACCGATGAGCTGCCGGATCGCATCGCCACTGGGGTCTTACCGAACGAGCATCTCAGCGACTGCGCGCGGCTCGGTGCCGTCATCCAGCAACTGAGCGGAGGCTATGATCTGATGCTCATCGATGCGGCACCGATCCGCCTCTCCGCCGATACCGAATACCTGGTGGGCGTCTGCGATGCCTCCTGGCTCGTCGTTCGTGCCATGCATGCACGACTTGGCGAGGTGAAGGGATCGGCGGCACGGCTGGAGAAGGCGGCGCCGCCGGCGATCGGCCTCATCATGACCGGTCTCCCGGTGTTTCTTGGCGGCGGTTATTATGCGGAGCTGCTAAAAGAGTATCGCAAGGTCGAGAAGGAGCGGGCGCTTCAAACCGCTACCCAACCTGCGCAAGAGGCCGAGGCGTCGGCCGAGTCCGCCTTGGCCTCAGATGACTCGCCGAACGAGGCATCGGGCGAGGCTTCGGACCAGAAGATCAACGAGGCTCAGCAAGCCCAAGCCAAGCCGAAGGCCAAGGCGAAGTCAAGCCCGACTGATGAGGCGACGGCGCGGGCACAACCGGAGCCGGACGAAACCGCCTGGGCCCTGGAGCAGCCGCCTCGACGCTGGCGTCGACCCGGCGGAGCCGGGCACTCATAGCGGCGGCGCCTCGGGCTCGCGCACGTTGAAGGCGCCGGTCGGCTCCATGGGTTCTGGATTTGGGTGACGGCAACCCGCTGGTGTCAGGGTTAACGAACGGACCGACGAATGAAGCCAAGACTCGTCTATGTGCTGCACAGCGGCAACCTCTATGGCACCGAGCGCATGGCCTTGGCCACGCTCGAGGGGCTGCGCGCTGACCTGACTCCGATCCTGTTGTCGCCGCCGGGCCCGATCCTCGCCGAAGCTGAGCGGCGGGGCATCGCGTCGGCATCGTTCGCCAATCCGCGCGAGCTGGCGTTGCGATTGCGGCGCGAGCTCGCTGCCCACCAACGGCTGTCCTTCATCGCCACGGGTGTCAGTCATTCCTTGCTCTATCTGGCGCTGAATCTTTTCTACCGGCGCCCAGGGGCACATATCCACATGGTGCATGGCGGTACCGATGAACGCGACAGCTACGGCCGCAAGCGTCTGCTGAACCGGACTCAAGTCGTCTTCGTCGCCGTCTCCGCCTTCGTGCGCGAGCGCTTGATCGCCAATGGCGTGCGCGCCGAGCGGATCCGTGTCATCGAGAATTTCCTCAGCCCTGAGGACCTGGCCGCGCGGCCGCGACGCGCGCCCTTCGTCAATGATGGTGTGGCGCGGGTGCTGATCATCTCGAGGGTGGACCCGATTAAGCGCGTCGATCTGCTGCTCGACGCGCTTGATCAGACACCGGCCCTGGCAACGCTCAGCTTCCGTGTTCTTGGCACGGGCTGGGATCTCGATGTGTTGCGTGAGCGCGCCCGGGCTCGCCATCCGAACGTCGAGTTCGTCGGCTTCTCCGCGGCGGTGCCTGAGGAGCTCACCCAGGCCGATCTGCTGCTGCATCTGTGTCCGGCCGAGCCGTTCGGTCTGGCGATCCTCGAGGCGATGGCCGCTGGCGTGCCGGTGCTGGTGGCGAATCGCGGTGGTGCAGGGGCGCTGATCGATCCTGAGATCAGCGGGCTTCATTTTCGCGCCGATGACGCCGCTGATCTGGCCCAGCGCCTGATCGAGCTGCAGCATGCCGAGGCCGCGCAGCTGAATCGGTTGGTGGCGGGTGCCGACCAGCAACTGGCGACCCGCTTTGCCGCCGCGCCGCGGATTGCCGACTACCGGCAGCTGCTGCGCGCTGCTGCCCAGTGAATCGCCGCGACATCGTCGACCGGCTGTCGTCCAATGGAGGCGCCCCATGAGCCAAACTGATGTCTGCCGTCGTCAGCGCCCGCACGGAGATTCGAGATGACCGCGGGCCAGTCCAGTGCCGCGCTTTCGGTCGTGATCATCGGGCGCAACGAGGGCGAGCGACTCGCACGCTGCATCCGCTCGGTACAGGCGATGCGCGAGGCCCCGCAGCCGTTAGAGATCATCTACGTCGACTCCGACTCCACCGACGGCAGTGCCGCGCGAGCCGAGGCCTTGGGCGCGCAGGTGATCGTCGTGCACCCGGAGCGCCCGTCGGCGGCCCTGGGGCGCAACGCCGGCTGGCGGGCGGCGAGCGCGCCACTGATCTTGTTCCTCGATGGCGATACGATCCTCGATCCTTTGTTCATCGCCCGGGCGCTGCCGGCCTTGTCCGACCCGGCGGTCGCGGTGGTCTGGGGGCATCGGCGCGAGCTCGATCCCCAGGGGTCACTGTATAACCGGGTACTGGACCTGGACTGGGTGTACCCGCCTGGTGAGAGCGAATTCTGTGGCGGCGATGCGCTCATGCGCCGCGATGCCTTGGCCGAGGTCGACGGTTTCGACGCGACCCTGATCGCGGGCGAGGAGCCGGAGCTGTGCCAGCGGCTGCGTGCCGCCGGCTATCGCATCTTGCATATCGATGCGCCGATGACTCTGCATGACCTCGCCATCACGCGCTGGGGCCAATATTGGCGCCGGGCGGTGCGTGCCGGACATGCCTATGCTGAGGTCGCGGAGCGCCTGCGCGATACGGCAACGCCACTCTGGTCAACAGAGGTGCGTCGTAACCGCCGTCATGGTGCAGTCCTGCTGGCGATTGCGCTTGGCGGTATTGGACTCTCGCTGCTGCTCTGGAGTCTGTGGCCGCTGCTGCTCGCGCTCGCCGCCTATGGCCTGATCGCGCTGCGCACCGCTATGCGCGTCGGCTGGAAGGACCCGAATCCGGTCACCCGGCTGCTCTACGGGGTGCATTCGCACCTGCAGCAGATCCCGATCCTCCTCGGCCAAATCGGGTTTTATCTCGATCGACGCTCCGAGCATCGCGCCGTGGCGGCATGCGCGGCGGGTCGCCATGATCGACGCGGCGAAGTTTCAGCACCGCCCCACGCGCCACTTCGGCACCCTCGGCCCGCAGTGCATCCTGCACGTATTGTGGATTGGCCGCCCGCGAGACTGCCGTGTCCAGACGTGTCAGGCGCCCTTCGGCCTGCCAGTTTGCAAGGTCTTGCCCATAGAAAAAGTCGTTCTGCGGATGGCGCATGCCAAAGAAGAGATGAATGGGCCGGTTGCTTTTGTTGCCACGCACAAACCCCGCCAGCGGGCCGATCCCCGTCCCTGCCCCGATCAGGATGAGCGGCGCGCTGCCCCTGCCCGGTTTGAAACCGGGATTGCGGACGACATAGCCCTCGGCCGTATCACCCGGCGCAAGCTGGGTCAGTTGCGAGGAACACAGGCCCGATGGATGACGCTTGACGACAATCTCAACAAACCCGTCACGCCTGTCAGAGGCCAGCGAATACAGCCGTGGGATCGCAGAGCCGATAGGCAAAATACCCAGAAGATCGCCCGCTTCGAACCGTGCAAAGCCTTGGCCCGTGAGCCTTTGCCATAATGTCATGCGCGGCAAGGCAAAGCGCAGGATTGCCGTTGGTTCCTGCATTTCCGCCCCGTAGTCACGGCGCGAAACCAGTGTTAGCGTCTGGGTTGCAGGAAGAACGGGCTGGTGCGCCAGTTCCAGCTCAATACCC
>CAZTYV010000072.1:0-1610 GCA_964617675.1 uncultured Halochromatium sp. | reverse complement strand
CCTGCGGCGACTGGCGGTCGATGGTGTCAAACGGCAAGAGCATATCCCAGCCCAACGTTTCAGCCTCGGCCACAACCTTTTTTGCGAAGCCACAGAAGTCGGGGTAACTGCGATCACCAAACCCCAACACGGCAATCGGTGGAGCGGGCACGGTGCCCAATGATGCCAAACGCTCCAGAAACCCTTTGGCCGTTTCAGGCGCGTCACCGTCGCCGTAAGTTGCGGCAAGGATCACGAACCGCTGCGCCTTGATATGGCGCGATGGGTCAAAGGACGACATCGGCGCGACATGAACCGTCTGTCCCGCCTCACTCAGCGCTTGATGAAGCGTCGCGGCAAAGCCCCAGGTGCTGCCACCTTCACTGCCGACCAAAAGAACCGTTTCGGCCTTGCCTGCGGGCTGGTTGCCCTTGATGCGGGGTCTGCTACGCCGTGCCGCCAGCCAGATAAGACCGCCCGTGACCCCAAGCACAGGCACACCCAATGCCATCAGCCCCAGAACCACCCCGAGAAAGGCCGCCCCTTGACCGGTATGCAGCGTATAGATCGTTTCCGACACGCGCTCCCAACCGGTCAGGTCGGTCCAACTTAAAGTCGCACCTGTTCCCTGATCCAGATATCCGGTCCCCCGATCGGTCTTCAAAGTAAAGGCGTCGGTGGCGTCACCGGGATAGGGAAAATTCAAATCACGCAGCTCGGCAACAAGGGTCTGCTGCAGCAAGTCGATGGAATTGACTGGCACATCGGTCTGGCCGCTCACCACGCTGGGAAAGGCCGGAGCAGATGTGGTTTCGGGAATGAGCTCAAAGGTGGATGCCGACATCCAAAGCGCTGTGACTGATGACAGGGCAAGGCCCAGTACCGCGACGCGCGCGATCTCGACATGCAGACGCCCCGACAGCGGGCCGCGCATCGGCGCAAACCAGCGGCGCCACCCGCCCGCGCGACGTGCAACAAGAACAGACCCTGAAACCGCAAGGATCAGCATCGCGGCCGCACCAAAGGCCATGACGATCCGCCCGCCGTCGCCAAGAAAGAGCGAACGGTGCAGGTTTGTCAGCCAGCGCTCAACCTGATTGGGGTCGGCAGACCCCACGCCCTGACCTGTTGCCGGATCAATGACCGCCGCACCCGGTGCGCCATCCACAAACCAATAGGCCGTGATCTGACCCGACGGCGACCGCCGGATCTGTTCAACGCCGGGATAGACGGTCTGGATACGCGATGCGAGTGTCGCCACGCTCAGCCCTGTCTCGGCCTGCGGCGCAGAGAGCCGCTCGGCTGCGGGGAACACCGAAAGGGCGGCCCCGCTGAGTGTCAGGATGATAAGAAAGGCAGCGGCCAGAAGACCCGGCCAACGGTGCAGAACGCGGATCATCGCCGGGCCTCCCTTACATGTCGTAGGTAAAATTGGCGATGTAGCGGCGGCCTCTGGTCTGCGTACCTGCCCCGTCTGTCGTCAGGGGCACCGCAACCTCGTTCGGGCTGTCGCGCATATCCTCGACGGCTGCGTCGATGTGGAGCGTATAGCCCGCATCAAACAGCGCGTCGGCCAGATCGAGCGTGACCTCAAGCGTGCGGCCTGACCCGACACTGGCCCCGGTAATCCC
>CAZTYV010000071.1:971-16241 GCA_964617675.1 uncultured Halochromatium sp. | reverse complement strand
GCCATGGCCGAGGCCGGCATCGAGCGCCAGCCCTGTGTCGCTGGTGCCACCGCGGCGGCCGAGGAGCCGGAGTCGGGGCATCCTGATGGCCGCTAATCCAGAGGTGGACTCGACATGTTGCTGATGATCGATAACTACGACTCCTTCACCTACAACCTGGTCCAGTATCTGGGTGAGCTCGGGGTGGAGGTGCGGGTGGTGCGCAACGATGAGATCTCGGTGGCCGATGCGCTGGCGCTGCGCCCGGAGCGGATCGTGATCTCGCCGGGGCCTTGCACACCGAGCGAGGCTGGGATCTCGGTGGAGCTAATCCGGGCCGCGGCCGGCAAGGTGCCGCTGCTGGGGGTCTGTCTGGGCCATCAGTCGATTGGCCAGGCCTTCGGTGGCAAGGTGGTCAAGGCGCGTGCGGTGATGCACGGCAAGACCTCAGAGATCCATCATGCCAATGAGGGGGTGTTTCGCGGGTTGGCGCAGCCGTTCGAGGCCACGCGCTACCACTCCTTGGTGGTCGAGCAGACCTCGCTGCCGGCGGAGCTCGAGGTCACGGCCTGGACCGAGACCGCGGACGGTGAGCGCGATGAGATCATGGGCATGCGGCATCGCGAGCTGCCGATCGAGGGCGTGCAGTTCCACCCCGAGTCGATCCTGACCCAGCACGGGCATGACCTGCTGCGCAATTTTCTCGAGTCTTGAGGTCGGGACTCATCGCGGCCTAGGTCTGGCGTCGACCGGCGCGGCTCTGACGGCTAGCGGCTAGCGGTCCTGAGCGTTCATCTGCGCTTGGATCTGGTGGATGGCCGCCGAGTCCAGCTCGCCGAGCCCCTGTCCAACCAGCGCGTTGAGCCATTGCGCCACCTGCGCTGCGCCGGGGAGTGCCAGCCTGAGCTCATGCGCCGTCTCGAGCACGATGCGCATATCCTTCTGGTGCAGCGCCGTCTTGAAGCCGGGCGTGTAGTCGCCCTCAAGCATGCGCCGCCCGTGCACCTCGAGTACCCGACTGTTGGCGAAGCCCCCGAGCAGCGCCTCGCGGACCTTGGCGGGGTCGACGCCCGAGGCCTTGGCCAGCAGCAGCGCCTCAGCAACGCCGGCAATGGTCTGCGCGACCAGCACCTGATTACAGGCCTTGCACACCTGTCCGGCGCCATGCTCGCCGACATGGACGATATTCGTGCCCATCACCTCGAACAGCGGTCGCACGCGCGCGACGGCGGCCTCGGGACCACCGATCATGATCGAGAGCGTACCGGCGGCGGCGCCCAGATCGCCGCCCGAGACCGGTGCGTCGAGCATCTCAGCGCCCGCCGCGTGCAAGCGCTCGGCCAGGGCCCGGGTCACCGATGGCGAGATGGTGCTCATATCAACGACGACGGCACCGGCTTGAACAGCCTCGATCACGCCCTGTTCGCCGAGGATGACCTGCTCGACGTCCGGCGTATCCGAGACCATGGTGAACAGGATCGCCGAGCGACGAGCCACCTCGGCCGGACTCGAACAGCCCTCGGCGCCCGCCTCCAATAGCGGCTGCATCGAGGTCGGGCGCCTTGCGTGTACGGCGAGGCGATAGCCGGCCTTGATCAGATTCAGGGCCATCGGGCGGCCCATGATGCCAAGCCCGATGAAGCCAATGGTGTCGGTCATTGCGGTCTCCCGGTGATCGATGCGCGCTCTCGGTGCCTTGATGAGTGGCCCTTACGCTGAGGATGTGTCCGCTGGAGCGCCTGACAATCGGCGCCGCAGGGCTCTAGAATGGGCGCGCCGAACAGCCTGCCGCATGAGGGACGCCCCATCGCCATGACAATAGACCACGCGCTCGCGCGCCTCATCGACTTTAGCAAAGGTGACGGCCTGATCACCGCGATCGCCCAGGATGCCGACACCGGCGAGGTCCTGATGGTCGCCAACATGAACGAGGCGTCGCTGGCCAAGACGCTCGAGCTCGGCGAGGCGGTCTATTGGAGCCGATCGCGACAGAAGCTGTGGCACAAGGGCGAGGAGAGCGGCCACACCCAGAAGATCCGCGAGCTCTATCTGGATTGCGATGGCGATGCGCTGCTACTGAAGGTCGAGCAGGTCGGCGGCGCGGCCTGCCACACCGGCAAGCGCAGCTGTTTCTTCCGCAAGCTTGACCAAGGGACGGTGACAGACGTTGGTACGCAGGTGTTCGATCCAGCCGAGGTGTATCAGCGGTGAACGCCGATGTGGGCGGCCTAAGGATGGCCGCGGCACAGGGCGTCATCGCATTGCCGATCAACAAGCGCATCGACTGAGGTGAAATCATGCCGCTACTGCATTCCAAGCGTCGCGCGTTGGCACTGACGTTGGTCTTCGCGACGCTCCTCGGCGCCCTAGAGCTTTCGGCGGCCGCGGTGCCTCCAGCGATGGATGCAGCCCCAGCAACGGCGCAGGGCAAGCGGGGGCTCGCCAACCCGGCATCTGAGAACTGCGTCCGGCTCGGCGGCACGCTCGACATTCGCACGCGCCCGGATGGCGGCCAGTACGGTGTCTGCGTGTTCGAGGATAATCGCCAGTGCGAGGAGTGGGCCTTGCTACGCGGTCAGTGTCCGGAAGGGGGACTGAAGATCACCGGCTACGACGATGAGGCCCAGATCTACTGCGCGATCACGGGTGGCGAGGTCGACATGCAGGCCGGGGTCTGTCAGCGCGCCGACGGTCGGCGTTGCCCGCTGCAGGCCAACTTCTCCGGACGCTGCCCGCGGCCCTAGCGCGAGGCCCTAATGCCGGGTCCCTGCGCGACGTCGGAGCTTGGGCCGAATCTCGGGCGCCGCTCCCGGGTGCCGGATCTTGGAGGGGGTTGATCTCGCGAGCATGGCTTCAGCGACTGCTCATCGGCCGAGGGTCAGGAAGGGGACGAGCATCAGATAGAGCACCGCGGCCGCGCCGGCGAGGTAGAACAGGGTACGCAGCGGGTGGCGGGCGGCGCGCTGAAGCGTTGTCTCGGCCCGGCCAGCACGACAGAGCGCGGCGTACTCGGCGGCGAGGCGCGTCGAGCGCTCCGCCTGGTAGCGGTCGATCAGCCCGCGCGCCGCGTCCTTTTGGCTGCTATCGAGCAGCCAGAGTCCGGCCACGCCCAAGCCGAGAAAGCCGCCACTGGTCTCGTGATAGGCGAAGCCCTGCTCATCGAGCAGGCGCCGCACGTCAGCGGCTTCATCGTCTTCGACGCCATTCAGCCTGAAGATCAGCACGGACATCGCAGCCCTGAACCTCGATGCAAGCTCGGCCTCAGGCCCGGCTCAATGCCGAGGGCCGCTGAGGTCATATTGCTCGGCACGCCGGCGGATCAATGCGAGCCGTGCTCGCGCCCGTTCCAGCGTGCCCCTCAGCCCTGCTTCCGACCCGGTTTCCGGCCCGGCTTCCGACCCGAGCCCCAACCCGAGTGCGTGCTCATCGAGCGCGTCCAGCCGCGACTCGGCCCGGCTGAGCAGCTCGCTGAGCTCGCGGCCATCGAAGAGCTCGCAGGCCGCCGCGATCTCGGCCTCGGTGGATGAGAGCAAGGTTGCCGCCAGCTCGTGCGGCCCGATACCGCTATCAGGGTGGAGGAGATCTGCCACCAGCGGCTGTTCGAGCAGTCGAAAATGGATGCTGCGGGCGGTCTCCTCGTCGCTGAGCTCTTGGTGGGCAACGGCGTCGGCGCCGGCCTGGCGCCAGAGCGTCTTCATGATCAGGTCGATGAGTCGCTTGAGCGCGGCGCGCTCCTGGTCATGGTCCTCGGGCAGGGCGTAGCTCTGCTCGTAGTGCGCCTCGAGTGCCTCCTTGAGGCCGAGCACCGCGTCACTGCCGGCATCCGGCGGCAGGTCGATGGCGCGCTGCATCAGCGCCTGAAAGCTTTCGCGAAAGGCGAGCATGTCCTCATGGTCGGCCTTCTGCGCCGCGAGCAGGTCTTCCGGTGGGACCTCCCGCGGTGGCCAGGCGAACAGCGGGTTCTCGTGCCGACGGCGCAGGTGGCGCTCGCGGCGACCCGGCTTATGGGTGAAGGGCAGTTCCATGGATGGCTAGCGGCCCTCGACCAGGGTCTCGTAGAGGGCCGAGTAATCGAGGTCGCCGAGGCCGTGCGCGAGCGCGCGCTCGAGGATGGTCTCGAGGGCGGCGAGCGGCGCCGTGTCCATGGTCGAGGGCTCCGCAACGCTGCGGAACAGGCGAAGATCCTTGCTCAGATGCTTGAGCGGAAAGTTGGCCTGGCCGTAGTCATGGCTGAGGTACTTGTCGAGCTTCTTGTCGAAGGTGGGCGCATAGAGGGCGCTCTTGCGTAGCAGGCCCATGAAGTGCTCGACGTCGATGCCCTCGTCGCGGACCAGCCCCAGGCTGTAGCAGAAGGTGGTGGTCAGGCCGATGATGAGCTGATTCATCGCCAGCTTTAGCGCCGCGGCCTGGCCGATCTCGCCGATGCGTTGCGGCATTTCGCTGAGTGCCTCGAAGATCGGTAGGCAGCGCTCGAAGAGGCCAAGCTCGCCGCCGGCCATCACGATCAACCGACCGCTTCGCGCCTCGGGAAGGCTGCCCAAGACCGGCGCCTCCAGATATTGACCGCCGCCGCGCTCGACGTCGAGGCCCAAGGCGCGGCTCTCGCTGGGCGCGATGGTCCCCATCTGGATCAGGATACGGTCGGCGAGCGCCGGTTGCTCGGCACCGTCGGTGGGCCAGAGCACCGCGCGGATCGCCTCGGCATCGCTCAGCAACAGCAGCGCCGCGTCGCTGGCGCCGATGGCCTCGGCGGCGCTCGCGTGGGGATGGATGCCGACCGTGGCGAGGGCGCTCGCCTTCTCCGGCGAGCGATTCCAGGCGCCGACCGCGAAGCGGCGATCTTGCAGCCGGATCGCGATCTCGCGCCCGAGCAGTCCGGTGCCGATGACGGCGAGCTTCATGGCAATCTCCGATTGAGCGCTGTTGTTGCGGGCCCTGCGTGTCCTGTCGCCCGGCCGCTTGGGCGGCCTCGGTCTTGTCGCGGCCAGTCGGGGTAGCCCGGCTGGGCTCAACGGCTGGGCTGCATGGCCGGACGACCACGCGTTGGTGCCCATCGGCTCTAAGATGTGTTGGCGCGCGCGCTGATCAACGGCGGCGCAACTGGGCGATGACCGGCGCGGTTTGCGGCCGCACGCCGCGCCAGAGCCAGAAGGATTCCGCGGCCTGCTCGACCAGCATGCCGAGCCCGTCGAGCACCTGGGCGGCACCTCGCGCCTGGCCCCAGCGGCAGAAGGGCGTCGGCTCGTCGGCATAGAGCAGGTCGTAGACGCATCCTCCTTTGGCAAGGCAGTCGTCCGGGATCGCCGGTACCTGGCCGTTGAGGCCGGTCGAGGTGGCGTTGATGATCAGGTCGAAGCGCTGGCCGTCCAGCTCGTCGAGACCGCAGCCGCTGGCCTGATCGAACTGAGCCGCGAGTGCCTCGGCCTTGCTCGCGGTGCGGTTGGCGATCAAGAGCGCTGCTGGGCCGGCCTCGAGCAGCGGTTGCACCACCCCGCGTGCAGCCCCGCCGGCGCCGAGCAGCAGCACGCGCCGGCCGGCCAGCACGAGGCCATGGTTGACGGTCAGATCGCGCAGCAGGCCGATGCCATCGGTGTTGTCGCCGCGCAGCAGACCGCCGTCGCGGATGATCAGGGTGTTGACCGCGCCGGCCGCGCGCGCGCGGTCGCTCAGATCATCGAGGAGCTCGAAGGCCGCGGTCTTGAACGGGACCGTGACGTTGAGCCCGCGCCCGCCCTCGGCGACGAAGCGCCGCACGTCGCCGGCGAAGTCGTCCGGGTCGCCGAGGATGCGCCCGTACTCGATCGGCTCGCCGGTCTGCGCGGCAAAGGCGGCGTGGATCACGGGCGACTTGCTGTGGGCGATCGGGTTGCCGATCACCGCATAACGATCGGTCATGATGGATCGATGCTCAGGCGCCCATCCATTGCGCCGCCTGCTTGGCGTAGTAGGTCAGGATGCCGTCGCCGCCGGCGCGCTTCACCCCCATCAGGGCCTCCAGCACCACCGCGCGCTCCTCGAGCCAGCCGTTCTGGCTCGCGGCCTTGAGCATCGCGTACTCGCCGCTGACGTGGTAGACGAAGGTCGGCGCCCCGAAGCGGTCTTTGACCCGGCGGACGATGTCCAGATATGGCATGCCGGGCTTGACCATCACCATATCGGCGCCCTCGGCCAGGTCGAGCAGGGCCTCGTCGCTGTTGGCCGGGTCCATCTGGTAGGTGTACTTGTTGCCGCCGCCGAGGTTGGCCGCGGAGCCGACCGCATCGCGGAAGGGGCCATAGAAGCTCGACGCGTACTTGGCCGAGTAGGCCATGATGCGGGTGTTGATGTGGCCAGCGGACTCCAGTGCCTCGCGCACCGCGCCGATGCGCCCATCCATCATGTCGGAGGGGGCGACGATGTCGGCGCCGGCCGCGGCATGGGAGACCGCCTGCTTGACCAGCACCTCGACGGTGGCATCGTTCATCACGTAGCCGCTGTCGTCGATCAGCCCGTCCTGGCCGTGGGTGGTGAAGGGGTCGAGCGCGACATCGGTCATCACGCCAAGCTCAGGCACCGCGTCCTTGAGCGCCTTCACCGCGCGCTGGGCAAGTCCGTCCGGGTTGAAGGCCTCGCGCGCATCCAGGGACTTGGCCGACATCGGCGTGACCGGGAACAGCGCCATGGCCGGGATGCCGAGCTTGGCGATCGCCTGCGCCTCCTCGACGAGCAGATCGATGCTCATGCGCTCGATGCCGGGCATTGAGGGCACCGGCTCGCGCTCCCCTTGGCCTTCCAGCACGAAGACCGGATAGATGAAGTCATCGGGCGTCAGGGTCGTCTCGCGCATCAGCCGGCGCGAGAAGTCATCGCGGCGCATGCGGCGCATGCGGGTGGTTGGGTAAGGGGCGCGATTGGGGTGCAGATCGGACATCGGCGACTCGTGTCTTTGGATGAGCTATGGGAATGAGGGATGGATGAGGCGTCGAGCAGGGCGATCATCCCCCCTCGGCGGTCCGCGCATCGGCTGCTAACCATAGCGCAACCGGCCGACCGGCGGCCAGTCCGTTAGCCAAGACGACAGTGAAGCTCGCTGACCAATGGCTTGCGGAGAGTCGATGGGGATACTCAAAATCGCGGTTTTGCTTCCGCCTTGCAGCGATCCGCTTGCGGGCACCATGGAGACCAGGCAATGCGCTTTCCTTCTGATCAGCCGCCTTGCGGCGATTGTTTCGATGTCCACCATGAGGGGTTCGAGCAGGCGGTCATTCAGGCCTCCAACCGGCGGCCGATCCTCGTCGACTTCTGGGCCGACTGGTGCGCGCCCTGCCATCAGCTGGCGCCGCATCTCTACCGCGTGATCGAGGAGCTGCAGGGCTCGATCGGGCTCGCCAAGGTCGAGGTCGATGAGGGCGAGAACATGAAGCTCGCTGGCCACTATCGACTCCGCGGCTTCCCAACCGTGCTGCTCTTCCAGCAAGGCGAGGAGCTCGGTCGCTTCAGCGGCTCGCGCTCGAGCGTGCAGATCCGCGCTTGGCTCGATGAGCACCTACAGGCGTCTCGGACCGAGGAGGCCCGGTGAGCATGCCCAGCACAGGCCCCAATACAGGCCCCAGTAAAGGCTCCAGTAAAGGCCCCGGCTCAGGCCCCAATTCGGGTCCCAATTCGGGTCCCAGTTCGGTTCAGGGTAAAGCGCCCAGCATCGGCGATCGGCTGCGCGCCGAGGGTCCGTTGATCGTCGTGTTGGTGACGACGGCCGCCTTCCTGGTGTTCGGCAAGGGTTGGCTCGCGGACCTGAGCAATCCGCTCTGGCTCGCGCTGATGTTCGCCTGGCTGTTCGGGACCATCCTTTGGGCCGCGCTCAAGGTGGTGCACCACGCGGACATGCTCGCCGAGCGGCTTGGCGAGCCCTATGGCACCTTGATCCTGACCCTGGCGGTGATCTCGATCGAGGTGCTGATGATCGCGTCACTGATGTTCGTCGGTGACAACAACCCGACCTTGGCACGTGACACCATGTTCGCGGTGGTGATGATCGTGCTCAACGGTATGGTCGGCTTGACCCTGCTGCTCGGTGCGCTGCGTCACGGCGAGCAAAGCTACAACCTGCAGGGCGCGAACGCCTATCTCTCGGTGATCATCCCGCTGGCCTTGCTCAGCCTCGTGCTGCCGGATTTCACCGAGTCGACCCGGGTCGGGACCCTGAGCAGTTTTCAGGCAAGCTTCCTGATCCTCGCCAGCGTCGCCCTGTACGGGAGCTTCCTGGCGATCCAGACGATCCGTCACCGCGGTTATTTTCGCATCGATGACCCGGCGTCGGACGCGGTGCTGGAGCATCACCCTGGCGTCCATGAGCCGGGTCCGGTGCCCTTACATGCGGGCCTCTTGCTCGCCTACCTGATCCCGGTGGTGCTGTTGGCGAAGAAGATCGCGCTGCCGATCGACTACGGCATCGAGGTGCTCTCGCTACCGGCGGCACTCGGCGGCTTCGTGGTTGCGGTGCTGGTGCTGACGCCGGAGGCGGTGGGCGCGGTGCGCTCGGCCTTGGCCAATCGGCTCCAGCGCGCCGTGAACATCTTTCTTGGCTCCGTCTTGGCGACGATCGGGCTGACGGTCCCCGCGGTGCTCACGATCAGCCTATTGACTGGCAAAGCGGTCGAGCTCGGCCTCGGCAAGGCCGATATCCTCATGTTGGCGATCACCTTGTTGGTCTCGGTCGTGACCTTCAGCGCGGCGCGCACCAACGTCCTGCAGGGCGTGGTGCACCTAATCCTGTTCGGTGCCTACGTGATGCTGATCTTCGCGCCCTAGCGCTCGATCCCCAGCACATCGTGCAGGATCGACCAGCGCGGCTCCTTGCTGGCGGGTGGTTGGCGCTTGAACCAGTAATCGCGCTGGGCCTGCTCGAAGCCATTGGTCTGTTGCAGCTCGAGCCAGTAGTCGAGGTAGTTCTTGAGCTGTGCGGCGTCCTTGCGCATCAGGTAGGTGAACAGCACCGGGCTGCCGAGGTCCTTGGGCTTCACGGCAACGATCCCCGGGTGGGCGGCGGCCACCGCCTCGCTCTGCAAGAGGGTCCAGAAGGCGCCGTCGATCTGCGTGAAGTCCGGCAGCTGGTCGTAATCGGGCACGACTTGGACGCGCTCTTTGGCCACGATGTCGCTCAGCCAAGGCCGCAGGACGGGGTCATCGAAGACGCCGAGCACGAGATCCTTGCGCTCCTCGATGCTGCGGCGTCCTTGCAGCCAATGCGCCTTCTCGCGCGGGGCGAAGAAGGCGAGTGGACTCTGGGCGTAGGGCCGGCTGAGGGAGAAGGTCTCGAGCCGGTCCGTGGTCGCGTAGATGCCTGCCATCGCGATATCGAAACGGCCAGCGGCCAGGTCGTCCTCGAGCGTCCGCCACGAGAAGGGGATGAGCTGCAGCCGCACGTTCATGTCTTGGGCCAGGCGATAGGCGTAGGCCATGTCGTAGCCGACCAGCTCGCCCTTCTCGTTGAAGTAGCAGAACGGGATGACCGAGGGATTGAACCCGACCCGCAGGATGCCCGAGCCTTGGATCTGCGGCAGGATCGGGCCGGGCGCGCGCGGAGGCTCCCGCGCTGCCTCTTCGGCACTCAAGATCTTGCTGTCGACCGGGGCCGTCAGGCTCTTCGGAAGCGAGAAGTTCAGATAGGGGTTGGTCTGCTCGGCGAGCGCTTGCTCATAGAGGGAGCGGGCGCCGAGCGACGCGCCCGTCAGTACCAGAAAGGTCAACGACAGGGTGGCGATCAGCCGGGCCCAGCGGATGCGCAGCTTGCCGTAGTAGGCCAACACCACCGTGAAGCTGAGGAAGGCGAAGCCCATGATCGAGGCCGCGACCTGCGGGTAACGCAGGATGACCATGAGCTCCACGTAGAGCTGCTGCGCGGGCTCTCCGACGCCGATCCAGTTGCCGAGGAAGAGGGCTGAGGCCACCGACGCGGTCGGCGAGCCGAAGCAGGAGATCAGGGAGACCAAAGGCAGCAGGACATGCTCGAGGCCCGAGATCTGGACGTGCATCAGGAATGCACAGAAGACGATGAACAGGTAGACGAAGAAGTTGCCGAGCTGTCCGAGCGGATAGGCGATGGAGATGTTGGTGCGGATGATGTCGTCGCGCTCGGCGTCGTCGATCTCGCAGTGCTGGGCCAGCCGCTGGGTGGCGGAGACGATGAACGGCAGGGCTGAGACCGAGATGGTCGTGACCAACCCGAGGATCATCGCTCCCTTCAGGTCGCCCGCGACGTCGCGATAGCGGACCGGCAACAGGGCGTCGAGCGTCGCCGGGATCAGCCAGAGGATCAGGATCAGCGCGCCGGCGAAGAAGAGCAGTAACAGGTATCCAATCGACGCCAGCTCGGCGACGTGCTCGGTGCCGGCGGTCGAGGCGAACAGCGCGAAGACGGCGAAGGGGACCAGGCGCACCACGGCCTTCCAGAAGGTGAGGCTGGCCTTGGCCAATGCGTCGAAGGTCTGCAGCAGCGAGCCCTTGTCTTTGACGTGCTGCAGCGCGATGCCATAGAAGATGCCGAACAGGATCACGGCCGGGATCGAGTTGTTGCCGATCGCGGTGACGATATCGCTCGGGATCAGGGTCTCGAGCAACTGATTGACCGAGAAGTCATCGGCACCGGCCTGCCACACCAAGGCGCGCGACGCCGGGATCGCGAGGGTCAGGATCGTCAACAGCCCGAAGGTCAGCGCCCACAGGCCGAGATAGTAGGGCCAGGCGGCCTTGAACAGCCGCAGCGCCTGACCCGGCTGCATGCTGCCAAGGCCATGGAGCAACGAGCAGATGATGTAGGGGTAGACGGCCACCTCGAGCAGCAGGATGTAGAGCTGCCCGATCGGCTGCAGGATCGCCGCGGAGTCGCCGAAGAAGAGCCCCGTCAGTATTCCGGCCAGCGCCGCGGCGATGACGTTGCGCAGCGCAACGAGCTGCTTCTTCGGTTGGCTTTGATCCTCGCTCTTTCGCTCGGTCCTATCTTGCGTTTGCTCAACCACGCGGACTTGCCTTTGGCGTTGCTTTGGCCAAACCGGGCCGGTTCGTGACAGCCGTCGTTCCAGTATCAACGACGAGTCTAGTCGAGGTTGCTCGGGTGGGCAGTGCGCAGGTCGAAGACGAAAACGCCGCGGGCGTAGGCGGAGGTGTAACGACCTCGTGGACGCGCGCGGCGCGGTGTTAAGCGCCCTCGCCAGGCTCAGGCCACCTGCCTGACCCCAACAGCTCCGGCCATCATAACGCCTCGGTTCAGCGCCGAGATCACCGCCTTGAGCGAGGCGCTGACGGTGTCGCGATCGATCGCGGCGCCGGCGACCGGCTGGCCATCGATCACCAGCTGCACATAGGCCGCGGCCTCGGCATCGGTGCCGGCGCCGATGGCGTGCTCGCGGTAGTCACGCACGTCGATGGCCTGGCCGAAGGCCTGGCTCCAGGCGTTGGCAAAGGCGGCAATGGCGCCATCGCCCTCGCCGCGGATGCGCTGCTCGCGGCCCTCGCAGATGATCGTCGCCTCGATCTGATCATGACCATTGCGGTTGATGCGATAGCCGGCAAGGCGGTTCGGCGCCTGATCCTGAATGAACTGCGCAGCGAACAGCTCACGGATGCGCGCCGAATCGATCACGCCGCCCTGCTCCTCGCTCACGCGCTGCACCACGGGCGCGAGCTCGACCTGCGCCCAGCGTGGCAATTGCAGTCCATAGTCGCGCTCGAGCACGAAGGCGATGCCGCCCTTGCCGGACTGGCTGTTGACCCGGATCACCGCCTCGTAGCTGCGACCGAGGTCCTGCGGGTCGATCGGCAGATAGGCCACCTGCCATGGCAGGTGGCGGTTGTGCTCGGCGCGCTGATGATGCAGTGACTTGTTGATCGCATCCTGATGGCTCCCCGAGAACGCGGTGTAGACCAGCTCGCCGACCCAGGGATGGCGCGGATGGCAGGCGATGCCCGTGCATTCCTCAACCGTGGCGATGATGCGATCCGGGTCGCTGAGATCGAGCCGCGGGTCGACGCCCTGGCTATAGAGATTCATCGCCAAGGTCACCAGGTCGCAGTTGCCGGTGCGCTCGCCATTGCCGAGCAGGGTGCCCTCGACGCGATCCGCGCCCGCCAGCAAGCCGAGCTCGGCCGCCGCCGCGGCGCCGCCGCGATCGTTATGGGTGTGCAGCGAGACGCAGACACTGTCGCGTCGGTCGAGATGGCGACAGAACCACTCGACCTGATCGGCGAAGACGTTCGGGCTTGCTGATTCCACCGTGGCTGGCAGGTTCAGGATGCAGGGGTTGTCCGGCGTCGGCTGCCAGACATCGAGCACCGCGTTGCAGACCTCGACCGCATAGTCGGGCTCGGTCTGCGAGAAGCTCTCCGGCGAATACTGGAAGGTCCAGTCGGTCCCGGGGTACTTGGCGGCCTCATCTCGCACCCACTCGGCGCCCTGCACGGCGATCGCCTTCACACGCGCGCGGTCGGCGCCGAACACCCATTCGCGCTGCACGGGCGAGGTGGAGTTGTAGACGTGGACGATCGCGCGATGGACGCCGTCGAGTGCGGCGAAGGTCCGCTCGATCAGGTCTTGGCGCGCTTGCACCAGCACCTGGATGGTCACGTCCGCGGGGATCTGGCGCGCCTCGATCAGCCAGCGCACGAAGTCGTAGTCCGGTTGGCTCGCCGACGGGAAGCCAACCTCGATCTCCTTGACGCCGATGTCGACGAGCAGCGCCCAGAGCTGCTGCTTCTGCTCGACGCTCATGGGCGCGCGCAGGGCCTGGTTGCCATCGCGCAGGTCGACGCTGGCCCAGCGTGGGGCCTGCTCGATGGTCCGGTCTGGCCAGCGGCGGTCGCGCAGCTGCACCGGCTTGCTAGGGCGGTATTTGGCGTGATGGGCGGGCATGATCGGACTTCCTTCTGGCTGGGTTGCGAATGCGGTCTGACGCCTGTCTCGGCTGGTTGAGCGAATCGGCCTGGGCCAACGCGCCGGCGTTCATCGAGCTGGGTTGCAGCGGTCGATCGCGCCGCCGGAGTCAGGGGTACTGAACCGGCGGTACCGGGTGATCGCAGGCAGGCGGTGCCTTGTGGGCCTGTGGCCGCCAAGAATGCTTGGCTGCCGACTTGTGGCCGACGGTTGATAGGATGCCCTGATCCTCCGCGCAAGCGATTGCGTTTATGGCCGAATTTCGGCCTAGTTGCGCAACTTTATTGCAGGCTTTCGCGCATCACGGCAATCTATGCGCAGAAGCTGCCGCAATCGGCAGGATGATCGCCGCTGGAGCCGAAGACCCGATGAAGCTTGACCGCTATGACCGGAGCATCCTCGAGGTGCTGCAGGAGGACGGCCGCATCAGTAATCAAGAGTTGGCCGATCGCATTGGCCTGTCACCGTCGCCCTGCCTGCGTCGGGTGCGGGCGCTGGAGGAGGCCGGCATCATCGCCGGCTATCGGGCGATGGTTGACGCCAAGAAGCTCGGGCTCAGCCTGATCGCCTTCGTCAGCATCTCGATGGACCGGCATACACCCGAGCGCTTCGCCAACTTCGACGCGATCGTCGCGACGCTGCCGGAGGTGCTCGAGTGCTCACTCATCACCGGGCGCGATGCCGACTACCAGCTCAAGGTCATCGTGCGCGACATGGAGGCGTACCAGGATCTGCTGCTGCACAAGATCACCCGCATCGAGGGCGTCTCCGGCGTGCACTCAAGCTTCGTGCTGCGGCAGGTGTTGGAGCGCACCGCCCTGCCGGTTGGTCAAGATAGCCGCTGAGGGATGACCGGGCTCCAAGGGTCGCTGCTGGTGCCCCGGCACGCTGATATGCAGGCACGACAATTTTGTTGCCGGCCATCATTTTCCTGATAGTTGTTGAGGCTTCCATATTTCATGACTCCTTTGGTGTGGTGTTTTCTTAGGCGTAACGCCATGCATAACCGGACGCAAAAAGCGAAGCATTGCGTAGCTTTTTGCGGTCCGCGCCTATGCGATTGTTAGCTTCCTGTCTTTTGGAGCAAATATTTTGGACCGGGATTAAGCACAGGGCGTTTTGATTGCGCTTCTCGCTCTCGGAGTGCGGCAATAATGCGCCGGAGATCATGTCCGTAAGCGGAGGCATGTTCTTCCCGGTGCTTTCGCGTTTCCTCGACAATAGGGTCTTCAATCATTCGGTGTACCTCCGAGTTCTTCCGGCGAGCAAAGCAAGGGACAAACGTAGCCGAGGGATTCAACGATCCGAGTGATCAATTTCTTGGTCTCAGCGTTGTTGATATGCTTGAAATTCCAGGTAAGCAGATAATCGGCTCCTTGAGTTGCAGCGATGGCGATGTGAAGGGCGTCATCCTCGCTGCCAGCGGGTATAGCCTTTTCTGCAATGAGTCTTTCAGAGAGGAAGAGGGCGTTATCCGTAGCGGCTAGGCTTGGAATTCGTTCAATGAGTGCAAGTCGGCGTTCAGCAGCCGAAGGATCTCCTCGCCCGATTTCGTCCTCAACCAGAGCCGATACTCTCAAGTCAAAGCGCTGTTTCTCGTTTTCCCACCACTCAAGCGTAAGTGCTTGCCGGCCTGCGACGATGACATCGCGACTGGGACGAGAAACCAGATAGCTGATTACCGAGGACTCAATGTAGACAACAGGCTTCATTTGCTTTGGTTCGGTTCCCACGTTTCTCGGAAGCTAACGTCAACCGCAGCCCGCGCCAAACTGCAGCGACGCACGAAGCGCCCGCCGCAGTTTGGCGTCGGGCTGGCGGGCTCGTTGGGCCATAAACCTTTCAGGCCGCCTTGGCAACGCCTTCGACATCGGATCGCTTGCTTACGCCTAAAACCTCAATGCCAATCAGGTGGCCTTCGGCGTCGTAGTCGCCGTTAATGCCTGGCTCAATCTCGCGGGTGGCGGCGATTTCGCCCTGGGCGATCTCGAAGTAAGCGGCATCGGCGATAGGGTCAAACTCGAGCTTCATGGGCGGATTCTCTTAACTTTCGAAAAACGCTGTGATAATCCGAGGGGGATCAACCGAGTCATTCACCACAACCCTGAGTGTTCGAAATCCGCGCTGCGGAACGTCGTAGCGCAGATGAGTTGCATCTGGATCAACAAGATCCGGAAAGCTCTCCCGTGGATTTTGTATGGCTTCCGAGATCCATTGAAGATCAATGCCGCGTCGAGCGCAACGCTTCCGAGCATGTTCGGTGACAGTGAACTTCACAACGGATCGCGACGATTCTCACTACGCCCAACGTCAAGCACAGCCCGGCGCATGCTGCCGAGCCGCCCGCGTCAGCGGAGGTTCGGCAGCGTGCGCTCGGGCTTGCGCGC
>CAZTYV010000071.1:0-961 GCA_964617675.1 uncultured Halochromatium sp. | reverse complement strand
AAAAACCCCGTCGCGGCATTGGATCGGCTGTAGCCTCTTGTGTACGCCCGGCATGGGCATGAACTGATGGGGTGAAAGTCCCCTGTAGGAGTACCTGTGTCCACGCAGTGGACTGTAACTACTAGCCGACGGCAAGGGCAAACCTGCGAGGGGATGTCTGGAGGAAGCCTGAGCGCAAAGGTGCGAGCCGACGGACAGAAATCGCATAGAAGGCCTGGTCCCCGGGTGAGTCAGCACGAGGTGACGAAACCCACCAGGTGCAGGGGGCAGGGTAAATGCGGCGGTTGTGCGCTGAAAGTTCACGTTCTTATCCGGGGAGGTCTGTCCGGCGAGGCGTCGCCGTGTCGAGTCGTCCTGAGACCAGCCGGACCACTGGTTCACCAAGTCCAGGCGCATCGCGGTGCTGTCGTGCGATGCGAGCGAAACAGGCAGCGCGACGACCGGCGGGGCGGAGCGCGCCGCGGAGCAATCCGCGGCGTGACCGGGCAGAAGTCAGCAGAGGTCATACCCAGCAAGGCAGCCGTCTCCGCCAAGGCCTTGTCTTTGCGTGCCAGGTCGCGTTGCAGTTTGCGGATCTCCTGCCGGGACTGGCGCTCTGCCTTGCTGGCTGATGAGCCCGTGGAGACGTCGGAAAGCGACTCGCTGGCCTGCGCGCGCCACTGCGCCAGCTCGGCCGGATACACGCCGTTCTCGCGGCACCAGGCATTGCGGCTGGCCTCATCGAGACTCGCCGTATGGATCACCGCTTCGAGCCGTGCCGCACCGGTCCAAAGACGATCCTGTGCACCACTCAGCGCCTCGGCACGCCAACGCGATAGCGTATCGACACGCACCCCGATCTCACGGGAAACGTCCTCCAAGCTGGCGCTCTCAGGCGGCAGCAACCGCGCCACCGCTTTGGCCTTGAAGGCCTTCGAATACCTTGCCATGCATCAACTCCGTGCCCCCTGCAGTGTACCTA
>CAZTYV010000070.1:0-16351 GCA_964617675.1 uncultured Halochromatium sp. | reverse complement strand
AGCAGCTCCAGCGAGCACTCCAAGACAGCCGCGGCAACGAGGCGTCGCTGCGTCGGCAGTGCCATCGGTTGCGCATGAAGCTCGACGCGCTGCTGCTCGCTCAGGGTCGCAGCCGCGATGCAGACGGCAACGGCGTCGTCGCCGAGGGGAACCGCTGACGCGCCGAGGCGTTATCCCGCGCTGGGGTGCCGCCGCCCTCAAGCCACCGCAGGCATCGACAACGACCACGGTCGAAATCGAGCCAATCACACCCACGTCGTGGAAAGACTGTATCGGCGGCGCCGTCAGCCAGCACCGCCGCCAACCACTGGAGCATCCGCAATGACGTACGGCGTATCCACCAAGGTCAGCACCGGTTTTGACGAGACCATCGAGCGAGTGACCCAGGCCCTCAAAGAAGAGGGCTTCGGCGTGCTCAGCGACATCGATGTCGCCAAGACGCTGAACACCAAGCTCGGTGTGGACCAGGCACCCTACCGCATCCTCGGCGCCTGCAACCCCCAGCTCGCCCATCAGGCCATCACGGCCGAGCCGGACATCGGCGCCCTCCTCCCCTGTAACGTCGTCGTGCGCACGGACGAAGACGGCGGTGTGCGGGTCCTGTTCATGGACCCGCTCGCGGTGCTGGGGCTGGTCGAGAATCCGAAGGTGCCCGAGCTTGCCACTGCGGTTCGTGAGCGGCTCGACCGGGTGATACAGACCATCAAGGCCTAACCGCCCCCGCGTCGCGGCCTCCCAGCCATCGGAACAGCCATCGGGCGCTCGCGCGTCAACCGCACAGATTGCGAGAGCGCCAACACAACGGGCCTGACTCGAGGGTATCATCGATGGCGTCCCCAGACCGCCGTCCGTCCCGAGGGCTTGGCTTATGTACCAGGATCTGGCAATCCTTGGACTGTTTGTCTTCGCATTCAGTCTCATTGCGGGCGGGCTGGCCCGAACCCTCATCAGCGGGCCGATCCTCTTCACCGCCTTCGGTCTCGGCATTGGCCCGCTTGGCCTCGACCTGCTGCAGTTCCACGCGCAGTGGAACGATCTGCAACTGTTGGCCGAGCTGACCCTGGCCCTGGTCCTCTTCACCGACGCTGCTGAGACCGACCTTAAGGCACTGCGACGCAATCTCGGCATCCCGGGACGACTGCTTCTCGTCGCCCTGCCGCTGAGCATCGTCCTTGGCACCTTGGCCGGCGTCGCGCTCTTCCCCGAGCTCGGCCTGCTCGAACTGGCATTGCTCGCGACCATGCTCGCGCCAACCGATGCCGCACTCGGCAAGGCCGTGGTCACGGACACGCGCGTACCCGCTGGGGTGCGCGAGGGATTGAACATCGAGAGCGGCCTCAACGACGGGCTCTGTGTCCCGATCCTGCTCGTGTTCTTGACCCTGGCGACCACGGCCGAGACGACGCAACCGCTCGACCTAACGCTTCAGTTCATGGCCGAGGAGATCGGCATCGGACTCGCCGTCGGCGTGACGCTGACCATGGTCGCCGGCCATCTGATCGGGATCGCGGAGCGTCGCGGCTGGGTCACGCGCAGCTGGCGCCAGCTCACCGTTGCCGCCCTGGCCGTGGCCTGTTTCGCGCTCGCACAGCAGCTCGGCGGCAGTGGCTTCATCGCCGCCTTCTCCGGCGGCTTGATCTTCGGCTGGCGCTGTGCGTCGATCAAGCAGCCACTGCTGCTGGCCGCGGACGGAACCGGCGATACCATGGCGCTGCTGACCTGGGTGATCTTCGGGGCCTCGGTGATCGGGCTGGGTATCGGCGAGATGAGTGCGGAGGTGCTGGTCTATGCGCTGCTCAGCCTGACGCTCGTGCGGATGCTGCCGGTGTTCTTCTCACTCCACGGGCTCGGCCTGAGCACACCGACCAAGCTCTTCCTCGGCTGGTTCGGGCCGCGCGGACTCGCCAGCATCGTCTTCATCGTCATCGTGCTCAACGAGAGCGCTGACAGCCCGCTGTTGACGCACAGCGGAACGCTCGCCATGACAGTGGTGACGACGGTGATCCTCAGCATCCTCAGCCACGGTCTAAGCGCGAACCCACTGGTGAGCCGCGTCGGCCGGTGGCTGACCAGCGAGCATGGGCGCCGGGATTAGGGGGCCGGGATTAGGGGGGACGGGATTAGGGGACCGGGCGGCTTGAGCGGAGCCCGGCTTGCCTAGCCGGGTGTCAAGCCGCGGGTGCCTAGCTCGGCGACGTTGACGTTGGCGATCCCGTGCGGAACATGGCCCGTGGTGACGTGGTCGCGCGTCGCCCGGCAGTGGTGCTCCTGATCGTCGAAGAAGATATCGGCGTCGAAGGCCGCGAGGAAGGGGCCTTTGCCGAGCCCATCGAGGAACAGCGATTCGTCGATACGGATGTTCCAAGCGCGCAGGGTGCGCACCACCCGCTCATGGGTCGGGGCACCGCGAGCCGTGATCAGCGCCGTTCGCAGCGGCGCTTGGTCGATCGGGAACAGCGCCTGGATCCGCCTCAAGGCCACCAGAAACCCCTTGAACGGGCCATCAGAAAGCGGTTGCTGGGCCGCCGCGACCTCGTTGGCGGTGAACGCCGCCAGACCGTCCGCGCGAAAGATCCGCTCTGATTCATCCGAGAACAGCACCGCATCGCCGTCGAACGCGATGCGCAGCTCATCATCATCATCCACCGCGGCCCGCGCCGGCGCCGGCAAAATGGTCGCGGCCGCACAGCCAGCGCTCAGGGCTTGCCGAACATCGTCCGGATCAGCCGACAAGAACAGGTGCGCACCAAAGGCCGACACATACCGATACGGGCTCGCACCACCGGTGAAGGCGGCGCAGCTGATCGACAGGCCATGATGACGGATGGAGTTGAAGACGCGCAGACCCGTATCGCTGCTGTTGCGCGAGAGCAGGATCACCTCGACGCGGCCGCGTTCCCCGAGACGCTCGTTCAGGGCGAGTAGCTTACGCACCAGCGAGAAGGCCACCCCGGGGGCCAGCACCTCGCCCTCATGGGCAACCTGGTAGGCGTGATAGGCCTCGACACCCTGCTCCTCGAAGACCCGATGCGACTCGGACAGATCGAAGAGTGCACGCGACGAGATCGCGACGATCAGCCGAATCGTCGGAGCCGCAGCAGGATCATCGGCACCCTGCCCAACCGACCCAGCCGAGGGCGGGTTGCTCATCTACCAGGGCATGAAGGAGTTCATGAAGTGCATCGGCCGGCCGATACTGCGATTCATCGACCCGAGATCGTCACGCATCGTCGCCGTCGTAAAGGTCATCGATTGCATCGATCGATTCATCGCCTCGATCGAGCTCAACATCGGCTCGAGGGTGCCGACATCGCGGGCCATGGAATCGACGCCGACCGTCATGGTGCGCACGTTCGAGCTGATCTGGCCCATGTTGTCGGAGATCGACTGCATGTTGCTCGCGAGCACCGTCATGTTCGAATCGACGCTGATCGCCAGGTAGTGGACGTCCTTCGCCAAACTAAAGACCAGATAGAAGCCGTAAGCGGCCAAGATGATGAACGCGAACAGGGTGGGATAGACGATGAGCTCCCAGCGGCGAGCGCTGGTCTCGAAGGCTTGAGACAACCGGTCCATCGCGAACTGACTCGCCGGGGAATCGCCTTCGCCTGTCTCGGCCGAAGTGGGTCTGCCCGTCGGCTCGAGCGGCTCACCCCCACCCGGGTTCTTGATTGTCATAGAAACGCTCGACCTCTCTCGTAGCGCGGCGGAACACCGGGATCAGCCTTCCCATCTGACACATGGCGTCTCGGCCGATTGTCCGGAGTCTTTCTGCAGGACCAGCCGCCTGAGGACTCGTCACTTATCCGTAAAGCCTAACACGAACGCTCGGTTATACAAGGCAGCGCTCTAACGCGACGGCATCGCACTCGCCTAACGCAACACCTGGGGAAACAACGCAGCAGCCAAGGCATAGAACTCCTTCGCGCCCTTGCCCCGCGACTCGAGCTCGAACACGGCGAGCCCTTCACTGAACGAGCGTCGGAACACCGTGCGCTGGGATAGGCGCGCCTTCAGGAACCGAATGTCCGGGAGTGAGACCAGGGCGGCGGCGGCCTCATCCGTCTCCCGAACCGCGTGATGGGTATCGCCGCGATTGATGAAGCCGAGGATCTCCGGCTTGGGATCGGCCTCGACCGACTTCACCAACTGGATGAATCGCTGCGTCGACCAGATGTCGGCCTGTGAGGGAGGAACCGGCACGACGACCCGATCACTGAGCGCGATCGCCTTGCGCAACGCCTCCATATCGGCCGTGCCGACGTCGATGACCGTCTCGGCGTGCTCGCTCAGCCGCTCAGGGTCGAGGGCTTGTGCATTCCTGACCTCAAGCGCAGGTGCGAAGCCTTCCTCTTGCCTCACCTCGGCCACATCGGTCAAGGTGCCCTGAGGGTCGGCATCGAGCAGCTGGACATCGACCTCGGCCATCGCCAGCCAAACGCCGAGATTAAAGGTCAGGGTGCTCTTACCCGAGCCGCCCTTTAATGAGCCGATGACTGTGATCATCCTTCGTTGCCGTTGCCGTTGCTGTTCTGAATGCGGCCGCTCGGGCGCGAGGCTAACGGGGCTGCAGCGAGCGATCGCGCCAGGGCTCGTCGGCATGGTAGCCGAATGCGGTGCCCTCGTCCTCGTAGCTTCTCCAAGGCCCGCGCGGAAGATAATCCCGCTCGTCGATCGGCGGATAGCGCTCGTCGCTCCACGCACGCTCCCGGTCACGGTTGGATAAGGGTCGAAACTCCCAGCCCAGTTGCTGCCCGCTCGGTGTGCCCTCGAGCGATGGATCATGGCGAAACTCATAGCCGCCGCGATGATCTGCCATCGAGCGCCGATCGCGCTGACCGCCATCAGGTCGCCACGTCGGCGCCGAGTCTTGGCCTGGTTGACGCCACGACTCAGCTGACCTCGGCAGCGGCGCCTCGGTCCAGCCTGGGTCTCTCCAGTACGTGCTCGACTCGCTGGAGTCCCAGGGCTGAGATGCCGCCCATCCGGGCTCCTGCACGGGCATCGGATCGGGCCGAGACTCCCAACGTTGCCCGGCATCAGACCAACCGGACGACTGATCCCAGCGGCGAGACCAATCATCAGCGGCTGACCGAGACCCAGAGCGCTCACCACGAGGCGGCGTCGGCGTTCGGTAATCACCTGCCGAAAAGTCACGCTGCGGCTCGGCGGCCGACCAACTGCTGTCGGTGTCGTATGGATTCCAGGCCCAAGCCCAGGGGCCGACCGACAGCACCAAGACGCCGACGAGTGCCGACAGGAGCCAGCGCCGACGGCAGGCATGCCATCGGTTCGCGCATCGCCCCGTGAGAGGCTTGGAGTCGGCGGCCGCCATCAGCTTCGATTCATGGTCTGTTGCAACACCCGATAGGACAATGCCATGGCTCGGCTATCCGACGAGCCGAAGAACAGCACGGCAAGCAATGCATGGCCTAGCGATGCCTCAGCTATCGTCGTTCTTGAGCCGAATACCACGTCTCGATGGCCCCTTGGTGACCTTCTTTTGTGCGGCTGCAGCCGCACCCTCTTGAGCCGAGGCCTTCTTCGTCGACGCCTTCTTAGACGCGGCCTTTTTCGCGGTCGCCTTCTTTGCGGCTGCCTTCTTCGCCGTCACCGCACCGCGACCCTCAGAAGCCGAAGGCGCTGTCTCAGCAGGCTGCCCCTCATCCTTAACTGTAGTCGTCTCCGGCACCGTTTTCTCGGCCCCGGCCTGATTTGGCTCAGGCTCAGGCTCAGGCTCGGGTTGGCGCGGCGTCTCGGCACGCCGAAGCGCGTTCGGCAAGGGCGCCGCCGCGCCCGGCGTCTTCCGCCGCTTTTCAATACGCCCTTTGATCCAATCGAATAGCAGCAAAAAGAGGCCACGGAATGCGTAGAAGATGAGCATCAAGACACTGCCGAGCTTCGCCAGCGCGGCGCCCAGTCGACCTTGACGCGGCGGGACTTCGGACGCGGCCTCGCGACGGCCGGACTCACCCCCATCCAAGCCCTCAGCGCACGGCACCACCATGCCGGCTGGCGCGCTCGCCACGGCGACCTCACAGAGGTCTTTGCTCGCGGCAACGCAACCCAGCGGGATGACGATCAGCGTCAGCAAGGTAGAGACCAGCACGCCCGACGAGAGCGAGATGGCCATGCCTTGGAAGATCGGATCGGAGAAGATCACGCTCGAGCCAGCGACGAGCGCCAAGGCGGTGATCACGATCGGCCGGGTACGCGTGGTACAGGAGCGAATCACGGCCTCGGCCACCGGCACCCCTTTTTGCACCTCGTTGATCGAGAAGTCGACGAGCAAGATCGAATTCCGCACGATGATGCCGGCTAGCGCGATCCAGCCGATCATCGAGGTCGCCGTGAACTCGCCGCCAAGCCCGAGCTGGAACGCCGCCCAGTGCGCCGGGATGATGCCGAGCAGGGTCAAGGGGATCGGCGCCATGATCACGAGCGGGATGCGGAAGTTGCCAAATTCCCAGACCACCAGCACGTAGATCAGCACCAGGGCAACCCCGAACGCCGCGCCCATGTCGCGGAAGGTCTCATAGGTCACGGTCCACTCACCGGCCCACTCGAAGCTCGAGACCTGATCATTCGGCGGCGGACCGAGCCAGTAGGCCTCAGGCGTCGCGCCATCCGGCGCCACGTAGCCCATCGCATCGATCCGATCCTGGATCTGCATCATCGCGTAGACCGGCGCTGCCAGGGTGCCGCCGACGTCGGCGACCACGTACTCGACGGCGCGCAGGTCCTTGCGGTAGACGATGGATTCCTCGGGCACGCGCTCGAAGCTGCCGAGCTCGCGTAACGGGATCGTCGTGCCCGCGTTGGAGCGAATCGGCAGGTCACCCAGGCGCTGGATCTGCGAGCGCTCCGCCAGCGGCACCTGGATCACGATGTTCACCGGCTCGTGGCCGGCCCGCATCTTCACGTCGCCGAGCTCCGCGCCACCTAGGGCCATGGTGAGATTGCGGTTGATGGTGTCGACCGAGACACCGCGTCGCACCGCCTTCTCGGTATCGACGTCGAAGCGCCAATAGTCGAAGGATTCACGCAGATAGTTGTCGACGTCGCGCGCGCTCTCCGCCTGCGCGAAGATGTCCGTGAGCTCCTGAGCGAAGGCTCGGCGCACCTCGGCGCTCGGGCCATGGATCTCGGCCACGACCGACTGCAGCACCGGCGGCCCCGGCGGCATCTCGACCACCGCGATCCGTGCTCCGTTCGCATCCGCAAGCGGCTTCAGCATCTCGCGCGCCTCGACCGCGATCTGGTGGCTCGAGCGTTCGCGATCGTGCTTGTTGGTGAGCTGTACCTGGACCTCACCCTGCCAGGGATCGGAGCGCAGATAGTAGTGACGGACCATGCCGTTGAAGTCGAACGGCCGCGCCGTACCGGCATAGAGCTGGATCGCGGTCACCTCAGGCATGGTGCGGATCTTCTCCGCCATCTGATGCGCGAGGTTCGCGGTCACCGGTAACGCCGTGCCCTCGGGCATGTCCAGCACCACCGAGAATTCCGGCTTGTTATCCAACGGCAGCATCTTCACCGGGACCCACTTAAAGTAGAAGAAGGTCAGGGTGAAGAGGAAGGTACCCCAGAGCACCAGCTTGAAGATCAAGCGCTTGCGCTTGTGCTCGATCAGTGGCGTGAGGATGCCGACATAGAGGCGCTCGAGGTTCTTGGCCTCCTTGTGCTCGCGCTTCTCGGCCACCTGAAGGTAGCGCATCGACGGCCGCAGCCATTTCGAGATCGCCAGATACGGCGTGAACACAAAGGCCGCGAATAGCGAGATCAGCATCGCCACCGAGCCCAGCGCCGGGATCGGCTCCATATAGGGTCCCATCATGCCGCTGACGAAGCCCATCGGCAGCAGCGCGGCGATAACGGTAAAGGTCGCAAGGATGGTCGGGTTTCCGACCTCGCGCACGGCGTCGACCGCGGTATATTCGTCGGTACGGCCTTCCTCGAGCCAGCGCCGATAGATGTTCTCGACCACGACAATCGCGTCGTCCACCAGGATGCCAATCGAGAAGATCAGCGCGAACAGACTGACGCGGTCGATGGTGTAGTTCGTGATCCAGGCCATGAAGATGGTCATCAGCAAGACCACCGGGATCACCAGCATGACCACGATCGCGGGCTTCAGCGCACGGAAGGCGGCGAGCACCAATAAGAAGACGAAGAAGGTCGCGATAAAGAGCTTGAAGATCAGCTCGGAGACCTTCTCGTCGGCGGTCTCGCCGTAGTTGCGGGTCACGCTCACCTCGACGTTGTTCGGGATGCGCTCGCCCTTGATCTCGCGGACCTTCTCGAGGATGGCATTGGCCACGGTCACGCCATTGGTCAGCTCCTTCTTGGCGATTGCAATGGTGACCGCGGGCGCGCCATCGGCCCGCACTCCGCCCTCGGCAGCCGGGCCACTGTAGTAAGCGACCAGCTGGTCAGCATCCTCGGGGCCCTGGCGCACGCGGGCAATGTCGCGGACGTAGACCGGGATGTCGTTGAAGGTGCCCACCACCAGACGCTCGATGTCGTCAGCGCCGCGGAGAAAGGAGCCGGTCACGACCGAGAAGTGCGACCCGCTCGACTCAACACCGCCCGCGGTGGTCTCGGAGTTTGCGGCCCGAATCGTACTCGCGACCTCATCCAGACTGATCTGATAACCGGACAACCGCTCCGGGTAGGCATCGATCGTGATCTGCTCTCGCCGCCCCCCGACGATGAAGGCGTTGCCCGTGTCCTTCACCTCCTTCAGCGATTGCAGCACGTCTTGCGCCAAGAGTCGCAGCTGACCATCGTCGACATCGGGGCGGCCATTACCGTCGACGTCCTTGGACCACAGGGTCAGGGTGACGATGGGCACATCATCGATCCCCTTGGTCTTCACCAGGGGCGGCATCACCCCGGGCGGGATCTTGTCCATGTTCGACGCGATCTTGTCGTTCACCTTCACCAGCGAGGGACCGACCTGCTCGCCGACCTCGAACTCCACGGTCACCAGCCCTTGGCCCCGCTGCGCCGCCGAGTAGACGTGCTTCACGCCCGGGATCTCGCTCATGATCCGTTCGAGCGGCTGCATCGCAAGGCTCGATACCTGCTCGGCCGCGGCCCCCGGGTACTGGACCATGATGTCGATCATGGGCACCGAGATCTGCGGGTCCTCTTGGCGCGGCGTCGCAATCAGGCCGAGCAAGCCCATCATCAGCATCGCCACATAGAGCAGCGGTGACAGTGGCGAACGGATAAAGAAGCGCGCCGTGCGACCGGCCAGCCCAAGACTGTCACCATCCATCGACGCGAGGGTGCGGGCTTCGTCGGGCGCTGGGGTACGAGGGCTTTCGTCCTGGCTCATAGCAACTTTCTTACGTCAGGATCGGGCGTGAAAAACGCCGAGACGGGGCACAAGGACCTTGCGACCCCGACTCGGCGATCGGCAATCGATTCAGCGGCTTGGGCTGTCGCCCTGAGACCAGCCCGTGGCAATACCGGGACCTGGGTTGCTCAGGACACGCTCACCGGCCCGCAGGCCGCTCAGCACCGTCACCCCACCGTTCGGCGTGGGCTCGCCGACGCGGATCAGTCGCAGGTGAGGGTTTCCTTGGTCATCCAAGACGTAGACGCCTGGGAGGCTGCCGTTGTAGCGAATCGCCGTGCGCGGCACGACCGGGTTCACCCGAGCGGGCGCATTGAAGTCGGGCACCAGCACCTTCGCATACATGCCCGGCTCAGAGACGCCTTTCGGCAGGTCGAACTTGACCTTGACCGTGTGGCGCTGGGGGTCGGCCATTGGGAAGACCTGCGCCACGCGCACCGGTACGCTGCCGGGATCGTCGCCCGGGCCGGCACGATCGCGCCCGCGAGCCGGCACATCGAGCTCTGCGCGCAGCATCGCACCCTCGCGCAGGCCGGGTCGCAGCCGCGCCGGGACGTCGACCTCCACTTGCAGATACTCGACGTCGGCGAAGGTCAGCAACGGCTGACCTGGCTGCACGGTATCGCCCGCCTCGATGAATTTACTGACGATGACGCCATCGAAGGGCGCGATCGAGCGCGCATCGCGAAGCTTCGCATCTAGCGCCCTGAGCTCGGCCTGCAACTGCATCATCGCGTTGCGGGCCTCCTGAATCTGGGTGCCGGACGCGAACAGGTCCGCCGACAGCTCCGCCCCCTGGTCGCGATCACCGATGAAGTCCTCCATCGGCCGGGTGAAGAACTGATCGAACAGGTTAGGCACACCCATACCGCCCGGCGACGAACGCGAGCGCGGGGCATAGAGCTCGCGGCTGTACTGCACGCCGGCATTGCGCAGCTGCGCGTCGGCGGTGGCGATCTGAGCCAGCAGCGCTTGGCGCTTGGCCTGCAGCTCGCTCGCATCGAGCGAGACCAGTAGATCGTTCTTATCGAACGCATCGCCCTCGATGCCGGCGAGATAGTCGACACGCCCGGGAAGCTGCGCGGCCAAGGTGACCTCCTTGTACGGCACCACGGTTCCACCGACCGCGACGGTCGGCAACCCCTCGGCCTGCTTCACCACGTAGATGTCCTCGACCGTCTGTGCCGACACTGTCGTGGCCGCGCTCATGGCGGCGATGAGCCCTATCGAGAGCATGCGCATAGATCTGTTTCCCATGGTTCCGGGTACCCGAGAGCTGTGTTCGGCAAATCTCAACGATCGCTTGGGGCCCCAACCGCTTCCGCGCACTGGCGTCGAGCGCGAGCGAGCGCGCAGATCGCACTTGGCTCACCGACCAGAGCCTGTTTGTGCAGCGGAGACCCCCTCACCGGTGGCTGTCTTCGATCCTGGTGCGTATCGTTATCTTAGGCTGGCCCGCGAGCCAACCTGAGAAGTATCCAGAAAATGCCCGCCGATATCAAGCGCACTCGGGATTTTGGTCAAAAAAATCAGCCCCTTAGACAAGCCCGAGGGGCCGTCAAGCCCGATGCCAGCGCCCCAAAATCGGCTAAGCCATTGACTCGGACGCGCTTTATCGACCCCCGCGCGCGTCGTCCTCAGCGCACCGTGCCTGCGCCATCCGCTCGCGCGCAGAGTGTATAGTAACGGCCGTCTTCAGGAGCGCCCGAGCGTGCCTAGACCACCGAGTTCACCGCTAAGGAGCAATTCCATGTCTTCAGCCGCCGGCCCGGAGAGCGTACAGAGGCGCCTCAACGACCTCGAAAGCCACCTCGAGCAGGAAAATCCCATTCTGCTCAGCGCGGTGCAGAGCTTCCGGACGCTGGACCGCGTGGCCTACGACATGCACCTGCTGCCCGAGAACAAATCCTTCGCCAGCCAGGTCCCCTGGTGGCCATTGATCTCGGTGCTCGGCACCTTCTCGGCTGGCAAGTCGACCTTCATCAACGACTTCCTCGGCCAGACCATCCAGCGCACCGGCAACCAGGCCGTCGATGACCGCTTCACCGTCGTCGTCTACAGTCCCGAGACGCGCAGCCACGCGCTGCCCGGCGTCTCGCTCGACTCCGACCCGCGCTTCCCGTTCTATCAGATGTCGCGCGAGATCGAGCGCGTCGCCGGCGGCGAGGGTAAGCGCATCGATGCCTATCTGCAGCTGAAGACCTCCTGCAGCGACCGGCTGCGCGGCAAGATCCTGATCGATTCGCCCGGCTTCGACGCCGACGCCCAGCGCGATGCCATCCTCAGCATCACCGATCACATGATCGACCTCTCCGATCTGGTGCTGGTGCTGTTCGACGCCCGCCATCCAGAGCCCGGCGCCATGCGCGACACCTTGCAGCATCTGGTCGTGCGCACCAAGAACCGCCCCGATTCGAGCAAGTTCCTGCACATCCTCAACCAGATCGACACCGCGGCCAAGGAAGACAACCCGGAAGACGTAGTCGCTGCCTGGCTGCGTGCGCTCGGCGAGGTCGGTATGACCACCGGGCGCTTCTACACGATCTACAGCGGCTCGGCACCCGGCATCGAAGACCCCACCAAGCGCGAACGCTTCGAGCGCAAGCGCGACGCCGACCTGAACGAGATCTACGAGCGCATGGACCAGGTCGAGGTCGAGCGCGCCTACCGCATCGTCGCCTCGCTGCGCCAGGCCGCCACCGACTTCGCCGACGAGACGGTGCCGCTGCTTGAGACCGCCGTGCGTCGCTGGCGCGCCCGCACACTCGCCCTCGACGGAATGGTCTTGCTCGCCGTGATCCTCGGTTTCCTATTCTGGAGCATCACCGCGGGTCACTGGCAGGGACTCTCTTACCAGCCGGGCTGGCTCCAGCAGCTGGAAGGGCTGGGCATCTCCTGGGGTCTGCAGGGCGCCGAGCTGATCCTCGTGCTGGCGCTGGTTGGCGCACATTTCGGGGCCCGCAAGCTCGCGGCCTTGAGCGTCAAGCCCTGGCTGAAGAAGCAGGTGCGCGAGGAGCGCCGGCTCCCGGGTCAGGTCATCGACGCCTTCGAGGCCAACACCCGCAGCTGGCGTGTGCTCCTGCTCGGCAAGCCGTTGGGCTGGAACGATTGGTCCGAAGGCCGCATCGCCAAGGTGCTGCACGACTGCGAGGCCTATGTGCAGAATCTCAACGAGCGCTTTACCAATCCGCGCGGGCTCAAGGTACCGGCCAAGCACTAGGCTCGACGCGGCGGCGATGACCACGCCGATTCGCATCGGCGTCGACCTCGGTGGCACCAAGATCGAGGTTGCGGCGCTGACCGACGACGGCCAGATGCTCAAGCGCATGCGCGTGCCGACGCCGCGCGGCGACTACCGCGCCACGCTTACCGCCATCAAGCAGCTGATCCTCGATCTGGAATCAGCGCTCGGCGTGCGCGGCAGCATCGGGGTTGGCACACCCGGCGCACTATCGCCGTTCACTGGGCGCCTGCGGAACGCCAACTCGGTCTGGCTCAACAACCGCATCCTCGGCAGCGACCTCGAGCACTGTCTCGGACGACCCGTGCGTCTCGCCAACGATGCCGACTGCTTCACCCTCTCGGAGGCCACCGATGGGGCCGCGGCCGGCGCGCGCTCGGTGTTTGGCGTCATCATCGGCACCGGCACCGGCGGCGGCATCGTCATCGGCGGACAACTCCTGAGCGGTCCAAACGCCATCGCCGGCGAATGGGGCCATAACCCCCTGCCCTGGCCGCGTCCGGACGAGCTGCCCGGACCCGCGTGCTATTGCGGCAAACACGGCTGTATCGAGACCTGGGTCTCGGGCCCCGCCCTCAGTGCCGATCTCGAGCGCGTCAGCGGCCGTCGGCTCGATGGCGAGGCGATCGCCACGGCCGCCGAACAGGGCGACGAAGCGGCCGAGGCCGCACTGCAACGCCATGAAGACCGTCTCGCGCGGGCACTGGCCACCGTTATCAACCTGCTCGATCCCGAGGTCATCGTCCTCGGCGGAGGACTCTCCAACCTCGAGCGTCTCTACCAGCGGCTGCCCAATCGCATTCGCCCGCACATCTTCGGTGACGGCCTCGCCACCGCGATCGTTCCGCCGCGATTCGGTGATTCCAGCGGCGTGCGCGGGGCCGCGTGGCTCTGGCGCTTGCGCTAGTGTAGTTTCGACACTAACTTGGAGCCCGTTGAAGCTACCGCGAGTGTCGAGATGCACGCATGGCCGCAAGACGGCTCCGAGCGCTACTGCTACCGCTACCCGCATCCGGCCGTCACCACCGACGTGGTGCTCTTCACCATCCGTGATGACAGCCTGCAGGTACTGCTGATCGAGCGCGGCAACGCGCCGTTCAAGGGTCACTGGGCGCTGCCCGGCGGATTCGTCGACATCGACGAAGACCTCGAGGCCTGTGCCACCCGCGAGCTCGCCGAAGAGACCGGCGTTGAGGACATCTACCTCGAGCAGCTCGCCACCTTTGGCAAGCCGGGGCGCGATCCGCGCGAGCGCGTCATCAGCGTTGCCTACCTTGCCCTGGCTCCAGAGACCGCGCTCGCGGTGCAGGCTGGCGATGATGCCGCGGCAGCGGCCTGGTTCCCGGTCAAGGCGCTGCCGGCGCTCGCCTTCGATCACGCCGAGATCATCGCCATGGCGCATCGGCGTCTGATCGGGAAGCTGGACTACTCCACCATCGCCTTTCAGCTCCTGCCGGAGACCTTCACCCTCGGCGAGCTGCAACGCGTCTACGAGACCCTGATTGATGCCGAGATCGACAAGCGCAACTTCCGTAAGTGGGCGCAGGCGCTGGAGCATATCGAGGCGACCGGCGAGCTGCGCCGGCATGGCAAGCACCGCCCGGCCCGAGTCTATCGCCTCCTCGACCGCCAACGCATCGCCTTCTTGAAATAGCCCAGATCACGTCGCCCGGAGACGACCATGAACACAGCAGCTCAGGACATCCTGATTCGCGATCGCATTCAGGTCCCGGCGCATCCAGACTGGCCCGTGCTCGACGACGAGGCGAAGGCCGCACTCAAGACGCGCATCAAGCGCCTGCTGGCCGAGCGGAACGCGGTGCTGGTCGCGCACTACTACGTCGATGGCGACCTTCAAGCGTTGGCCGAGGAGACCGGCGGCTACGTGGCCGACTCGCTCGAGATGGCCCGCTTCGGTGCCGAGAGCGACGCCCGCACGCTGGTGGTCTGCGGCGTGCGCTTTATGGGCGAGACCGCCAAGATCCTCAATCCCGAGAAGCGCGTGCTGATGCCGACGCTCGAGGCCACCTGCTCGCTCGACGAGGGCTGCCCCGCCGACGCCTTCAGCGCCTTCTGCGACGCACACCCCGATCACACCGTGGTCGTCTACGCCAACACCAGCGCCGAGGTGAAGGCGCGCGCGGACTGGGTGGTCACCTCCAGCATCGCACTGCCGATCGTCGAGCACCTGCACGCGCGCGGCGAGAAGGTCCTCTGGGCGCCTGACAAGCACCTCGGACGCTACGTACAGCGCATGACCGGCGCCGAGATGCTGCTCTGGGACAGCGCCTGCGTGGTGCACGAGGAGTTCAAGGGCTTCGCGCTCGAGCGCGTGCGCCGCCTGCATCCGGACGCGGCGATCCTGGTGCATCCTGAATCGCCAGACGAGGTGGTCAAGCAGGCCGACGTGGTCGGCTCCACCACCCAGCTGATCAAGGCCGTGCGCGAGCTGCCGAACCGCGAGTTCATCGTCGCGACCGACGAGGGCATCTTCTGGAAGATGCACCAGCTCGCGCCCGAGAAGACCCTGATCGCGGCCCCCACCGCGGGCGAGGGCGCGACCTGCGAGAGCTGTGCCCACTGCCCCTGGATGGCGATGAACGCCTTGCAGAATCTCGAGCAGGTGCTCGAGCGCGGCGACCAGGAGATCCGGATCGACGAGGCGATCCGCCAGCGCGCCGTGATCCCGATCCAGCGCATGCTCGACTTCGCGCGCGAGCACGGCATCGGCCAGCGCCGCGACAGCGACTGAGCGGCTACCAGTCCCAGCCGCCAACCCCAGCGGCCAACCCCAGCGGCCAACCCCAGCGGCCAACTTAGGCCGCCAAGCAAATCCGCCAACCAAGCCACCAGCCAACGGCCCAACCGCAGCCGCCCTATCCGCAAGCACCGCATGCATCGAGAAGCGTCGCAACAGACCGCCGAGATCGAGCGCCTACTCGCGCTCGACCGCCAGCACGCCTGGCATCCCTACACCTCGACCATCGACCGCGACCCCGTCTATCCGGTGCGCGCCGCGCGCGGCTGCGAGCTTGAGCTGATGGACGGCCGCCGTCTGATCGACGGCATGGCCTCCTGGTGGTGCGTGATCCACGGCTACAACCATCCCGTGCTGAACCAGGCCGCGCTCGAGCAGCTCGAGCAGATGGCACACGTGATGTTCGGCGGGCTCACCCATGCGCCCGCGGTCGGGCTGGTGGAACGGTTGGTGCGGATCACACCGGAGCCGCTGCAGCAGGTCTTCCTCTGCGATTCCGGCTCGGTCGCGGTCGAGGTCGCGATGAAGATGGCGTTGCAGTATCAGCAGGCCATCGGCCAGCGCAAGCGCGTGCGCTTCCTGACTGTCCGCTCCGGCTACCACGGCGATACCTTTCATGCGATGTCGGTCTGCGACCCGGTCACCGGCATGCACCAGCTTTTCAACCAGGTGCTGCCGCAGCAGTTCTTCGCACCGGCGCCGGCACCACGTTTCGGCGAGCCCTGCACCGATCGCGAGATCGCCGAATTCGAGTGCCTGATCGAGAGCCACCGCGACGAGATCGCCGCGGTGATCCTCGAGCCGATTGTTCAGGGCGCCGGCGGCATGCGCTTCTACTCCGCCGAGTACCTGCAGCGCGTCCGCGCGCTCTGTGATACCCACGGCGTGCTGCTGATTGCCGATGAGATCGCCACCGGCTTTGGCCGCACCGGGCGGCTGTTTGCCTGCGAGCACGCCGGCATCAGCCCGGACATCATGACCCTCGGCA
>CAZTYV010000069.1:14430-16616 GCA_964617675.1 uncultured Halochromatium sp. | reverse complement strand
CTGGGACCCCTTGTTCGCGCGCGACAAACAGGGACTGCTCGTCAAGCGCATGGAGGAATGTGTCGACGGCGACTACCAGGCCTACAAGGCCAAGGGCGGGGCCTACACCCGCGAGCACTTCTTCGGCAAGTATCCCGAGCTCGCGGAGATGGTCGCCAACATGACCGACGAGGACATCTGGCGCCTGAATCGCGGCGGCCATGATCCGGTCAAGGTCTATGCCGCCTATGCCTCGGCGCTGCGCTGTAAGGGTCAGCCCACCGTGATCCTGGCCAAGACCGTCAAGGGCTACGGCATGGGGATCGCCGGCGAGGGCATGAACATCACCCATTCCCAGAAGAAGATGGGCGAGGCGCACCTGAAGGCCTTCCGCGACCGCTTCAATATCCCGATCTCCGACGACCAGATCGGCGCGGCGCCCTTCTACAAGCCGCCGCCGGACAGCCCGGAGATGAAGTACCTGCAGGAGCGCCGTGAGGCACTCGGCGGCCCACTGCCGGCGCGGTTCGATGACGCGCCCGCGCTCGAGGTCCCAGCGCTAGAGACCTTCTCGCAGCTGCTCGAATCCAGTGGCGAGCGCGAAATGTCGACCACCATGGCCATGGTCCGGCTCATGACGATGATCATCCGCGACAAGGCCATTGGCAAGTTGGTGGTGCCGATCGTCCCGGACGAGGCACGGACCTTCGGCATGGAAGGCATGTTCCGCCAGCTTGGTATCTACTCGCACATCGGCCAGCTCTACGAGCCGGTCGACTCCGACCAGGTGATGTACTACCGCGAGGAGAAGAACGGCCAAATCCTGCAGGAGGGCATCAACGAGGCCGGCGCCATGTCGTCGTGGATCGCCGCCGCCACCGCCTACGCCAATCACGGCCAGGCGATGATCCCGTTCTACATCTACTACTCGATGTTCGGCTTCCAGCGCGTCGGCGACCTGATCTGGGCCGCCGGCGACATGCAGGCGCGCGGCTTCCTGCTCGGCGGCACCGCCGGGCGCACCACGCTCGCCGGCGAAGGCCTGCAGCACCAGGACGGCCACAGCCATCTGGCCGCCGCCACCATCCCCAACTGCGTCAGCTACGACCCGACCTTCGCCTACGAGCTGGCGGTGATCGTGCAGGACGGCCTGCGCCGGATGTACGCCGAGAAGCAGAACTGCTTCTACTACATCACGGTGATGAACGAGAACTACCCGCAGCCGGCGATGCCCGAGGGGGTCGAGGACGGCATCCGGCGCGGGATCTATCGGCTACCGCCGGCCGACGAAACGGCGACGGACGGAGCGGCAAAGACCAGCGCCAAGGACTCAGCACCGCAGGTGCAGCTGCTCGGCAGCGGCACCATCCTGCGCGAGGTCCAGGCCGCCGCCGGACTGCTCGCGAAAGACTTCGAGGTTGCCGCTGATGTCTGGAGTGTGACCAGCTTCAACGAGCTACGCCGTGACGGCATCGACTGCGAGCGCTGGAACCTGCTGCATCCCGAAGAGCCACCACGCAGCGCCTATGTGACCGAGCAGCTCGCCAACAGCGAGGGCCCGATTGTCGCCGCGACCGACTATATGCGCACCTACGCCGATCAGATTCGCCCCTACCTGCCGCGCCGCTACAGCGTGCTCGGCACCGACGGCTTTGGCCGCAGCGACATGCGCAGCCAATTGCGCAAGTTCTTCGAGGTCAATCGCTGGTACATCGTCATCGCCGCACTCAAGGCGCTCGCCGATGAGGGCAGCATCCCCGCATCCCGAGTGCGTGAGGCGATCGAGAAGTATCGCATCGATCCAGACAAGCCGAACCCGGTGACCCAATGAGCGTCCCAACGAGTCGTGCAATGCAGCCAGTGGGACGACGGTTCGATCGAGCGGCACGATCGCGACGCGACAGAGCCCCCTGGCATCCCCTGATCGCGCAGGTCGATTGGGATCTCTACCGGGCACAGGAGACAGCGGCGTGGCCACACTAGAAGACATTCTGCTTCCCGACATCGGCGATTTCACCGATGTCGAGATCATTGAGATCCTGGTCGCTCCTGGCGATCAGATCGAGCCAGAACAGTCGCTGCTGACGCTCGAGAGCGACAAGGCGTCCATGGAGATCCCCTCGCCGCTCGGCGGCAAGGTCGCGGAGATCAACGTCAAGGTCGGCGAGCGCATTGGGCTTGGGCACCTGTTGATGCGGGTCGAGACC
>CAZTYV010000069.1:0-14330 GCA_964617675.1 uncultured Halochromatium sp. | reverse complement strand
CGTCAAGGTCGGCGAGCGCATTGGGCTTGGGCACCTGTTGATGCGGGTCGAGACCCGTGCCGACGGCGGCGATGCTGGCATCAAGGCGGACGCCACCAAGACAGATGCCGCCAAGGCGCCGGCCAGCAGCATGGAGTCCACCACCTCAGAACAGGCGGCGCCGGCAGCGGCCAGCCCGGAGACTGGCACCGCGACAGCATCAACCCCAGCATCCGCATCTCAATCAGTCTCGGCGACTGTCGACAACCAGCCGGCGCCAGCAGCAACCAACGCAGCCTCCGCCGAGCAGATCGAGATCCCGCTGCCAGACATCGGCGATTTTGCCGACATCCCGGTGGTCGAGGTGCTGGTCAAGATCGGCGACTCGGTCGAGGTCGATCAATCCATCGTCACGCTCGAGAGCGAGAAGGCGACCATGGAGATCCCCTCGCCCGCCGCTGGAACTGTCACAGCGGTCCATATCAAGGCCGGCGACAAGGTCAATCAGGGCGATCTGCTGTTGACCCTCGAGGGCGCGGCCCAGACCGCCAGCGCCGATGCACCGGATGCGCCCTCAGCCGAAGAGGCGGAGGCCGCGCAAGCACCCGCGGCAAGCGCGAAGCCAGACAGCCGCCCACCGCAAGCGGCGCCGAGCGCCAGCGGCCAAGGCTCGCAAGCGACATCGACAAGCCGCGCACCGGGCGAGGCTGAGCGCCGCAAGGCGCCGATCCTGCCCCGCCCCGCGGACATGCAGGCCATCGCCAGCGGCCGCACCCCGCATGCCAGCCCCGCGATCCGGCGCTTCGCGCGCGAGCTCGGCGTCGACCTGGCACAGGTCAAGGGCAGCGGACGCAAAGGGCGCATCCTCAAGGACGACGTTCAAGCCTACGTCAAGAAGACCCTCACCGCCGGCGGCCCAACTGCGGCCGTTGGCGGCATGCCGTTCCAACTGCCCGTCGCGCCCGAGGTCGACTTCAGCAAGTTCGGCGCCGTCGAGACCCAGCCGCTATCCCGCATCAAGAAGCTCAGCGGCACCCATCTGCACCGCGCCTGGCTCTCGGTGCCGCACGTCACCCAGTTCGACGAGGCCGACATCACCGAGCTTGAGGCCTTCCGCAAGGGCCAGAAGCAGGCCGCTGAGCAGGCCGGCGTCAAGCTCACCCTGATGCCCTTCCTGATGAAGGCGGTGGCCGGTGCGCTGGCGCAGATGCCAACGCTCAAGGCCTCACTCTCGCCCGACGGCGAGCACCTGATCCTCAAGCACTACACCCACATCGGCGTCGCGGTGGACACCCCGAACGGGCTGGTGGTGCCGGTGATCCGCGACGTCGACAAGAAGGGCCTGTTCGAGATCGCCCGCGAGCTGATAGCCGTCAGTGGCAAGGCGCGCGACGGCAAGCTGCTGCCCGGCGACATGCAGGGCGGCGTGTTCAGCATCTCTAGCCTCGGCGGCATCGGCGGCACCGCGTTCACCCCGATCGTCAACGCCCCGGAGGTCGCGATCCTGGGCGTCTCGCGCACCGAGATGAAACCCGTCTGGAATGGTGACAGCAACAGCTTCGAGCCGCGGCTGATGCTGCCGCTGTCGCTGTCCTACGATCATCGGGTTGTTGATGGCGCTGATGGTGTGCGCTTCACCACCTTACTCGCCAGCCTACTCAGCGACATCCGCCGGCTGTTGTTGTAGCCTGATTCAATGAGCCGGTTGTCGACAACTCAAGCATCAGAGACCACGCTACTGTCAGAGGCCGCGCTAGCAACAGATTGGTTGCGCGACGAAGAAGAAGTCGCCTGGGCAAAGCTACAGCAGCTGGACACTGAAAACGCACAATCTAACGAGAGACTTCATGAGCGACACCGCTCCGAATCATGAAATCAATGCCCAAGTCGTCGTCCTCGGCGGCGGGCCCGGTGGCTACACCGCCGCCTTTCGCGCCGCCGATCTCGGCCTGCGCACGGTGCTGATCGAGCGCTACCCCAGCCTTGGCGGCGTCTGCCTCAATGTCGGCTGCATCCCCTCGAAGGCCCTGCTGCACACCGCGCAGATCATCGAGGAGGCCAAAACCATGGGCGCGATGGGCGTCACCTTCGCCCCGCCCGAGATCGACCTCGACAAGATGCGCGCCGGCAAGAACAAGGTGGTCAAGAAGCTCACCAGCGGACTCGCCGGCATGGCCAAGCAGCGCCAGGTTGAGGTCGTCCAAGGCACGGGTCGCTTCGAGACCCCGAACCGGATCGGCGTCGATAGCCGCGAGGGCAAGATCGCGGTCAGCTTCGACCAGTGCATCATCGCCGTCGGCTCGACCCCGATCCGCATCCCCGGCTTCCCGCACGATGACCCGCGGGTGATGGACTCCACCGATGCGCTCGAGATCGACGGCATCCCGGAACGGATGCTGGTGGTCGGCGGCGGCATCATCGGTCTGGAGATGGCCAGCGTCTATGCCGCGCTCGGCGCCAAGATCGACGTCGTCGAGATGAAGGACCAGCTCATGCCCGGCGCCGACAAGGATCTGGTGCGCGCGCTGCAGAAGGTGGTCAAGAAGCGCTATCAGCACATCTGGCTCGAGACCAAGGTCGCCACCATGAGCGCCAGTTCCAAGGGCATTGAGGTGGTCTTCGAAGGCAAGCACCCCGGCGAGGCCAGCTACGACAAGGTCCTAGTCGCCATCGGTCGCCGCCCCAACGGCAAGCTGATCAACGCCGAGGCCGCCGGCGTCAAGGTCGACGAGCACGGCTTCATCAAGACCGACCAGCACATGCGCACCAACGTGCCGACCATCTTCGCCATCGGCGATGTCGTCGGCGGGCCGATGCTCGCGCACAAGGCGACGCACGAAGGCAAGGTCGCCGCCGAGGTGATCGCCGGCGAGCCGGCGCTGTTCGACCCCATGACCATCCCTTCAGTCGCCTACACCGACCCCGAAGTGGCCTGGATGGGCCTCACCGAGACCGAGGCCGAGGCCAAGGGCATCGCCTACGAGAAGGGCGTCTTCCCCTGGGCCGCCAGCGGCCGCGCGCTCGGCATCCACCGCGACGAGGGCCTGACCAAGCTGCTGTTCGACCCCGAGACCAAGCGCATCCTCGGCGCCGGCATCGTCGGCCCCAACGCCGGCGAGCTGATCGGCGAGACCGTGCTCGCGCTGGAGATGGGGTCCGATATGGAAGACCTCGGCATGACCATCCATCCGCATCCGACCCTGAACGAGACCATCGGCCTCGCCGCCGAGATGGCGCATGGCAGCATCACGGATCTGATCCCGCCGAAGAGGCGTTGAGGATGTGCCATGACGGCCGGGGGCTCGCTCATCGACCTCCGGCATCGGCGCCTCGAGCGGTATCGAGAACCCGACGCTGAGCAGTCCGCCCACGCCTGCATCGTTCGCTACAGAACTTTACCTGCTCCCAGCAGCTTGCCCATTTGCGGCGCCAGCTGAAGGCGCGGCCACACACCGGACAGGTCTTCTGCGGCAATCGCGCCTTCTGGTGTGCCATCAACGCTGGATGCCCACCGCCGGCATCAGGCCGACGCCAAGATGCGCACCGCGATCAGGCTCAGGTCGTCGGTGAGGGCCTTGGGTCGCGTGAAGCCCAGAACGCGCGCCTCGATGGCGTCGACGATCTCGTCCGCGCTCAGCCCATGCAAGGCTCGCAGGTCATCCTTCAGCCGCTCGCGGCCATAGAACTCCCCATGGATGTCAGTGGCCTCTGCAATCCCATCGGTCGAGAGCACGAGTAGATCACCCGGCTCCAGCCTGAGCTCCGAGACCTTGTAGTGCTGGTGCTCGAACATCCCGAGCGGCAGCCCGGTTGAGCGAGTCTCGACGATCTCGCCGCTTCGGGCGCGGTAAAGCAAGGCCGGATCGTGGCCGGCCGAGACGAAGCGCAGCAGGCCCTGCTCAGGCTCGAGGATGCCCACGAACAGCGTCATGAACTGACCGGTGGGTGTATCGGCCTCGATCAGGTTGTTCATCTCGTACATGACCGCCGACAGATCGCGGCTTTGGCGTAACAAGGCGCGCAGGAAGGCGCGCCCCATGGCCATGATCACGGCCGCCCCGACACCATGGCCCGACACATCGCCGCAGGCGAGATAGAGCGGTGGTCTCGCTCCTACCTCGGCTGGAGTGCCTTCGAAGTAGTCGATGTAGTCGCCGCCGGCCGAGGCACAGGGCTGCGACCGACCGGCCACCTCCAATCCGGTCAGCACCGGCGTGGATGGAAGCAGGTTGGCCTGGATATCATGCGCCAGCTCCATCAGACGATGCATCTCCGCCGCCTCCACCGACTCCCTCAACAGCCTGGCCGCGGAGATCGCGACCGCCGCCTGATTGGCGATCACGCGGGCGATATAGAGGTCGTTGTCGGAGAAGTCGCGCGCATCATGCCGATCGTTGATGTTGATCACGCCGAGGACCTGGCCGTGAACGCTCAGGGGCACGCTGAGCGCACTGCGATTGCGATAGCGCTGCGATTGATGATCACGACCCTCGCTCCCCAAACGCGCTTGGGTGGCATTGGCAAGCAGCAGTGCCTCGCCGGTCTCGAGCACGCGTCCGGCGATGCCTTCGCCCTTTTTTACGCGCACCTGCTCGGCAACCTCGGGATGCATGCCGATATTGGCGCGGATGCGCAGCTCCTCGCCCGCTTCATCGCAGAGCATGACCGAGCCCCGGGTGGCGTTGAGGAGCTCACAGGCCCCGTTGAGCGCGGCGACGAGGACCTGATCCAGGTCGCCGCTCACCGTCATCAGGTCCGTGACGTGGCTCAGCAGATCGAACGCCGACGCCTGCATCAGGACGTCGAAGCTGTTCTCGACCGCGCCTCCGGACCTGGGCTCGGCCGCCCGCCCCTGGGCCTTCTCCAGGCTGCGCAGCATCTCAATCATGAGTGCGGCCTGATTCGCGGCCATCAGGGCCAATGCCAGATCGGACTCATCGAAGCGACCGATCAGGCCGTCATCGGTGCGTTTATCGCTGAGGTTGATCACGCCGAGCACCGCCCCGCGCAGCACAATCGGTACACTGATCGCCGAGGGCGAGGCGTAGTTGCCACCCGAGGTCATGCCAAGCTCGTATTCGACGTTCGAGTACAGGACGGGCGAGGCATCCCGTGCGACCCGACCGGCAATCCCCTCGCCGAGCTTGAGCTGGGTCTCGCGGATCACCTCGGTGGGCAGCCCCTTGGCCAGGCTGATCCGGATCACGTCGAGCTCGGTCTTGAGCATGATCGACCAGCGCTCGGCCCGCAGTACGTCGGAAAGCACCAGACCGACGCGCTCGAGGGCACCGCGTGATGAGCGGGCATCGACCAACAGGCTCGTGACGCGCTCGAGGCCGACCAGTGTTTGCTTGAGGTCGTTCGAGAGCAGGGCGATCTCGTCGAGATGGGAGTGCGGCTTGGATATCACGGCTGCGGCAAGTGGCGTCATCTGCGGAGCGATCATCGACGGGGCCAGTCAGACCCGACCCGTATCGCTTGCGCGAGATCGGCCGTTGGAATGCGAGCGCGTCGTCAACTCGTTGCGGTGCTCAGTATAGCGCGCACGTCCGCTCCACCGTTGCAATCCGCCAGCAAGAACATCATTCTTGCCGCAAACGTGACTTCAGAACCCTTAGGAGGCCAGGATCGATGGACATGGGAACCTTCAAAGCCCTTGAGCTGCTCCTCATCGTCGGCGTCGTCGGCTACTTCTTCTACCAGCAGCGGCAGTCATTGCAGCGTGCGCGCGAGGAGCGAGAGGCCAAGCAGGCCGACACCGAGGCGAAGACGCTCAGTGAAGGCAGCGATTCGAATCAGACCAACGACTGAGCAACCGCACAAGAACGCCTTCCGATCGAGCGTGCTGAGATCGTCGATCGCTCCGCGCTGTTGACGATCCCCCGATGCCATCGAGCCAAGACCGAATCCGCCTGCGCGGGCTTCGTCAAAACAATCTCAAGGACCTTGATCTCGATCTGCCGATCGGCGCCCTGATCGTCGTCACCGGCGTCTCCGGCTCCGGAAAATCGTCCCTCGCCTTCGATACCGTCTACGCCGAAGGCCAGCGTCGCTACGTCGAGACCTTCTCGCCATACGCGCGCCAGTTCCTCGATCGCATGGACCGGCCCCAGGCCGATCGCATCGAGGGCATCCCGCCGGCGATCGCGATCGATCAGACCAATCCGGTGCGCACCTCGCGCTCCACGGTCGGCACCATGACCGAGCTGACCGACCACCTCAAGCTGTTATTTGCGCGCGCAGCACGACTGTTCTGCCATGGCTGCGGCCGCGAGGTGCGTCGCGACAGCCCCGAGGGCATCTGGGCCGAGCTTCAGCGTCGCGCCGGCGTGCCCTCGCCGCCTAGCGCGCCACCAGAGTCCACCGCGAGCGATGAACAACAGCCATCGGCCGTCCGCGCGCTGGTCTGTTTCGAGCTCGCGGTGCCCCCGGGCCTGAGCACCGATCAGCTGAAGGAGCTGCTCGCACAACAGGGCTATATCCGCTTCCTGCGCGAGGACGATCAACACCTCGAGGTGATCCAAGACCGCCTGCGCCTCGATGAGGACAACCGCGGCCGCGGGATCGAGGCCTTGGAAGCCGCACTCGAGCACGGCGGTGGCCGCCTGCGCGTCTACCCGCTCGATGCCGAGCGCAACCCTGGGGAGCCTTGGCGCTTCTCGCGCGACCTGCACTGCCCCGATTGCGGGATCGACTACCGCGACCCGATCCCAAGCCTGTTCTCGTTCAACTCCCCGGTCGGTGCCTGCGAGACCTGCCGTGGCTTCGGCCGTGTCATCGGCATCGATTGGGACCTGGTGGTGCCGGATGCGCGCAAGTCGCTGCTCGACGGCGCCATCAAGCCCATCCAATCAGACGGCTATACCGAGGTCCAAGAGGACCTGATCGCGTTCGCGCATCGCCGCGGCATCCCCACCGACCTGCCCTGGGCTCAGCTCAGCGAGACCGATCGCCACTGGGTGCTCGAGGGAGAGGGCGACTGGAGCGAAGACCCGGGGGCGCGCGTCTGGTACGGCATCCGCGGTTTCTTCGACTGGCTCGAAGGGCGCAGCTACAAGATGCATGTGCGGGTGCTCCTCTCACGCTACCGCAGCTACGACCCCTGCCCCGCGTGCGGCGGCGCCCGACTCAAGGATGCAGCGCTCGATTTTCGCATCGGCGACCATGCACTGGCCGATGCGGCGCTCGATCGCGCGCAGCGTTTCCGTCATGCGCGCAGCCGCCTGCCGGAAACGGCCTGGCTCGGCCTGCCCGGCTTGAACATCCAGGACCTCATGAGCCTGCCGATCGCGAGGTTGGCTCGGTTCTTCGACGCGCTCGCGTTGCCCGGCGGCCTCGACCAGGCCATGGAGCTGCTGCTCGTCAATATCCGGGCCCGGCTGCACTACCTGACCGAGGTTGGGCTCGATTATCTGACCCTGGAGCGGCAGTCGCGCACCCTCTCGGGCGGAGAGGTGCAGCGCATCAACCTCACGACCGCACTCGGCACGGCCCTGGTCAATACCCTCTTCGTGCTCGACGAACCGAGCATCGGCCTGCATCCACGCGACATGGACCGGGTCGTGCGCATCCTGCAACGCCTGCGTGATCAGGGCAATACGCTGCTGGTCGTCGAGCACGACCCGCAGGTGATGCGCGCTGCGGATCAGATCATTGACATCGGTCCCGGACCTGGCGAGCGCGGCGGCCGGCTCGTCTTCCAGGGGACACCGGCGGCCCTGCTGCGGGCGCCGAGATCCGTGACCGGTGATTTCCTCGCCGGCCGTTGTCGGGTCGGCGCGCCGCGGGAGCCGCAAGCGCCCGGAGCCGACGAGCCTCGGCTGCGGATTCGCGGCGCCAGCGAGCACAATCTCAAGCACATCGATCTCGAGATCCCACTGCAGCGCCTGGTGGTGGTCACCGGCGTCTCCGGCTCAGGCAAATCGACGCTGGTGCAGCAGGTGCTGTTCCACCATCTGGCCAAGCAGAAGGGACATCCGGAAGGGGCCCTCGGCGCCTGCGAGGCCGTCGAGGGCGCCGCACTGATCGACGACGTCTTGATGGTCGATCAAGCCCCAATCGGACGCAGCTCGCGCTCCAATCCGGCGAGCTACATCGGTGCGCTCGATCCGCTGCGCAAGCTGTTCGCGGCCGCGCCACTGGCCCGCGAGCGCGGCTTCAAGGCAGGGCACTTCAGCTTCAACGCCGGTCCCGGGCGCTGCCCAACCTGCTCGGGCTCCGGTTTCGAGCATGTCGAGATGCAGTTCCTCTCCGACGTCTACCTCCGCTGCCCGGATTGCAACGGGCGGCGCTACCGACCCGAGGTCCTCGAGGTCCGCCTTGCGCCCCAACGCGCAGCGGCACGCGGGCCGAACATCGCCGAGGTGTTGGAGATGACGGTCGCCGAGGCGCTTGCCGCCTTCGTCGACGAGACCGATCTGGTGCGCCGGTTACAGCCGCTGGTCGAGGTCGGCCTCGACTACCTGCGCCTGGGCCAGCCGGTGCCGACCCTCTCCGGCGGTGAGGCACAACGGCTCAAGCTCGCGGGACAGCTCGCCAAGCGCGCACGCCGCAAGCCCCAGCGCCCCCCGCCCAAGCGCGCCTCGCCCAAGCGCCCCCCGCATGGCGCAAACGATGGAGCACACCAAGGCTCGAGCGATCATGCGGTCCCGAACCGTCCAGGGTTTCTCTTTCTGCTCGACGAGCCGACCACCGGGCTGCACTTCGCCGACATCGCCACCCTGCTCCACGCCTTCCGCCAGCTGATCGACGCCGGCCACTCGCTCGTTGTGATCGAGCACAACCTCGATCTGATGCTGGCCGCGGACTGGATCATCGATCTCGGCCCCGAGGGTGGCGACGGTGGCGGCGAGGTCATCGCCTGTGGCACACCGCGCGGGCTCGCCGAGCATCCGGCGAGCCATACCGGCCAGGCCTTGCGCGCGGCGAGCGCTCTAGATCGCGAGGCGGCGCTCGTCGACGCCACTGGATCAACGGCCGGCGTCCAGGACTCGATCGACGCCATCGACCGCGAGCAAGCGATCCTGATCCGCCACGCCCGCGAGCACAACCTCAAGGATCTGACCCTGTCGATCCCACGCGAGCAATTCATCGTCATCACCGGCGTCTCCGGCAGCGGCAAGAGCACCCTCGCCTTCGACATCCTGTTCGCCGAGGGCCAGCGTCGCTACCTGGAATCGCTGAATGCCTACGCCCGGCAGTTCGTGCAGCCGGCCGCGCGCGCCGATGTCGACGCGATCTTCGGTCTCCCGCCGACGGTTGCGATCGAGCAGCGCAGCAGCCGCGGCGGGCAAAAAAGCACGGTCGGCACCGCCACCGAGATCCATCACTTCCTGCGCCTGCTCTACGTCAAGCTCGGCCTTCAGCATTGCCCGGACTGTCGCGTCCCGATCCAGCCGCAGGGCCCCGCCGAGATCCTGGAGCGGATCAGCCAGGACTACCTGGGCCAGCGCCTGATCCTGCTGGCGCCGCTGGTGATCGCGCGCAAGGGGAGCTATGCCGAGCTCGCCGACTGGGCCAAGCGTCGCGGTGCCGAGCAGCTCTTCGTCGATGGCGAGCTGCGACCGGTCGCGCCCTGGCCGGCGCTCGACCGCTTCGGCGACCACTGGATCGACCTGCCGTTCTCGCCGATCGAGATCGACGGCGCGCACCGCTCCCAGCTCTCGGCGCAGCTTGAGGAGGCGCTCACCCTCGGCAAGGGACTGGTGCGGATCATCGATGCCGAATCGGTCGCGGGGGCAGCGCCAGCCACCGCGCCGCGGACCTACTCGACCCAACGCACCTGCCCGAGCTGCGGGCTCGGCTTCGATGAGCCCGATCCGCGCCTGTTCTCATACAACTCGAAGCATGGCTGGTGTCCCGCCTGCTTCGGCACCGGCCTGCTGCTTAAAGGGTTCGATGCCGAGCAGAGCGGCGAGGAGGGTCAATGGCTCCTGAGCGACGGCGATCGCGACGCTGGAGACGCGGCGATGACCTGCCCAAGCTGCCAGGGCCAACGGCTGAGACCCGAGGCACTGGCGGTGACCTTTCGCGGGCGTTCGATCGCCGCGCTCTCGGCCCTGAGCGTGACCGATGCCAGTCGGTTCTTCGCCGAGCTCAGGCTCAGCGAGCGCGAGGCCGCCATCGGGCGTGATCTGCTGCCCGAGGTCAGCGCACGCCTCGGCTTCCTCGAGCGGCTCGGGCTTGGCTACCTGAGCCTCGATCGCGCCGCGCCAACCCTCTCCGGCGGCGAGGCGCAGCGCATCCGACTCGCCGCGCAGCTCGGCTCTAACCTGCGCGGCGTCTGCTACATCCTCGATGAGCCCAGCATCGGTCTGCATGCGCGCGATAATGCGCGCTTGCTCGAGACCCTGGCCGCCCTCAAGGCCAAGGGCAACAGCCTGATCGTGGTCGAGCATGATGCCGCTACCATGCGATCGGCCGACGAGATCATCGACCTCGGTCCCGGCGCCGGACGCCATGGGGGAGCGATTGTCGCCCGAGGAAACGCCGCCGCCCTCGCCGCCGACCCGGCCTCGCTGACGGGACGCTATCTCGCGCGTGCATCGAACCGCAGCCACCATCCTCTGCCAGACGAGGTCAGCGAGACCGAGACGGCCGCCTCGGCCGGGCACTGGCTCGAGATCGAGGGCGCCTCGCTGCATAACCTGCAAGCGCTCGACCTGCGGATTCCACTCGCTCAGCTCGTCTGCGTGACCGGCGTCTCGGGCTCCGGCAAGTCGACCCTGGTGCGCGATGTGCTCGGCGCCTCGCTCAAACACCTGCTTGACCGGCAGCGCCTTGGCGGTGCTCGCGCCCGCAAGGACGAGCTCGTCGGCTGCCGCGGCTTGCACGGCTGGCACAGCCTGAGCCGCGTGCTCGAGGTCGACCAAACCCCGATCGGCAAGACACCGCGATCTTGCCCGGCGACCTACATCGGCATCTGGGATCGCATCCGCCGTCTGTTCGCCGCCGCCCCCGAGGCGCGGATGCTCGGCTGGGGACCGGGGCGCTTCTCGTTCAACACCCATGGCGGGCGCTGCCCCGCCTGCGAGGGCCAAGGCGTTCAGCGCATCGAGATGAGCTTTCTGCCAGAGGTCAAGCTACCCTGCGAGCTCTGTGGCGGCACCCGCTTCAATGCCGAGACGCGCCGGATCAGCTATCTGGGCAAGGACATCGGCGCCGTGCTCGCGATGAGCATCGACGAGGCGGTCGGGCTGTTCCACGCCCACCCTGGCATCCGCCATCCGCTCGAGCTGCTGCAGGCGGTCGGACTCGGCTACCTCGCGCTCGGCCAAGCCAGCCCGACGCTCTCCGGTGGCGAGGCGCAGCGCCTGAAGCTGGTGACCGAGCTGGCCAAGGCGCGCCCCAGCCTCGCTGGCGGCAGCAACCGCCCGACGCTCTATCTGCTCGATGAGCCGACCGTCGGGCTGCACATGGCCGATACCGAGCGCCTGATCGGGGTACTGCGGCGCCTGGTGGCCGCTGGTCATTCGGTCATCGTCATCGAGCACGATCTGGACCTGATCGCCGCTGCTGACTGGATCATCGACCTGGGTCCGGAGGCGGGACGCGACGGCGGGCGCCTCGTTGCCGCCGGTCGCCCAGCCGAGCTGATCGCCAGCGGCAGCGGCCATACGGCGGCGGCCCTGCGTCAACTTCCGCACGGCTGAGGAGATCACGACCTCGGCCTCGATGGCCGGCCCGCATCGACGCGCTAGGCCAAATGCTCGGCGCCGTCCGCCGGCTCGAGGGCCCGCAGACGGGCAACATCCGCCAACACATGGCGATGCGCCTGCCAGCTGTGGTCGATGAGACGCTCGATATCGCGGAAGTCCACGGTGCGTCCGCGCTGCTCCAGGCGCTGGGCGAGCGTGAACAGCTCGCTTGCGCCCAGGTTGCCAGCGCTGCCCTTCAGGGCATGGGCAGCCGCCGCGAGCGCGGCCCCATCGCGCGCGTCCACCGCAAGCTGCACGCTACGCATCAGCTCCTCGGTCTTGTCCGCGAACAGGTCCAGAAAGCGCCCATAGCCCTCACCGAGGAGATCCTTGAGGTTATCCATTGCGTCTGGATCGACCGCCAGCGCGGTCAGCGCATCGGCAAGCGGATCGGCGCTCGCTGACGAGCCCGTTGCTGGGTCGTGGGCGGCCTGCGGCGGCAGCCAGCGCTCGAGACAACGGCGCAACCGCTCAAGCTTGAGCGGCTTGGGAATATAGTCGTCCATACCGGCGGCGATACAGCGCTCTCGATCGCCTTGCATCGCATTGGCGGTCAGGGCAACGATCACCGTTCTCGGTCTTGATTCGGCCTGCTCGCGCCGACGCAGCTCGGCGCTGGCCTCGAAGCCGTCCATGTTCGGCATCTGGCAGTCCATCAGGATCAGGTTGTAGCGCCCCTTCTGGGTCAAGGCCAGCGCCTGCTGGCCGTCGTCCGCGACCTCGGCGTCGAGCCCGAGACGCTTCAACATCGAGAGCGCCACCCGCTGATTGATCTGATTATCCTCGACCAGCAGTAAACGACCGCTCAAGGTCGGCGCCGGGTCCGTCTCGGGTGATGCCTCGGCATCGAGCCCAGAGCGCCCGCGGGTGGCATCCGTGCAAACCATCTGCGCGAGGGCGTCGTGCAGGTTCGACTGGCGAATCGGCTTGGACAGGCTGAACCTGACGCCGGCCGCGGACAATTCCGCGTCACTCTGCCCCACCGAGCTGATCATCAGCAGCTCCGTCGCGGAAAGACTCGGGTCGGCCTTGATCAGGCGCGCCAGCGTCAGCCCATCGATCTGCGGCATCTGCATATCCAAGATCACCACCGCGAACGGCTGCCCAGATTGCACGCCTTGGCGCAGTACTCTCAGCGCCTCGAAGCCGTCGGAGACGCTCTCGGACTGAATCCCCCAGCTCTGCAGATAATGGGAAACGATGGTCAGGTTGGTGGCGTTATCATCGACCGCGAGCACCCTCAGGCCACGGAGGCCATCGAGCTCGCGCGCGGAGGACTGGTCTTCTTGGCGGGCCAAGGGGATGCGAAACCAGAAGGTCGAGCCCTGGCCCTCCGTGCTCTCGGCACCGATCTCACCGCCCATGAGCTCAACCAGCTGCTTGGAGATGGCCACCCCGAGCCCGGTGCCGCCGAACCGTCGCGTCATCGATCCGTCGGCCTGCATGAACGGCAAGAACAGGCGTCCCAGCTGCTCCTCGGTCATGCCGATCCCCGTGTCGCTGATCTCGAAGCGCAGCATCAGCTTTGCTTGGCCGGCCTTTGCTTGGCCGCCCTCTGCTTGGCCGCCCCTCGCTTGATCAACCTTCTTTGGCCCATCATGCCCGGGGCCCTCTTCGCGGCGCACCCGCAGCACGACCTCGCCGCGCTCGGTGAACTTCACGGCGTTGCCCATCAGGTTATTGAGCACCTGTCGCAGCCGGGTTGGATCGCCGATCACGCGCGTCTCGAGGTCGACGGGCACGTAGCAGGCCAGCTCGAGCGCGGCGGATTGATTGCGCGCCGAGAATAGCGTTGCGACGTCCTCGGCCAAGGATCGGACGTCGAACGGGACCCGCTCCAGATCGAGCTTGCCGGCCTCGATCTTGGAGAAGTCGAGGATGTCGTTGATGACCGTGAGCAGCGCATCGGCCGAGCCAAGCGCGGTCTCGACGTAGTCCTGCTGATCACGGTCGAGTCGCGTCTGCGAGAGCATCTCAAGCATGCCGAGCACGCCATTCATCGGCGTGCGGATCTCGTGACTCATATTGGCCAGGAAGCGCGACTTGGCCTCAACCGCCTCCAAGGCCGCGAGCCGCGCGCGCTCCGCCTCGGTACGGGCACGGTCATCCGCGATCGCGACCCCCAGCATCCCCGCGAGCAGCGACAGCAGCCCGACCTCGACGCTGCCAAGCTCGGGCTCGCCGTTGACCCCGAGCCAGGCCCCGCCGACCAGCGAGCCGGCCTGTGCAATCGGCACCAGAATACCCCTCAGCGCTGGCACATAGATGGCCTCGAGCTCATCCAGGTCGGGCTCGCGCAAGGCATCCTGCACGCCCGCTGGCGGGATGCCGCGCTCGAGCTTGACGGCGTAGTCACCGTCGTCTCGCCGCGCCAGGATCAGCGCCGCTCCATTGAGCTGGAGTGAGGCGAGACTGCGCACGGCCTCGAGGGCGTCACCGAGGCGCTGCTCCAAGCGCCCGCTGCCCTGCAGGAACTCGGCCGCGCGCGCGCGCGCCTCTGCCGTCTGTGTCTCGCGCTCGCGACGGGTCTCCTCGGCCACCTCGCGGCTCACATCGCGCTGCACCGCGACAAAGCCGAGTAAGGAGCCATCATCACTCGGCAATGGGGCGATGGTGGTTTGCGCCCAATAGGTGGAGCGCCCACCGCTCGGGCTA
>CAZTYV010000068.1:15704-16783 GCA_964617675.1 uncultured Halochromatium sp. | reverse complement strand
CCAAGCCGACGACCAAGAAGAAGGTCGTCAAGGCCAGCGCCACCAGCGTCGCCGCAGCCCCCAGCGCCAGCGCCACTGCCACACACCCAAGCAGTCCGCCGGTCTCCAAGAAGACCGCCAGCAAAAAGGCCGCCGCCCAGAGGACCACCGCCCGGCCCTCGCCAAAGGCCGCCACTGAATCCAAGCCCCTGCAGGAGCGCCCCGTTACCCTCAAGCCCGTCACCGAGATCAGCCCCGAAGAGCGCTACCGCATGATCCAAGAGGCGGCCTACTACATCGCCGAGAAACGCGGCTTCGCCCCCGGCGACCACGCCGCCGACTGGGCCGCCGCAGAGGCAGAGATCAACGCCCTGTTGCAGAGCCGCGGCGAGTAAGTATCCGCGATGGCGTATTTGCAGACCCCGGAACGGACCACGCCCGACCCGGCCGACTTTCGCATCCAGGCCATGGAGCGCGGCCTCGACCGAGAGGACCTCGAGACCGACCCGGTGGCGCAATTCGAGCACTGGTATCAGGACACGCTCAGCTGTCGCCTCCCGGAGCCGAACGCGATGGCCTTGGCGACCGTCGACAGCGACGGCCAGCCGAGCCTGCGGACCGTGCTGCTGAAGCTCTACGACGCCAAGGGCTTCGTCTTCTTCACCAACTACCACAGCGCCAAGGCACGCCAGATCGGACAGAACAGTCGCGTCTCGCTGCTCTTCCCCTGGGTCGCACTCGCCCGCCAGGTCATCATCCTCGGCACTGCCGAGCGCATCCCCACCAGCGAGTCGCTGCGCTACTTCATCACCCGCGGACGGGGCAGCCGCATCGGCGCCTGGGCCTCACCGCAGAGCCAGGTGATCAGCTCGCGCTCGCTGCTCGAGCAGAAGGTCGCCGAGATCAAGCAGCGCTTCGCCGACGGCGAGATCCCACTGCCGGATTTCTGGGGTGGCTACCGCGTGATCCCGCACAGCATCGAGTTCTGGCAGGGGCGCGAGAACCGCCTGCACGATCGCTTTCGCTACCGCCGCGAGGCGTCCGATGCCCCCTGGCAGATCGAGCGCCTGGCCCCCTGAGCCCGACCCTTCTGAGCCCGA
>CAZTYV010000068.1:0-15604 GCA_964617675.1 uncultured Halochromatium sp. | reverse complement strand
CCCCGAACGGATCATCGGCCTGATCCTTGCCGGTGGTGCGGCACGGCGCATGGGCGGCGTCGACAAGGGCCTGATCGAGATCGGCGGTCACCCGCTCGTCCATTGGGTTGCCAAGGCGCTGCGCCCCCAAGTCTCGAGCCTGATCATCAGCGCCAACCGCCACCTCGAGCGCTATACCACCCTTGGCTGGCCCGTCGTCGCCGACGCCCCGCTCGACTCCCCGTCCTCGCCCGAACCGCACTCGCCCTTACCAGCCGCGCAGCAGCCCGCCGAGCAGCAAGCGCCCGAGCGCGCGATCGCCCCGCAGCGGCCAGGCCCCGCCTTCGAAGGTCCGCTCGCCGGGATCGCGGCGGCGCTCGAGCACATCGGCACATCCCTGCCCTGGCTGCTCGTCACCCCCTGCGACACGCCCCTGATCCCACCCGATCTCGGGATACGCCTCGCCGCGGCGCTGCAGACCAGCAAGGCCCGCCTCGCCATCGCCGCGGACCCGGTGCGCAGCCATCCACTCCACGCCCTGATCCCCAGTGAGCTCGCGCCCGATCTGCGCGCCTACCTCGCCGCCGGGGGACGCAGCGTGCTCGGCTGGACAGCGCGCCACCAGGTCGCCATCGCCCGCTTTTGCCAGCACCCGAGTCCGTTCGCGAATCTGAATCGGCCCGAGGACGTAGCAGCGATTGTGACCCGAACAAGCTCGCATCGGGCGCGCAACGACTAACCACTGGAGTGCGCAAACCGAACGCCGCTTTTGCCCGAGTGCTTCACCGCGTACATGGCGGTATCCGCTGCCTTGAGCAGCCTTTCGGCGTCCAGTGCATGATCCGGAAAGACCGCAACGCCAATGCTCGCGCTCACCACGCAGTTGACCCCTGCCAACCGCACCGGCTCTCGAACGCTCTCGAGCAGACGCTCGGCCAGCTGAAGAATACTGCTCTCGTCTTGGGCCTCCGGTAAGAGCACACCGAATTCATCGCCACCGATACGGGCCACCAGGTCCGAGTGCCGCACCAAGCCCTGCAATCGACCGCCAATCCTTCGCAACAGCTCATCACCGGCGCCGTGCCCGTGACTGTCGTTGATCGCCTTGAATCCGTCCAGGTCCATGAACAAGAGCGCCAAGCGCTTTCGCGGCGCATCGCGCCGCTGCCGCAGCAGCGCGCGCAACTCTTCCTCGAAACGGCGCCGGTTGGCGAGACCGGTCAGTGAATCCTGGCGCGCGAGGTCCCCCTGGGTGTGGGCTTCGCGTTGCAGACGCTCACGCTCGCGCTCGCGCTCGGTCACGTCTTGCAGGCGCAGGATGAAGCCGTGCGGCTCACCGAGGCCACCCCGCAGCACGCGCAGGATCAGCTGGGCGAACCAGTGCCGATCCTGCGCATCCGAGCGCATCAGCACCGTCGGCTCCGCCTCTTCCGGCGCCGAGAGCCCGAGGATCTCATCGAGCACGTCCGCGGCAGGCTGCTGCTTCCCATCACGCAGCACCGCGTCGACGGCCAGCGCCAAGGGTTTGCCGAGCTCGACCGCCTCCAGCATAAAGAAGCCGCGCGCGGCGTGGTTCAGCCAACGCACCTGCAGATCGCAGTCGACCACCACCGTCGGGTCCGGGATCGAATCCACCAGGCTCTGGAAGAACGCGTGATCATCGCGCAGTTGCCGCTGCGCCCGGTAGGCCGTCACCAGATAGAGCGCGCGATTGCGCAGCACGGCCCAATGGATCGGCTTGGTGATGAACTCGTCGGCGCCGGCCTCGAACGCCTTGTCGACGCTCTCCTCGTCGTGATAGACGGTGATCATGATGATCGGCACATGAGCGCCTTCGGGCAGCGCGCGAATCGCCGCGCAAGCCTCGAAGCCGTCCACCTCGGGCATCGCCGCATCCAGCAGCACGATATCCGGTGGCTGCGCCTTGAAGCGCTCCAACGCCATCCCGCCGTCCTCGGCCACATCCGCGACGAAACCGATGCGCTCGACGAATTGCGCCACCGCCAGGCGCAGCACGGGGTCATCATCGACCACCAGCGCTCTCATACTCTGTCCTGATGGATGATCACTCAGCATCATCATGGCCCTCTCGCTCGAGAAGACGTCGCAAGGCGCGCTCCGCGTCTCGGGCCGCGCTCAGCGCGCCAGCGACGAGGTCCGGATCAACCCGACCCGCCTTAGCCCGCTGCTCCAGCTCCCGCGCCCGCTCCACCGCGACGCGGGCGCCCAGATTGGCGAGCGAGCCGGCGAGCGTATGCGCGCCCTTGCCGAGGGCATCGCTGTCGCCGGCGGCGGCCGCCTGCTCCAAGCGCTCCAGGCGCCGGGGCAGATCGGCGACCGCGGCCTCGACCACCAACTGGATATCGCCGATCGCCTCGCGCAATCCGTCCAAGACCGAGGTATCGAGCACCGGGTCCGGCGCGCTGTCCCCTGACCCGGCCACTGGCGGTTCGGGATGCGCCTCATCACCACCGCTGCTGGCAGCCGTTGCCACGCTTGCGGCGTCGGCTCCCGACATCGGCTGGCCGCCGTCGCCTTCCGGGTTGCTGTTCGCTGCCATCCCAGCCGCCCGCGGGCGCTCGCCGGTGTGCCTCAGGATGGTGCGGATCAGATCACCGGCGCGCACCGGTTTCGACAGATAGTCGTCCATCCCGGCGCCGAAGCAGCGCTCTCGCTCCGCCGGCACCGCATGGGCCGTGAGCGCGATCACAAGCTGATGCGCTTGGGCTCCCTCCGCACCGGAGCCCTCTGGACGGCCCCCCGGCTGGACCCCCGGCTGGGCCGACTCACGCACGCGCAGCTCGCGGGTTGCGCTGAGCCCATCCATCACCGGCATCTCGCAATCCATCAGCACCACATCGAATCGCTCTGCGGCCAGGCGCTCCAGCGCCAGCGCACCATTCTCGGCGAGCTCCACCTCAGCACCGGCGCGCCGCAGGATACCTTTGATCACCTCCTGATTCACAAGATTATCCTCAACCGCCAGCACCCGATATCCATCCAGCCGCGGCAGCGCATCGGCGCGCACCTGCGCCGCCAGGGGCGTCGCTCGGCGGCGATCAGCAGCGCCCAGGGCCCGCATCAGCGCTTCGAACAGCGCCCGCCGGCGGATCGGCTTGACCAAGGACTCCAGCACCCCCAGGGCCTGCGCCTGTCGCTCATCGATCTGCTCGCCCATCGTCGTCAGCAAGAGTGCCGGCGGTGCCCCAGGTGGCCCAGATGTTCCAGTCTCCGAGCCCGTGCGCAGCTCGCGCAACAGCTCGAGCCCGTCGCAGCCCGGCATCCGGTGATCGAGCAGGATCAGGTCCGGCCCATCGGCAAGCGCCAAGCGCGCCTGCTGCGGATCAGCGGCCTCGCCGACTCGCATCTGCCAGCCCTCGCAGAGGCTGCGCAGATAGAGCCGGTTAGTGGCATTGTCTTCGATCACCAACACCTGCTTACCCTCGAGCACCTGCAGGTCGGCCGCGGTCCAGGCCGGCGGCTGCTCGCCCTCGGGGAGCGCACCGAAACAGGCCGTGAACGCAAAGGTGCTACCCTGCCCAGGCGCACTCTCCACGGTCAGCTCGCCGCCCATCATCTGCGTCAGCTGGCTCGAGATCGCCAGGCCCAGGCCGGTGCCGCCAAAGCGGCGCGTGGTGCTGTTGTCGGCCTGGCGGAAGGCCTCGAAGATCTGCCCCTGCGCGGCCGCATCGATGCCTTCGCCGCTATCGCTCACGCTGAAGCCAACGTGCAGCCGATCGGCCTCGCGCTGCTGCAGCGACACCCGCAGCACCACCTCGCCTTCAGCGGTGAACTTCAGCGCGTTGCCGAGCAGGTTCACCAGCACCTGGCGCAGCCGATTCGCATCACCCACCACACCGAGCGGCACATCGGGCTGCACGTCGCAGATCATCTCCAGGCCCTTGTCGGCGGCCTTGGCCGCGAGCATCTGCACCGTCTCCTCGACCAGGTCCGGGAGCGCGAACGGCGCGTGCTCCAGCTCCAGCCTGCCGGCATCGATCTTGGAGAAGTCGAGGATGTCGCCGATCACGCTCAGCAGCGCCTCGGCCGAGGAGAGCCCGGCGTCGAGAAAGTGCAGCTGCTGGGCATCGAGCCGGGTGCCGCGCAGCAGGTCCAGCATGCCGATGACCCCGTTCAGCGGGGTGCGGATCTCGTGGCTCATGTTGGCCAGGAACTGGCTCTTGGCCTCGGCCAGCTCGAAGGCCTCATCGCGCGCCCGGGCCAGCGCGTCGGCCTGATCGACCGCCGCTGTGGCGTCCTGGATCAAGACCACCCGGTCGGCCGCTGAGACCGAGATCGCATGGATGTTGAACGCCCGTCGGCGCCCGTGCCGGTCTTCGATCCGGCGCGGCAGGCAGGGGCCGCTGGCCGGGTCGAACACCGAGAGGCTGCCGCAATCGTCAACGAAGCGGCGCATGGTGTCGTTGAAGTCCTGCCAGGCGCCATCGGCGTAGGACATGACGCCGATATCCAGCGCCTGCGTCGCCGCGAACAGGATGTCGAGGTCTTTGGCCTGACGGGCCGCGCGCAGCGTGCGCATGATCGAGGCCACGCGCATCAGGAAGATGTTGACCGGATCGTTCTTCCAGATCAGGTCGATGGCGCCGGCATCGAGCGACTCCTCGACCACCTCACGCCGCTGCGAGTGCATGACCACGGTGATGTCGCTGGTGCGATCATCGGCGAGCAGCGCACGGCAGAGCTCGTCGCCATTACCGCCTGGCATGAAGTAATCGACGATCGCCAACTGTGGGCGCTCGCGCCGCGCCCGCTCCAGCGCCTCCTGCATCGAGCCGGCCAGCAGGACCTCGTAGCCGTTGCTGCTGAGCAGCTCGCCGTACTTGGCGCGCACGGTGGGCGAATCGTCGACGAAGAGCACCGTGCCACTAACGTTGTCGCGATTCTTCAGTAGCTGCCGGGCGCGCCAATCCCCCATGCCACCGATATCGCTGTAGGTGGTCAGGAACTTGCGCATCCGATACGGCAGCAGCGTCAGGTCTTCCTTGAGCTGGATGTCGTTGTTCGGGCGCTGGGTCGCGAGCTCGTAGGCGCGATGATCCGGGCGCTCGGTGAAGATCATCACCGCCAGCGGGTCGAAGCGTCGGTCCTCACCGATGCGCTCGAGCACCTCGGCGCCATCGAGCCCCGGCAACAGCCAATCCAACAGCAGCCCCTGGAACGGCTGCCCCTCCGCCAGTGCCTCCTCGAGCCGGCTCAGGCCCTCTTCACCGCTGGCCGCGGTCTCGCAGATCAGGCCGTCATTCTCCAACGCGCGCTGGCAGACCGCCCGCATGGTCGGCGAATCCTCGACGATCAGCACGCGGAAGGCGCCCGACTCAGGCATCGCGGGCCCCCCGCAGCCGCAAGACCGGATGTTGGGGCGCGAGCCGGGCAAGCTGGTCAAAGTAGCCGTTCGCGAGCCGCCCGAGCCCCTTACGCTGCAACAACAGCCCGAACAAGGCCAGCGCCTCGACGCGCTCGTCGCGGCTCGGCTGCACCCGTCCCTGCTCGATCGCCGAGATCAGCAACTCCAAGACCTCCAGGGCCTCAAGCTCGTCGCCGCCATCGGCGAGCACCCGGGCCTTACCGAGCAGCGCGCTCGGGTCCCGGGGACGTCGCGCGAGCACCGCGTCGTAGGCATCGAGCAGTGCGCCTGGGTCGTCGCCCGCCGCCGCTAAGGCCGACGGCGTCTCGGCACGCTGGTCGGATCGAGGCCCTGGGCCAAGCGCAGCGCCCACCGGGGATGCTCGCGCACGGGCGCCGCCATCGACCCTCGGCCGCGCCCGATCGCCGCCTTGATCACCGGCTCGCTCACCGCCGGTCTGGCCGCTAGCCGGCGCGCCACCCAGCCCAGCTGAACCCACGCGAGCCACGGCACCGACGGCACCGGCCGGCGCGCTCGCTCGCGGCGGCGCTGCCTGGGGCCGCGGCGCAGGCTCGGCTGCGGCGCGACGCTCGCCAAGCACGGCCATCGGGCGGAAACCGACGCAGCCGCCGCGCTCTTGCATCACAAAGCTCGCGCGCGGCAGATTCCATTCGCTGTGGTCGACGAACAGCCAGCCATCCTTGCGCATCAGCCGCCCGAGGATGCCGAGCGCGCGCACGATCGTCGGCTCATCAAAATAGATCAGCAGGTTCTGGCAGAAGATGATGTCGAACGGTCCCTCAAGCGCCACCACCGACTCGCTCAGCAGGTTCAGCCGATGCAGCCTGACCCGCGCCAGGATGCTCGGATCGAGCCGATAGCGACGCCCGGCCACCGCACGAAACCAGCGCTGAGCGCGCTCTGCATCGGTGCGTCGAAGCGCCAGCGCGCTGTACTCGCCGCGGCGCGCATCGGCCAGACAGCGCGCCGAGATGTCCGCACCCACCAGCGCCACCGATGCGTCAGCAATCCCCCGCTCCCGCAGCAGCATGGCGATGCTGTAAGGCTCCTCGCCGCGCGCGCAGGGCAGCGAGAGCACGCGCTGTGCGCGCCCAGGCTCCTGCCTGAGGCGCTCTGGCAGCAGCTCATTCACGGTCAGCGCCATCTGCCGCTCGGCGCGAAAGAAATAGGACTCGTTGGTGGTGATCGCATCGATCAGCGGCTGCGCCTCCAGGCGACCGCTCATCACGCCAGTGATGAGCGCCTCCGCACTGATGCGCAGACGCTCGGCCTCGAGCCGGATCGCCAGCTCGACCGGCGCCGCATTGGCATCGTTGATTGCGATGCCGCTGACCGAGCGGATCCAATCCCGCACCGCCTGATTGACGCTGGCGCCGATCATCGCACCCCTCGCGCCCAGCCAGCGATGCTCAAGGCCAGATCCTCGATGCTCTGCCCATGGGTGGCCAGTCCGCGCCGGATCACCGCCTGCGGCATGCCCTCGATCACCGCACGCGCCGGGTCCTCCACCAGTACCCGCCCGCCGGCCGCGGCGAGTACCGCCAGCCCGGCGGCGCCGTCATCGCCGAGCCCGGTCAGGATCACCCCACAGGCGCGCGGGCCCAATTGCGAGCCGACGGTGATCATCATCCGATCGATGTTCGGGTAATAGACCGCATCGCCCGAGGGCTCGTAGCGCAGCACGCCCCAAGCCGCCAGCGTCAGGTTCCGACGTCCGCCCGCGGCGAGATAGACCTGTCCTGGCAGCGGACGCTCGCCGCCGCGCACCACGCGCACCCGCTTGCCGGTCTCCTCGCTCAGCCAACGCGCCAGACCCTCGGTGAACTCGGCTTCGATGTGCTGAGAGACCAGAAACGCGGCCGGCAGCCCCGAGGGCAGTGCACGCAGGAGCCGCGCCAGGGTGGAGGGCCCACCGGTGGAGCAACCGATCGCAACCAGCGGTGGCAAACCGGCCAAGGCATCCCGCCCCGAGGTAACGCGCGCGCCGTCCCCCTCGGCCAGCGCCGCCACCGAGCGGGCCGCCATCTGCCCAAGACCGCGGCGAGCCGGTGGCGCCGCGCTGAGCCGCATCACGAGCCGCATCTTGTGCAGCAGCTTGGCGCCGGCCGCCAGCAACTGCTCGCGACTCACCTGCGAGCCCGCCTTGGCCTGAAGCGCGGGCGTGTGGGTGAAGTCGATGGCACCAGCCGCCAACGCGTCAAAGAGGAAGCTGGCGTTGCGATGGATGGTCGCACTGCAGATCAGGATGCGCGTTGGGCAGGCGCGCATGATGCGTCGCGTGACCTCGACCCCGTTGATGTCCGGCATGTGCATATCCAGCAGTACCAGCGCGGGGCGCTTGTCGCAGACCAACGCGACACCCGCCTGGCCGTTGTTCGCACTGCCGAGCAGCTCGAACTCACCCGAGGCCTGCACCACCGCGCCCGTGACCGCGCGCGCGACCGCCGAATCATTGACGATCACCACCGAGGTCGGCGCACGCGCCGTAGCGCTCATGCGTCAAACTCCGAGCCAGCCGCTGAGCCAGTATCCGCTTTGCCCATCGTCGCCAACAGCTCAGCCACCGTGGTCAGCATGGCATCGGTATCGAACTCGGCCTTGGTTACATAGCGATTCGCCCCTGCCGCCAACGCCGCATCGCGATCCTCCGACCGATCCTTGTAAGAGACGACGATCACCGGCAGTCGGCGAAACCGCTCCATGCCGCGCAGCGTGCGGATCAGCTCGATGCCGTTCATGCGCGGCATGTCGATATCGGTCACCACCATATCGTGCTCACCGGCCTTCGCCTTGTTCAGCCCATCCACGCCATTGACCGCGGTGGTGACCGCATAGCCGGCCTGAGTCAGGAAATGGCGCTCGACCTCGCGCACCGTCACCGAATCCTCGACCACCAGGATGTGCTTGGCTGGCTCGGGCGCCGCCAGTGGAGCCGCGAGCTGCTGCACGACGCCCTCCCCAAGTCGCTGCAGTAGGTCCGGCGTATCCACCACCAACGCCAGCCCGCCGTCATCCAGCAAGGTCAGCCCGGAGACCTCTTGCACCTTGCCCAGACGCTCGTCCAGCGGTCGCGTCACCACATCGAGCTCATCCAGCACGCGCTCCACCAACACCGCCCCATGCCGCTCGGCATCGCCCAGCACCAGCAGATGCTTGTCGGTTTGCGCGTCCGCAAGCGGTGCCAGCCCGAACAGCTGGCTTAGCTCATAGAGCGGGAGGGTCTCACCGTCCAGGTGCACGGCCGGGCGACCGTCCACTCGGCGCAGCTGCGCCGGGTCCAGCCGGCTGACCGAGAGCACCTCGTGCATCGGGAAGGCGTAATGCTGATCACCGAACAGCCGATGCTGGCCGCCGCACACCAGGAGGCAGCGGGTCAGCGCCAGACTCAGCGGCACCTGCAGCTCGAAGCAGGAGCCATTGCCGCGCTCGCTGAACACGCCGATGTGCGCACCCATCGCGTCCAGGCCGGTCTTGACGATATCGAGCCCGAAGCCGCGCCCCGAGGTCTCGGAGACCGCGCCCGCGGTCGAGAGCCCGGGCAAGAACAGGAACTGCATCTGCTCCTCCAGACCCATGGCCTGCCAGAGGGCGGCGGTGGTGCGACCGCTGCTGACCACCGTCTCGCGCAGCCGCTCGAGGTCGATCCCGTTGCCGTCGTCGGCCACCCGCACGCGCATCATCGAGCCAAGCTGCTGCGCCTCGATCGCCAGCCGACCGCTCGCCTCCTTGCCGGCGGCGAGTCGTTCGGCGGGCGCCTCGATGCCATGATCGAGGGCATTTCTCACCAGGTGCAGCAGCGGGTTGCGCAGGGCCTCGAGCACGGCACGATCAATGCGGTTGGCTTCGCCCTCGATCCGCAGCTCCACCTGCTTGCCGAGATCGCGCGCCAGATCGCGCACCATGCGCGGATAGTCGTCGAGCAGCTCGCTCAGCGGCACCAGGCGCGCCTGCGTCACCTCGTCGACTAGATGCTCGGCGAGCTGCTGCAGCTGGCCCTCGGTGCGATCATGCGCCTGGCTTAGCCCCTCGATGCCGCGGCTGATCGCCTCCAGACGCTCCATCACCGGCTGCAACAGCTCGTGCAGACCCTCGAGCGCATCCTGACTGCCGGCCCCGGTCCCGGCCCCAGCCCCGTCACCCTCGACCAGCGACTCCACCTGGCCCGCGCGCACACGGCTGATCTGGCGCATCGCCTGCTCGAGCTCGCGCGCCAGGCGCCGGACCCGGCCGCGCTGCCCGGCCATGGCACCCACCGAGACCGTCAGCTCACCGGAGAGGCGATGCAGGCGGTCGAGCTGCTCGTAGGCGACGCTAGCGCGGCGCCGCGATGAGCCACCGCCGCCGCGCCCAGGGCGGCTCGGCGCCCGAGCACCCTCGCCACTCGCCGGCAGCGCCGCTCCGCGCCCCGTCACCTCCGAGGTGCCAACGTCCTCATCAGCGTCCTGATCAGCGTCCGCATCGTCACCCAGGTCCGGACCCGGATCGGCTCCCGCATCTGCATCAGCATCGGACTCGCGCCCCATATCGTCGTTCGCCTCGGCGGCCGGCCCCTGTCGACCGGGCGCCTGCCTGGAGCCGGGGTCTTCAGCGGCCGATGCGAACGCCGCTTCAGCAGACCAGGACGGATCGTCCGCGGGCGCTTGCTCACCGGACTTGGGACCGGATTGCTGCTGCGCGGACGCCGGCTCCTTGCCTTCGCCCTCGCCAGCCTTGGGGCTCGGGGGGCCGAGCGGCTCGCCGGCGCGATAGCGTGCGGTGCGCTCGGCCAGGTCGCTCGAGTCCGGCAGGCTCGTGCCCTCGAGCCTGGCTGCCACCTGGGAGCGGATCAGGTCGATCGCTTCAAGGCTCAGGTCGCTGAGCTCAGGGCGGAAATCCGTCTTGCCGTCGAGCAGATCGTGGTACACGTCCTCGAGCAGGTGCGCGCTGCGCTTCTCCTCCTCGAACTGCATCGCCCGCGCCGCGCCCTTGAGGGTGTGGAAGACGCGCATCAGGGCCTCGGTCTGCTCGCGCGCCGGCTCGCCATTCTCGAGCGCCAAGGTCAGGCGCGTTGCCTCCTTGAGGTTGGTCTCGACCTCCTCGCGGAAGATATCGAGGAAGTCCATCATTGCGGCAACCGCGGCTGCTGCCGCTGCAGGCGCTCAAGCTCCGAGGGCTCGAGCAAGGCATTGAGACGCACCTCCTGCACCAGACGCCCGTCCAACCGCCAGAGCGCCCCCAGGAAGCGCAGCTCCTCGCGCTCGGCCAACACCGGCGCCTGCGCCGCATCCGCCTCGAGCTGGCGAATCCCCTCCACCGCATCGACGATGACGCCGTAGCTGTAGTCACCGCTGCTCAGCTTCAGGATGCGGCTGCGGCGCGTCCAGCCGGCCTGCCGCGCCCCGGTCTCCTGTGCCCCGACCGCCTGTGCCCCAACCTCTTGCATTAGGCCGAAGCGCTCGGTCATCGAGATCACCGGCAGCATGCGGCCGCGCAGGTTCATCACGCCGCGCAGGAAGGCCGGCGCCCCGGGCACAGGCTCGAGCTGCACCGGCATCAGCACCTCATCGAGCTGCTCGAGCCGGCTCAGATAGAGGACGCCACCGCTGCTGAAGAGCAGGACCTCGAGCACGGCCGCACTCAGGTCTCGAACACGGCCACCGCAGCCGAGAGCTGCGCGGCCATGTTGCTCAGGTCATGGGTCACCGAGCGCGTCTGGCTCGCCGCCTTGGAGACCATGTTGGCCGATGACAGCATCTCGGTCGAGGTGCTCTGCACCATGCGCGAGGACTCGGCCTGCGCCCGCACGCTCTCGACGATCATGGTCATCTGCTCCTGGATGCGCTCCATGGCCGCGTTGATCTGGGTGAGTGCCTCCGCCGATTCGCCCACCAGCACCACGCCGTGGCGGATCTCCTCCGACGACTTATCCATGGCCAGCGCCGAGGACTCGGTCGCACGCTGGATGTCACGCACCATTGCGTTGATGTTGCTCGCCGAGTCGATCGAGCGATCGGAGAGCCGGCGGATCTCGTGCGCGACCACCGAGAACCCCTTGCCCATCTCGCCGGCCTTGTTGGCCTCGATGGATGCGTTCAGCGACAGCAGCGTGGTCTGATCCGCAACCCCGGAGATGGTGTTCACCGCCTCATCGATATCATCCATGCGATCGCTCAGCGACTTGATGCGCTCCGCCGTCTGCCGCGTCGAGACGCCGATCGCATCCATCGAGCGCATCATTTGCTCGGACTTGGCGTTGCCGTTGGAGACGATGCCGGCGATCTCATCGACGCTATGCCCCACGTTCTCGGCCGACGAGAGCAGCGTCGAGGCACTCTGCGACATCTCGTTCAGCGACGACGAGAGCTCGTTCACCGCGCCCGCCTGCTGCGAGGACGAGGCCGCCTGCTCGGTCGCCGCCGCCTGGATCTCATTGATCGACGACGACAGCTGCACCGCCGAGCGCTGGATGCGGCGCACCAGCTCCAGCAGGTTGGTGCGCATGTGCTCGAAGCTCTGCCCGAGCAGGCCGAGCTCATCGCGGCTTGCAACCTCCACCGGGGTGGTCAGGTCACCGCGCGCGATCCGCTGCGCGCCCTCCACCAGCTGCCCAATCGCGGCCACGATCGGGCGCGGGATCAGGATCAGTACCAAGAGCCCCACCAGCACGCCAATGCTGGCGGTGACGCCGATCACCCACTTCGCCCGGTTGCCCAGGGTCGTGAGCGTATCGCTGTCGCGGCGCAGATCGCTCCAGGCCTCGCTCGAGAGGGCCTCCGCACGCGCACTCAGATTGCGCCCCAACGCCCGCAGTGCATCCTTCTGGGTCGAAATATCCTGTTTCAGCGCGGCCTGCTGCTGCTGTGCCGCGGCCTGCTGCTCGACGCGCTGGCGCAGCAGCACGTCGTGCGCGAGCAAGGCCTTGCGTGCCTCGCTGAGATCGCGCTTTAGGCTCGGGTCGCCGCTCTGCTCGCGCAACAGATCAAGCTGCGCCAGCACCTCACCGAAGGTGGCGCGCGCGAGCTCCGGAAAATTAGACCGATGCCCGGCGACATAGGCCGCCAGCCCGGCCTGCGCCACGGCGAGCTCGCGGGCGAAGCGCTCGAGCAGCCGGCCTTCGGCGAGGGTCTGATCATCGAGCTCATCCTGGGCACGGGTCCAGAAATCTGCCACCAGGGCGTCGAAACGCTCAACCGCCGCATCCATCCCCGCAACCAGCGCGGCCCGGGTATCGGCATCGGCCGCGGCCAGCGCGGCCAGCGCCTGCCGATCCTCGCCCACGCTGGCGATCACGGCGCGAAACCGATCGATATAGGCGTCGGCGGCCTCTCTGACATCCTGAACCCCTCGGATATCGGCGCCATTGGCGCTGGCCGCGAGATCATTGGAGATCGTCGTCAGGGTGGCCAGCAGTGCGTTCACGCGCTCGCTGAGCCGCTCCACCTCGGTGGCTGCCTTGGCATCCTCGAGCAGCAGAAAATCCTTCTCCTCATCATGGATCAGCGCCACCGTCTTGCGCAGCTCATCGCTCTCGCGGGCGAGGCCCGCGTGCGCGGTAATCTGGTCGATCCCAAGGACGGCGATATCCCGCATGGTCAGCATCGCGATGCCGCCGACGATCAGGATCACCGCTGTCAGCAGCCCGAAGCTCAGCATCAGCTTGTGTTTCAGCTGCATGCCGCCCAAGGTGCGCAGGGACTGGCCGCGATGGCTGCCACCACGCCCTTGCGCCAGCGCCTTGCGAGCACCGGACGCAGCGCCGCCCCCCCGCGACCGGTCCGCTCCCTCGTCGTCGTCCTCGTTCGTCGACGGGAAGGGCACGCCGCTGGTTACACCGTCGTCCTCGGGCACGGTGAAGTCCTCCGCCCGCGACTCCTCATGGTTGTCTTTCGTCATCGCATCACCCAACGTCACGCACGGGGTTGAAAAGGTTCGTCAAACAAGGACCGCTCAAAAGTGCTCGAGGCTCTCTCGCTGCAGCGCGCTCGCATCGACCAAGGTCAGGGTGCCATCGCCATGCTCGGCCAGGCCGGCGCGACGGATCAGCCCCCCCTCAGCGGCGGCGCCTGCCGCGCGCGGGTAGGGCTGGAACAGCGCCAGGTCCAGGCTCTCGACGGCCAACACCGCATCCACCGGCAGACCACAACGCCGACCGCCGGCATCACGCAGGATCAGCGTCCGATTCCGGGGCCCCAGGGAGAAGTCAGAAGCGACACCCAGCAGGGCGCCCGTGTCGAGCAGCGGCAAGACCTCGCCGCGGAGATTGGTCAGACCAAGCAGCAACGCGCTCGCGTGCGCCACCGCGACGCCCCCGGTGACGTTGGCCACCTCGTCGATGTCGTCGATGCGCACGGCGAAGCGCTCATCACCGAGTCGAAACAGGATCAGCTCCACCTGCGCTTGGGCGGACGGCGGCGTCAGCTCCTGGGCATAAGCCGCCGTCCACTCTCGCAACGCCTCGGCCGTCAACGCTGGCGCTGCCACTGGCGCCGTTGTCAACGGAGTCATCTCGTCCGTCATGGATCGCTGCGCTGCCCTCTGCCCGGTCGTGATCTTGCCGGAACTCTAACCAGGTGCACTGCTTAAAACAAGGAAACCGCTCAGCATGCGTCGCCGATATCGCGGCCCATCGTTCTGGTGCTGACCGATGGCGAGCCCGACGGCGTTGACGAGACCCGGGCCATCCTGCGCCTGTGCCAGGCCAGCGCACTGGAGACGGCCGGCGACCTTGTGGAGCGCTTCTGCGGGAGTCGCCGCTCGCTTGTTCCAGCGTCGTTGATCCTCTACGCTCGAATAACGAACCACATAGCAAGATCCACGAGTCGCGGTCGTCTTGCTGGCCGGTGATCCAAGCTCGCGTCCGACCGCAGCGCAACCTGAGACTGACCCATGGCAATGAGCAGGTGGCAGAACGTGGACGATCCCTTCGCCGCCGCGCCCGACGAGGCGGCTTTCTGGACCGGCAGGACCTTCGACGATTTCCTGTTCCGGCCGCAGAAGACGGATTCGCACACCCGTCGCACGATCAGCGTCAAGTCCCTGCTCACGGCGGACGTTGCGTTGGATCTGCCGATCGTTTCGTCGAACATGGACAGCGTCACCGGCGCCGACATGGCGCGGGCCATGGCTATGCACGGTGGCATTGGGGTCGTGCATCGAGGCATGAGCATTGAGCGCCAGGCGGCCGAAGTCGCCGTGGTGAAGCGCAGCCAGAGCGCTGTGATCGACCGGCCGCTGTGCCTGCCGATGGGCACCACGATCCGCCAAGCCAGGCGTTTCGCGCGCCAGCACGGCATCACCGGCATCCTGATCGAGACGGCCAGCGGCTCGAACGTGCTGGCCGGTTTGCTCTCGAACCGTGACACGCCGGTGCCCGATGCTGATGAGGATCGAGCGGTCGACGAGTTCATGACCCCGCTGTCTCGCTTGGTGACCGGCGCACCGGACATCTCCACCGACGAGGCCGAGCGGCTGATGTTCGAGCACCGCATCGAGCGCCTGCCGCTCATCGATGGCGCGAATCACATCCAGGGGCTCATCACGCGCCGCGACATCAATCTGAAACGCAAACAGCCCGGCGCCAGCAAGGATGGCGCCAGCCGCCGGCGCCGTCGAGGCGAGCGCAATGAATGGCTTCATGGAAGACCTGCCTTCGGCCACGATCTGCCAGTGGTCTGCGTTCTGCGAGAGATCGGTCAAGATTCGAAGCAGACTCCGCGGAGTCGCGCCCCGAGCCATTGGGACTTAACGTCACAGACGACGCTTTGCGCGCTCTCGCTCGCCAAGTCGACGGCAACGTCGGCGATGTCGTCGAGATCGATGAACCGCTCGGGAAGGCTGCCCAACGCCTTGTGGCCAGCGAGGAATCGGCTATCTTTGGCTAGATGTCCTCAGAGCCTTGCCTAGGAGCGCCCAACCTTGTACTGCTCGATTCGCCGCTACCAGCTCGTCAAGGGAACGCCGGACGTCGTACGACAAAAGGTGAGTACCACCTTTATGCCGCGCATCAAAGAGCTCGACGGCTTCGTTAGCTACTCCGTCATCGTCACCGGGCTCGGTGGCGACGGACTGCCGGGTATCGTGACCGTGAGCGTGTTCGATGCTGCCGAGCAGGCCAAGGCATCGAGCAAGCTCGCCGCCGCCTGGGCGCGTGAGATGAGCGCGTTCTTCGCGCTGGAGAAGCTCGGCGAGGAGTCCGGGCAGATCGCCTGCCGAGCGGAAGCGCATTAGGGCCCGTCCGCAAATAACTTGCGCAAAAGGCGG